>JAUVAA010000079.1 GCA_030591965.1 bacterium
ATTGTGTTTATGAATGGCGAGCGTGTTCAAGGAAAAGCGGGTGATGTGGATTTTATTTTTGAAAGCTTTAGTGAATATGCGATGCGCTTGGAAAGTGGAGCGGGAGTTAAAGAGAGTAAATATGATGGTATGAAAACTGAGGTGTTATTTAAAACACAGGATTTGGGGGAATTAAGCGAGTTATATAGGCGTTTGTCGATACCTTTGAGTATTATTGTTTTAACTGTAATGGCCGTCCCCTTGGCGCAAGTGAGTCCGCGCGCAGGTGTGTATGGGAACTTGTTAGCTGCTTTTCTGATTTATTTTAGTTTTGCCAACTTTGAAAAAGTAAATGCTAGGTGGATGGTGAAGGGTGAAATTCCGGTGTGGTTAGGTTTTTGGGGTGTCTATATGTTGGCTAGTGTTTTTATTGTGTTTTTATTAGTCAGATTATATGGGCCTGCTTGGGTGCTTATGAAGCTAAGAGGCAAGACGGTATGAATGCATTAGATCGTTATATTGTTAAGGAGGTACTGAAGGGAACGTTGATTGCTTTGATTGCTCTTTATGCCTTGTTTAATTTATTTTCTCTAAAGGATGAATTGAAGTCTTTAGGGACTGGAGATTATGATTTAAAACATATTTTTATGTATTTGGGCTTGATGATTCCGCATTATTTATATGAATTAATGCCTTCCGCGGCTTTGCTGGGTAGCCTTTTTGTTTTGGGTGGCATGGCTAATCATCGTGAATTAATGGCTATGCGAGTATCGGGCGTTTCAGTGTTCGGTATTATTCGCTCGGTGATGATGGCGGGTATGATTTTGGTTGTCTTTTCTTTTGGTATAGGTGAATTTGTTGGGCCTGATGCTGAAAAAAAAGCAAAAGTGTTAAGAAGTGTGGCTAAAACACAACGACCTGTAACTAGGTTAGCTAATGGCTTATGGTTGCGTGATGGAAAGCAATTTATTAACGTAAAGGATATTTATACCGCTGGTGATGTGGCTAATATTTCTATTTATGAATTGGATGATGAGCGGCGTTTGAAAAAAGTAGTTTATGCTCAGAGTGGGCATTTTTTAGATAAAGGTGCCTGGCAATTAAAAGGTGTTCAAACGTCGTATATATCTGCGAATAAAGTTAGTGCGAAAAATGTAGATGAGGAAGCTTGGTATTCGGTGGTCGATCCAGATGTAGTTGATGTGGTAGTCATGGACCCAGAAAATTTATCACTTTATGACTTGTCGAAATATATCAACTTTTTGCAAGAAAACAAACAAGATGCCGCAAAATATGAATTAGCTTTTTGGGCGAGACTTATTAATCCGTTCATTACTTTAGTGATGCTGTTAGTCTCGGCGCCTTTTGTTGTTGGTGTGGGGCGAGGTGTTGCGTTGGGGCCAAGGATGATGCTTGGAATCCTGATTGGAATGACTTTTAATATTGTTGATAATGCAGCTGGGCAGATGGGGGTGGTTTATGGGTTGAACCCGCTGTTTGTTGCTGTACTTCCAAGTAGTTTGGTGCTACTTGGTGCATTGTATGCGATTAGTCGTCTGCGTTAATTTCTGTGCGAATAATATAAGAATTAGAGCTTAAGTCATGCAATGTTTTGTTATCTTTTTGCCATAGGCACCAAAAAAATCCTAGGCCAAATATAAGCCAGGAACAAGAGGCGCTAATATAGCGTATAAAGGCTTGTTTCCAAGTTATATTAGATGCGTTGTTGCTGACTAAGCGTAACTTCCATGCTTGCAAGCCTAGTGTTTGCCCACCATGCGTCCAGAACCAGCCGTAAAACAGAAAGCCAATGGAGTATAAGTATAAAGGAAATACAAGTGGGGATTTGATCGCTTCGCCTGAGTTGAGGGGGAGCAATATGGCTGTTGCCAAAAAGAAAATGGCGATAAGTAGAAGCAGGTCATAAAAAATGGCTGCGAAATAACGAAAAAAACTTGGCATTGCAGGGGTTGCCGTGCCAAGTTTTTGCTGCTTTTGTTTAGCCAATGATTAAACTTTAAATAAAGAAAGTTTTTGACCTATAAACATGCAGTAAGCCATTAATCCGCCGAGCATAACTAGTGAAAATAAGAATGGCGGTTTATGGAAAAGCAAGATAAATAAATCAGAAATAAAAATACTTGCTAGAAATGGATGGTCTATTAAGGCGCCAAATAATTTTTTAAACATTGTTCCCCCAGTTTTTTAATTCACTTACTTAAAGCTTTAGCCATTGTAGAGTGAGTGGTAATAGTTAATTTCAAGATTAAGTACGTAGTGAAGAACGATTCTACTATATAATCGCCTTTTTTGTAAAAGAAAATCCACTAAATATTTGCGTGTTTTTGATGATGATTGGTTTTTCTGTGTGCCCGTACGTTGATTTGTTTGTTAGCGGAAAGTATAGAGGGCGAGAAAGGGGATATGCAAATAGTTGGGTCTTTAATCTATACGGATGTGGATATAAGCCATAAACTTAAGGCAGGGCATTATGGAGGGTTATGAATTACGTACTTTTCGATGTAGTAAAATATGCGATGAATATCCTAGATAAACATGTGCCAGCTTACGATGGTAGCTAGGCATATGCTAAAAGGATAATTTATCTGTCAGGCATAGGCATAGGCAAAAAAGCCAAAAGGTTACTGGTGTTATATATAGCTTTGGTAAGTTACAATGTAAGTTATTTTTAAATGATGGTTCTAGTCATTTAAGTTAAAAAAGGAAGAGAAAAATTTTAAGTTTCTTTAAAAAAATAATAAATAAAGCCCAAAGCACTGAGGCTGTGATTGAAGTTGCGCATGCAAGCTCAGAAAAAAAGCCAGAAGCAGGCGGGCCAAGGATTTATACGCGACCAGAGCATAATATTTCGCGTAGTCAAATCAATAAAAATGCCTTAAAGGTTTTATATCGTTTAAAAAGTGAAGGTTATGATGCTTATTTAGTGGGGGGGTGTGTTCGGGATCTGTTGCTTGGACGTGAGCCGAAAGATTTTGATGTTGCCACAAATGCCAGTCCAGAACAGGTTAAGCAGACTTTTCGTAATTGTCGTATCGTTGGAAGGCGGTTTCGTTTAGCGCATGTGATTTTTGGTCGTGACATGATTGAAGTAGCTACATTCCGAGGTGCTGGAGATGATGCTAAGAGTGCGCCTAAAGCAGATCAAGAAGGCCGCTTATTACGCGATAATAATTATGGAACGATAGCGGAAGATGCTGTGCGTCGTGATTTCACAGTGAATGCGCTGTATTACAATATTAAAGACTTCTCAATCGTCGATTATGTCGGCGGTATGGATGATCATAAGGCAGGTGTAATTCGCCTTATTGGTGAGCCTGAATTACGCTACCGTGAAGATCCTGTGCGCATGATTCGGTTGGTGCGGTTTGCGGTGAAATTAGGATTTACAGTGAATCCTGCTTGTGAAAAACCTATTTTTGAATTGGCGGAGTTATTAGCTAATATTCCCTCAGCACGATTACAAGATGAAGCGCTCAAGTTGTTTTTATCAGGCTACGCCGTGCAAACTTATGAAATGCTACGTCATTATGGCTTGTTTGAGTATTTATACCCAGCAGCTGAAAAAAGTTTAAGTAGCGAAGATAATGGCTTTCCCAAAATGTTTATTGCTAAAGCCTTGGAAAATACTGATCAGCGTATTGCTGAGGGTAAAAGTATTGCTCCTTATTTTCTTTTTTCTACTTTTTTGTGGGATGCGGTTAGTACTCAGGCCGAGAAAAATTTAGCAGATGGCTTGCCTGAGTCGATTGCATATCAGCAGGCGGCTAGCAAGGTCATTTCTAAGCAAGTGCAACATACTGCTTTTCCAAAGCATATAGGTATGGCAATGCGTGATGTTTGGGGTATGCAACCCAGATTCTCGGTACGTGGAGGCTCGAAAGCCTTTCGTTTATTGGGTCATCCTAAATTTAGAGCTGCCTATGATTTTTTAGTTTTACGTGCTGAGACAGGTGGTGCGGATAAGGCCTTGGCGATTTGGTGGACTGATTTTCAGCGTGTGTCAGAAGACAAGCAGCAAAAGATGGTCGCGGGTTTAAATAAGAGTGCACCTAAAAAACGCAGGCGTAGACGTAAGCCCACAGTTAAAGCGAAGATAAATGACTAAAGTAATTGTTTATATTGGCTTAGGTAGTAATTTATCTACGCCGGCGGAACAGATAAAGGATGCTAGACAAGCTATTGATGCCTTGGTTGGTGTGCAAGAAGTTGCCTGTTCCAGTCTCTACCGTAGTCCGCCGATGGGGCCGCAAGATCAGCCCGATTATGTCAACGCCGTGATGGCTGTTGAAACTGATTTGCCTGCTATCGAAATTTTGCGCTGTTTGCAAAAAATAGAGCTAGATCATGGGCGCGTACGTAAAGATGAGCGCTGGGGTGCTAGAACCTTAGATTTAGATATATTGCTTTATGGAGACCAACTGATTAATCACCCAGATTTAATTGTGCCGCACTATGGTTTAGCCGAACGTGCTTTTGTACTTTATCCTTTACAGGAAATTGCGCCAGCTATACAGGTGCCTAGCTTGGGTGATATATCTATTTTAGTTGAGCATTGTCCTTTAGATGGTTTGGTGAGATTAGCTGAATGAGTCAATACACAACAGTGAAGCAAGTGAAAGCTAAGACGATTGTTGATTTACAAAAAATGAAGAAATTAGGTCAAAAAATCACCAGTTTAACAGCTTATGATGCTACTTTTTCGGCCCTGATAGATCAAGCAGGCATTGATGTTTTGTTGGTTGGTGACTCTTTGGGTATGGTTGTGCAAGGGCACTCAAGTACCTTGCCGGTCAGTATGCAAGATATGCTTTATCATACGCAAATAGTGAGCCGCGGCAGTCAACAGGCATTTATTATTGCTGATTTACCTTTTATGAGTAATGCTACACCCATGCAGGCGGCTCAAAATGCGGCTTTATTAATTCAGCAGGGGGGCGCGCAAATGGTTAAATTAGAAGGTGCGCGCATAGAAAATATCGAGTTTATGGTGCAGCAAGGCATTCCCGTCTGTGCGCATTTAGGTTTGTTACCGCAGTCAATTTATCAATTAGGAACATATGCTGTGCAAGGCAAGGATGTCGGTGCAGCAGAAAAGATTTTGGCAGATGCATTGCAAGTAGAGCAGGCGGGTGCTCAGATACTTATTCTTGAATGTGTTCCTGCTGCTTTAGCGCAACAAATTACTGAACAATTAAGCATTCCTGTGATTGGTATTGGTGCAGGCGTAGATTGCGATGGTCAAGTCCTCGTTGTATACGATATGTTGGGCATTAGTTTAGGAAAAATACCGCGCTTTACTAAAAATTATATGCAGCAAGCAGATTCTATTTTTGAGGCGATTCAAGCTTATGTGCAAGAAGTAAAAGAAAGCCAGTTTCCACTGCCAGAACATAGTTTTTAAGAAAATGAAGTGTATTGCAGATATTAAAGTTTTACGTGAATTACTTAAACAGTGGCGTATAGCAGGTGAAAGCATTGCTTTTGTGCCGACTATGGGTAACTTGCATGCAGGGCATTTACAGTTAGTTAATACAGCAAAGGCGCAAGCGGATCGAGTGGTTGTTAGTATTTTTGTTAATCCTACGCAATTTGGTGTAGGTGAAGATTTCTCGCTGTATCCCAGAACTGAGCACGCGGATCAGGAAAAGTTACAGGACGTAGGTGTCGATGTGGTTTTTATGCCCAGTGTCGAAGAGGTGTATCCGGTTAATGAACTAACTAAAGTCAGTGTTAGTCAGGTATCTGAAAATCATTGTGGTGCTGCAAGGCCTGGGCATTTTGATGGGGTTGCTACAGTCGTCTGTAAATTATTTAATATTGTCCAGCCGGATAAAGCATTTTTTGGTGAAAAAGATTTTCAGCAATTAACGGTTATTAATGCCATGGTTGCTGATTTGAATTTGCCAGTAGACATTGTTTCTGTGCCAACAGTACGTGAGTTAGATGGTCTAGCGATGAGTTCGCGTAATAGTTATTTAACGGTAGAGCAACGTGAGCAAGCGCCGCAACTGTACCAATCTTTATGTGCGGCTAAAGCTTTGATTCGAGATAAAAAAATAGCTTATGTTGACATCGAAAAGCAACAAACTAAGTTCCTAGCAGAGCAGGGGTTTAGGCCGGATTATTTTTCTATTTGTCGGCGATATGACCTGAAAACTGCTGAGCAGGGCGATACAGAAATTGTTATTTTAGTGGCGGCTAAGATAGGTAAAACGCGTTTAATTGATAATATACAGGTAGATATTGAGAATTAGTTCCTTGTTTATATGGAATTAATTTGTGATAATATTTGGTTCCAAAATTTTTAGAGATCGTAGACTGATATGCAAATTACAATGCTTAAAGCAAAATTACACAGAGCAACGGTAACTCATGCTGAATTAGGCTATGAGGGATCTTGTGCTATTGATGGCAAGATACTGGATTATTCTGGCATAAGAGAATACGAACAAATCCAGATTTATAATGTCAATAATGGCGAACGATTTACTACTTACGCGATTCGTGCAGAAGACGGTTCAGGCATTTTTTCTATTAATGGCGCAGCTGCTCGTCGCGCTTGTCCTGGTGATTATATTATCGTCTGTACTTATGCGGAGTTAGATGAGGCGGAATTGAAGGGTTTTAAGCCGAAATTAGTCTATTTTAATGATAATAATGAAATGGTTAGAACCAGCCATTCTATTCCTGTTCAAGCGGCGTAGTTAGCTGCTCTAGTTACTTCAGCTTATTAGGTTCGAGCATAATGCCAAACCTAATAAGCTGCGAGCTTTTAAAGGTAGTAAAGTAGTTACTAAGCGTTTGGAGTAATTTTTGGTTTATTCCGCAAGCTCCATGCAGCTTGTGTGATTTATAGTATTAAGCATTGACTAAGTGCATTCGCAACTTAGATAGTCGGTTTTTTCATAACCCCAGGTTATATTTTGTATCAAAATTTTCATAAGCGACTAAACTTCCTTAATTGTTCGGCATGGCCGTTCAGTCGATTGTTAGGGGCTTCGTGCGCAATACAGATAATGCTATCAACAGTGATAAAAAATGATAGAAAGACTTAAAGTAATTGGCTGCTAGGTCGATAAGACGTTAGCAAGTATGGGAATGATTTTGATAAAGCTTCATAAGGATTTTTATGACTATTCGTAATAAGTTGGTACTGGGTTTCTCGAGTTTAATCTTGATTTTATTGGTTGTTGGTGGCTTGGCGTGGAAATACATTTATAGCTTAGGGCAAAATGTTGATGAGATTACCCAATGGAAAGTGCCAGCAGTTCATTTAGCGGTTGATGTTCATGCTGGAGCTTATGATGCAACGATTGAGCAGTTACGTTACTTGCTTTATGAAAAGCCAGAAATACATCAGCGGGCTAAAGATGTTTTAGCCAAAATGGATAAGGATTTGTCTGCAGTTGATGCTTTGGCGAATAAGTTTAATGATCAAGATCTATTGAGTCAGTCCGCCGCTGTTAAGCGCAATGTTACGGAGTTTAGAGGTTTATATGAACGCGGAGTAAATGCTTTATTAGATAATCAAAAGGCAGTTGCAACTATGGTTCAGATGGGGCAAAGCGTGATCAATGAAGCGGATCAGTTTGCACTCAAGCAAGAGCAGGAATATGCAGCATTAATGCAGCAAGGAACAACACCTTATTCGCTTAATATTAAAGTGCAGAAATATATTGTAGTAAATAAGGTTAAGTCTTTAGCTTACGCCATTATTCAGCATGAAAAGCAAGAACGTTTATATAAGGATCGTAAATACTATCAGATGATGCAGGCTGAATTGCCTGAGTTGATGGGGCTGTATACTGCTTTACAGCAAAAAAATCCGGATGCTTCAGAGTTAAAACGTATTGAAACGGCACGTATTGCAACTGAAAACTATACGCGTGCGGCAGCGCAATGGATAGCGAATGATAATAGCCTGCAAGGCATTATTAAAAATATGGATCAAATTGCCGCAAATGCGCGCCAATCAGCGTTAGATGCGGAAAATAATGGCTGGGAGAAGGCCGCTGTTATTGCTCAGGAAACAAGTGCTTTAGTTAAGCGGGCTGGATTTATTATTATGGTTGCTTTATTAATTGGCCTTGTGTTGGGTGTGGGGCTTGCGATTGTCATTCCGAATAGTATTGTGCAATCTCTCAAAGCTTTAAGTGCTTTTGCTGTTTCATTTGGTAAAGGTAATTTAACTGCGCGGTCTCATTTTAGCCCAACGGATGAGATTGGTGTTATGGCGGTTGAATTTGATCGTGCTGCAGCCAATTTACAAGGTATTATGAGCAGTGTTAATCAGCATTCTCATGATTTAGCAAGGCATGCTGATCAGTTGTCCTCAACTGTGGAGCAAAATTTAAGCGGCGTGCGTCAGCAAAAAGAAAATACTGAACAAGTCGCAACTGCAATCACAGAAATGGCGGCAACCGTTGTCGAAGTCTCGCGTAATGCATCTAGTGCAGCGGTAGCCGCTGGAGATGCTGATAGTCAGGCAAATGAAGGGCAGCGCGTTGTCTCAGAAGCTGTTCGTTCGATTGATTCTTTAGCAAGTGAAATAGATCAAGCCACTTCAGTTATTCAGCAGTTGGAAGCTGATGTAGGGGATATAGGTGGTATTTTAGAAGTTATTCGTAGCGTTTCTGAGCAAACTAATTTATTAGCTTTGAATGCAGCAATTGAAGCGGCACGAGCAGGCGAGCATGGTCGAGGCTTTGCGGTTGTTGCTGATGAAGTACGGACATTAGCAAGTAGAACACAATCATCCACTAATGAAATTCAGACGATGATTGAAAAACTACAAGCCGGTGCGAAAAGTGCTGTTAGCGCCATGGGCGCAAGCCAAAAAATGGCCGGTAAAAGTGTTGGGCAGGCAACGGATTCAGGTACTGCGCTGTCAGCAATTACTCAAGCTATTTCAACTATTAATGATATGAATGCGCAAATTGCTACGGCTTCTTCTCAACAAAATTCAGTGACTGAAGAGATAAACCGAAATGTCATCAGGATTAGCGATATTGCTGATAATAGCGTAGAAACAGCGAATAATACTTTAACGGCTAGCCGTGATTTAGCGAGACTTTCTGAAGAGTTAGAAGGTTTAGTGGGGCAGTTTAGAGTGTAGTTATTGTTATATTGAAATAGGATGAATTTGGGCGGGCCTTATGGGCCCGTTTTTTATGCAGTCATAACAATCAAGCCTAATCGGCTTCTTCTATCCACTTACAGCGTGTATTAATAATGTTAGCGGTATTCTTTGAGCCAATGCCTTTGGCGATTAAGGCAATGACTCGATCATCAGATTGATAACCCGAATGTGCGGTTAAAGGGTTGGCTGCCGTACCTAAGCCTAGGAAATCGACAACATTAGCAATATTAATATCTACATTAGAAGTATTAATGCAGAGTCGTGAATCTAAGAACTGTTTGCTGAAATTATAAGGGATAGGGTAGCTGGCAATATCGTTAGGATCATTAAAGGCAATAATTTCAGTCGATTTATACATGCGCTCTGGATAATGTTTGCCGTCTTCTAAGCAGTAATCTTTATATTGTTGAGTGACCTCTGCTTTTTTTCTACCTAATTGTAGTACTGGTAATTGGTTAGCCAGCATAAAAATCGAAGTGTTTTTTTGTTTTAGAATTTGTACTGCCGTTCGTGGTTTTTTTAGAGGGCCACGGTAAATATCGGTATTACTTCCTGTTAGTCTGGCAATGCGCTGTAGACCGTCAATAGTAATGCGACTGCCTAGGCTATGAGAGACAAAAGCATAGTGGTTATTTTCTAGGTTTGTATTGAAGTCTGGCGCGTTAAAGTCACAAGCACTTGCTGTATGTTGAGCAAGGCCTGACCAGTTCTCGGCGACCATCCAGCAATAAGCTTGAGTAAAGGAAATTAAAATATCCTCACGGTGATCACCTAAATATAAAAAGGAGTCAGGTAGTGTGTCATTACTAAAGTTTTTCAGTAGGTTATTAATCGTGGCTCTGCGGTGAGAATATTCACCAGTACTGTCGTAGGCGATTACTTTTTTTGCTTCTTCAGTAATAACCGACCAGACTAATTCATAAAACAGTAACGATTTATTAGCTTGCTCATCGAAGTAATGATGCACTCTGACGCTGCCAAGATTTTTACTGGAATCTAAAGGGTCGGTAAGATCAATTGTTTTAAAGCCAGGTGATTTTTTTACCAGCCCCATTTCGGCAGAGAGCTTCCCCAAAAACTCAGCTGAGTAACCTGGTCCATGTTGACCTATGCCATGCACCATGAGTACTTTAAGCCCATCATTTAAAAATGGCTCTAACCCTGTAAAGGCTTGCCCCGTTATTTGACAGAGGCGATCATCACTTTGTTTTTGCTGGTCCAAAATAGCTTCAGCGACGCCATAACCAAAACTAGAGCAACCACTTAATAGCAGAGTGGTGCAGATGCCAAGACTTAATTTTTTTCGGGAGAACATGATAATTAATAGGAGTTTTTTAGCCAGCTTAGGGAGTTAGTACTTGAGTTTAAAGGCTGGTATTCTGCGCCTACCCAGCCGGTGTAGTTTGATGATTTAATGATGGAGAATAGTTGCTTAAAGTCAACCTTGCCAGTGCCAGGTTGATGTCTGCCGGGGCAATCGGCGAATTGAATATGACCGATTTTATCGCTGTATTGAGGAATAAAATGAGCCGGATCTTCCTGCATCATTAACATATGATAAATATCATATTGCATCATTAAATCAGGATGATTGATTTCTGCCATTATGTCTAACATTTGCGTACTGCTATGCACGATAAAGTTTGGCATATCGAGCGTATTAATCGCTTCAAAAACGGTCTTAATACCTAGGGGTGAAAATACGTTTAGGGCATAGCGTAAATTATCTTTAAAGGTAGCTTGGTATATTTCCAGACGATCGTTATCAAAACAGCGACCAGGCAAAATATTAATCGCTTCTGGCTTGAGGATTTTTGCATATTCGGCTGCTTGGCCTACAGCTACTTTAAATTGCGCTTTTTTTTCAGGGACTGCGGCCAGTCCTTCTCCACCTTGTAATAAATCATCGGCGGCGACATTGAATAAGACTAATTGCAATTGTTGAGCATCTAGCTCAGGCCTTATTGTTTGCGCACTAAGTTCATAAGGGAATTGAATTTCAACCGCATTAAAACCATTAGCTTTAGCGGCTGCAAAGCGATCGATTAGTGGGACTTCAGTAAACAATAAACTAAGATTGGCGGTGAAGCGCAGCATTGTAAGTACCTGAAATTAATTTAAAAATAACGCGGGTAGGGCAGACTCCAGTCCGCCCTACCACTTGGTTAATAGCTAGCCATTTATTCCTCTGGCAAAGGGTTTTGATGTACAAACTGGCTAAGCTTGGCAAAATCTTCTAGCGGTAAACATTCCGCACGTATCGTTGGATCTATACCTAAGGCAGCAATATCGGTTTCCAAGATGAGCTTTTTGAGTGAGTTACGTAATGTTTTGCGACGTTGTGAAAAAGCTGCAGTCACTACCGTATTTAGTGATTTAACTGAATCGATAACAACAGGCGGTTGTGCATGTGGTACTAAATGTACAATCGATGACATCACTTTAGGCGCTGGATTAAAGCTTTCTGGAGGTACGTCAAATAAGTGTTCAGTTTCGCAATAATATTGCATCATGACACTTAAACGGCCGTATTTTTTACTGCCTGGTTCCGCACAAATTCTATCAACCACTTCTTTTTGCAACATAAAGGTCATATCTGCAATCAGCGGCGTATTTTCCAGTAAATGAAACATCAGTGGCGTGGATATATTGTAGGGCAGATTGCCTAAGATATGTAGTTTCTCTCCTTGAGTGGCTAAGGCAGAAAAATCAAATTTTAAGGCATCGGAGCTGTGTATGGTTAGATTGCTAAAGTTGCGAAATTTGAAATCCAAAAAGCGCACTAAGTCGCGATCTAATTCTACGACATCGAGCTGAATGCCATCGGTTAGTATGGATTCGGTCAGAGCACCTTGCCCCGGGCCAATTTCCACCCAATGTTGATCTTTACTATAAGCTAGAGAGCCAAGGATATTGCTGATAATATGATGGTCATGCAAAAAGTTCTGACCAAAACGTTTACGTGCTATATGTGCCATATTAATATTTATCTAAGTGATTGGACATTTGCATGGCCGTTTGTAAAGCATAAAGGATGCTGCCTGCGTCTGCTTTGCCGGTGCCGGCTAAGTCTAATGCAGTACCGTGATCGACTGAGGTGCGAATAATAGGTAAGCCTAAAGTAATATTAACCGCTTTGCCAAAGCCTTTGTATTTTAAAACTGGCAACCCTTGATCATGATACATCGCTAAAACAGCATCGGCATTGCTCAGGTATTTATTGGTAAATAAAGTATCAGCAGGTAAGGGGCCTTGTAAGTTGATGCCCGATTCGCGACATTGATTTAATACTGGCTCGATGACTTCAATTTCTTCACGTCCTAGATGCCCGCCTTCGCCCGCATGCGGATTTAAGCCACACACTAAAATGCGTGGACTTTCTAAGCCAAAGCGTAGGCGCAAATCCTGATCCAGTAATTGAATGACGGTGCTTAATGTTTCTGAGGTGATTGCTGCGCTAACCTCTTTTAAAGGTAAATGTGTAGTTACTAACGCGACGCGCAAACCTTCTGTGGCCAACATCATGACTGGGTGACCGCCTGTTATTTCAGCGATAAACTCGGTATGCCCTGTAAATGCGATGCCCGCATCATTAATAATACCTTTATGGACTGGTCCCGTTAACATGGCAGAAAATAAACCTGAAACACAGCCTTGTGTTGCTATTTCGATTGTTTTTAATACGTAAGCACTGTTATTTTTATTTAATACACCACATTCAGCTGGAGTGTTTAACAAACAAGGCAACACGATTAGTGTGCCGGCAATATGAGCTGATATAGCTAGTTCGGAATCAAATAATTTAATTTTTAAAGGTAACTTCAGCTGTTTAGCGCGTTGTTCTAGTAATTTAGGGTCGGCAATGACGACTAATTGGCAGGCCAAATCTTGTTGCGCAAGTTGTATACACAAATCAGGGCCAATTCCAGCAGGTTCACCTGGAGTTAATGCTATGCGGGGTAGGGTTTTAGGCACGGTTTACTTAATTAATCAATAAAAACGGATATTTTAGCATTAACTGTTACGTAATTTTAGAGCCTTTAATGGTGTGGGCTATGTGGGAGGGGCTTTTAGCCGCAATTTGTATGAAATCTCGGCTAAAAGCCCCTCCCACGGCACAACCTAATTCGCTAGCTCAGGAGGTCATAAAAGTAAAATCAAGCTTTTATAAACTAAACAGTTTAGTTTATATTTGTTTCTAGTACAACAAACCGTAAACTCGTGCCCCTATTTACACGGCCATGACTTTGCCTTGATAAGTCCATTTGAAAGGTTTGGCCATGGTTTTGTTAAAATAATCAATGAACGACATAATCTTCTCTTTCAACTCTTCTGTGCTTTTAAAG
>JAUVAA010000008.1 GCA_030591965.1 bacterium
AAACCCATAGGATGTGCTGAGGAACGAAGCGCATCAATAGCTCATCGATGCGCCTCCTGCGTCGGCACATCCTATAAATTCTTTATCCATAAACAAGGGAAGTAAAACACGTATAAAATGGTTAATTTCGACAGCCTAGGCGCTACGTTCTACCCATCGGCCTTTATAAGTTCTTAAAATAATAGCGGTTTTTTAAATTCCACACTTAACGGTGACATAGCCTTGATTTATGACGCCTAACAGTACCACTGACCGTAGAAAAGAGTCACATTAAACTGATTGCCTGCTAGATATAACCACTATCTAATACCGGCATCACCCAATAATGTATACCAGAACCAGAAAAATCGCGCTTTAAGGCATAAATTAAGCTATTTAACTGCTCTTCCGGTATATATATTTGAAAACGAATTTGCCTTTGCGTTCCGGCGACTTGTTCGGCTAAAGACATACGAGTGTGATCACTCACATGCGCATTAACCGTTAAACTACTAAAGCCATCCGCCGCTTCAATCGCCAGCAAGCAATCGACCACCGCATCTTCCAATAAAGGCGGAACATTAATCGTGACTAAATATTCTTGATCCCTCATACGCCTTGCTCCTGTTTAGCTTCACCGAACATTTCATACAAAATGGGTAATAAAATTAGCGTTAAAAAGGTCGATGACACTAAACCACCAATCACCACAATTGCTAATGGTCGTTGAATTTCTGAACCCGGCCCGGTAGCAAATAACATCGGCAATAATCCAAATGCGGTTAAACTCGCTGTCATTAATACCGGACGTAAACGACGCTCAGAACCGACTATTATCACTTCTGATAGCGCCATACCGGTGGCGCGCAATTGATTAAAATAACTCAGCAACACCACACTATTCGGCACTGCAATACCCAATAAAGCAATAAAACCAATTGATGCTGGCACGGACATATATTCACCTGAAATCCATAAAGCAAACACACCGCCAATCATCGCTAAAGGAATATTAGAAAACACCAAGGTCGCCTGACGTACCGAACCAAAGGTAGTAAATAACAATAAAAAAATCAGCAATAAAGAAACGGGCACCACAATGGCTAGGCGTGCTGCTGCTCTCTGTTGATTTTCAAACTGCCCTCCCCATTGCACTAAATAGCCTGTCGGTAATTCAACTTGGGCCTGCACAGCTTGTCTGGCTTCATCGACAAAACCAACCAAATCACGTCCATCAACATTACTGCGCACGACCACAAAACGCTGACTTTGCTCGCGCTTAATCGATACCATACCATCCACTTTTTCCAATTTAGCCACACTGGATAACGGCACTTGTCTACCATTAGGCAAAGCAATTAATAAACTTTCAAAGTTAGCACTATGGCTTTCACCACGTAAAATCAATGGCGTTCTACGCACACCTTCTTGCACTATGCCTAATCTCAAACCTTCTACTTGCGCGCGCAAAACCTGCTCTATTTGATCAATATCTAGCCCTAAACGACCTGCGGCTAAACGATTAATCGTTAATTGCAAATACTGCATGCCCTCATTTTGACTAGCAAACACATCCACTGACCCTGGAATAGACTTCAGAACGGTTTCTATTTCTGCTGCTTTGTGATTAAGTAAATCCAAATCAGTACCAAATAATTTCACCGCGACATCGCCTCGCGAACCCGTCAACATTTCCGACACACGCATTTCAATCGGCTGAATAAACCCAAAAGCAATACCAGGTGTACCGGCCATGACTTTACGAATTTCCTCAATCAATTCTTCTTTTGTTTCCATGCGCCAAGTTTCCTTAGGCCGCAACTCTAAAAATGTATCAGTTTCATTCAGACTCATCGGATCTAATCCAATCTCGTCCGAGCCAACACGCGCAATAATATTTTTCACTTCAGGTACATGTTTTAAAATATTTTTCTGCACTTGCAAATCTAAGGCTACCGAATCTTCCAGTGTAATTGACGGTAGCTTCTCAATTTGTATAACAATATCACCTTCATCCATGGTTGGCATAAAGGTGCTACCAATTTGCATAAACACCCCAACCGTGACGACCAACATAACAACAGCAGTCATAAATACTTTATTACGATTATGAATACTCCAATGCAAGGTTGGCATATATAATCGATGCATTTGGCGAGCTAACCACGGCTCCTCTATAGCACCCATTTTTAATAAATAAGAAGCAAATACCGGAATCACTGTCAGTGATAAAATTAACGCGCCAGCCAAAGCAAAGACAATAGTTAAGGCTACAGGCGAAAATAACTTGCCTTCCAAGCCTTGTAAGGCAAGTAACGGTAAAAATACGATAATAATAATCAAAGTACCTGAAACCACTGGCACAGCGACTTCACGCGTAGCACGGTAAATAATATGCAATCGGGGCAAACGCTGTGATTTTTGGCCTTGTGAAAATTGCGTTAAAACATTTTCTACGACCACTACCGCCGCATCGACCAGCATACCAATGGCAATGGTTAAACCACCTAAACTCATTAAATTAGCCGACATGCCCGTGATGCGCATCATAATAAAGGTAAACAAAGCCGCTAATGGTAAAATCAAGGCAACCACTAATGAAGCGCGCAAATTACCTAAAAATAGCACCAATAACACCACCACAAAACCGATAGCTTGTAATAAAGCCTTGTTTACCGATGACAAGGCAGAATCCACCAAACGGCCACGGTCATAAAACACGTCAAGGCGAACACCATCAGGTAAACTTTCACTTAATTCATCTAGTTTGGCTTGTACATTTGCCACCGTTTTCCCTGCATTCGCACCACGCAAACTCAATACCAAGCCTTCAACCACTTCGCCAACACCATTACGGCTGACCGCGCCATAACGCGTCAATGCGCCAATTTCCACGCGTGCCACATCACTGACTAAAATAGGCACACCATTATTATTACCGACCACAATAGATGCGACATCCGCTAAGTTTTTAATGCGTCCTTCGGAGCGCACTAATAAAGCTTCTTCTCCCTCGTTCAAACGTCCTGCGCCATCATTACGATTATTGGCTTGCAAGGCATTAACTAATTGCGCGGTACTAATATTACGCGCGCTCATTAATGAATTATCAGGCACCACGACAAAAGAGCGTGCTAAACCGCCTAAGGCATTCACATCAGCCACTCCGCTAACGGTACGCAGTGCTGGGCGAATTACCCAATCCAATAAATCGCGGCGTTCCATTAAAGTGAGGTTACCGCCTTCAATGGTAAACATAAATATTTCACCCAAAGGCGTGGTCATCGGGGCAATTCCACCTTCAACACCCTCTGGTAAATTAACCCATGCTGTACTTAATCGTTCAGCAATTTGCTGGCGCGCCCAAAAAATATCGGTGCCGTCTTCAAAATCAATCGTAATATCCGTTAAAGAATATTTAGCAACCGAACGCAACATAGTTTGATGCGGAATACCCAGCAATTCGACCTCAATCGGCGCGGTGATTCTTGCTTCCACTTCTTCAGGCGGCATACCCGCCATTTTGACAATAATTTTTACCTGTGTTGGTGATACATCTGGAAAAGCATCAATTGGAATTTGTTTAAAGGCCGAATAACCACCACCAATTAACAATAAGGTGACCAGCATCATTAACAATCGCTGGGTTAAGGCAAAACGAATTAAAGCAGCCATTACTCATCACCGCCCAAGCCAAGTAAGTTTGCTTTTAATGCCACCGCACCTTTAACTGCAACTTCACTGCGAGAACTTAAATCACCACTAATAATGCTGTCATTCGCCTCTCTACCGATCACTTTAATGGGCTGAGCAGTAAAGCCGTCCTTAGTACGAATAAATAAATAAGTTACACCTGACGATTGAGCGACAGCAGAATTAGGCACTTTAAATAGCGATTTTTCGCTGTTTTGGCTAATTTTGACATTGACCGTTTGCCCCAAACGAACATTACCTTGTGTATCAGTAATTTCAGCTCTCACTAAAACCGTTTGATTCTGCACGTCCACATTTCTACCTAATAAGAAAATATGTGCAGTTGTGCCTAAGCCTTCAATGACAACTTGATCACCAAGTCGCACTTGAGAAATATGCTGTTGCGGCACACTAATATCCAGCCAAAGCGTATCAAGGTTAGCGACTCGAAATAAAGGAGCCAAAGCATCAACGCGTTCACCTGCCATTATATTACGTTCTAATATAACGCCAGAAATCGGTGCAACTACGTTTAATTGGCTACTCAATTTACGCGTTTTTTCCAAGACTTTAATATCTTTTTCAGATACGCCAGAAATCTCTAATAACTGGCGTGTTTCATTAAAATGCGCCATAAAAACGTTGTAGCTGGTTTTAGTTTTTAACCAACGGCGGTCCGCAATAACGCCTTCTTTATAGAGTTGTTGATCGCGCACGTAATCCGCTTTTGCTAATTGCAAATCATTAATAGAACTCAAATGGTGCTGCTGTAAAGTTAGCCATTCAGCACTTTTTACCGTTGCCAAAAATTGACCTTTGACGACTTCATCACCTATGCTGGCGTTAATTTGGCTGACTAAGCCTGCGTAAGACGTACTAACAAAATATTCATTAGCCGGTGGAATAGACACTTTTGCCGGTGCATCCAATAAAGGCACAGATTTAATGGGCAGTAATTTGCCCAGTTTAATCCCTAAATTTTCAATCTGAGCCTCTGATATTTTTATTTGCTGTTCTGCTAATAATGGCGTACTAAAAAAACAAATAGCTAAAACTAAAAATGCTCTCATGGCATAACTCCTACAGCTTGATTATAAAAGGCAATATTACGCTGTAAACGTATGCCACTTTCTTGTGCGTTTTTAATCGACCTATGCGCTTGTGCTTGAACTCTTAAAAAGTCCATCAAATTGATCTCACCCGTTTTAAAACTCATATCCGCCATTTTTAAATGCTCTTGCGCATTCGCTTGCATTTGCTGAGTAATTTCAAATTGAGCTAATTCCACTTCCAACTCATGCTCTGCTTCATGTAACTGGGCTAATAAAGCTCGGTATGCATGCATTCTTTCTGTTTCTGCAGCCACATACTCAAGATTAGCTGCGGCAATTTTCGGTGCCAAAAAGGCTCTGCCACCAAAAGGCACATTAACTGCAAATGCAATACTGTTAATGGCGCTGTCAGTACGCGAGCCTCTTTCAGTTACACCACCAATAGATACTGTGGTTTGCCCTGAACCTTGCGTTTTAATCCACTCTACTTGGGCTTTTTTCTCAGCAATCGTGGCATTAATCGCAGCAAGCGCAGGGTGTACTTCATTAATAGTAGTCTTGGTACTTTGCACTTCATTAATCTGCTCAGGCATTTTATGCGTCTGAGTCAAAAAATAATAACGCTTACGCGCATGCATAACTTCGGCTTCTTGATGAATTAGCTCCACTTTTTTCTGTAAGGATTCACTTTGCACTAGTAAAAAATCTGAGCGAGGCAAATCCCCCAACTCAACGCGGCGCTGAACAGTTTTCATTAACTGTTCAGCCAAAGAAAACTCTTTTTTCGCCAATTCATGACGTAAATCTTCCAATTTTAACGACCACAAAGCCTCACGCACCAAACCTGCGACTTTTAATTTAATCGACTTAACTTGATGCTCTGCACTTTGACCTGCTTGTTCAGCTAACTGCAAACCTGCATCACGCTGCCCCCAGTTCCATACAGGAACTTGAATCGTGCCATCAAACTCATAAGCACCGAAATCAGAACCAGCAAAATCATCCTTATAATAAGCTTGTATTTGTGGCGCGCCAGAAACCCAGCTACTACCACGCTCTTGTAAAGCATCAGTTTCTTGGTTCATCGCTGCAATCAAGGCATAGTCGGGGTATTTTTCTAAGGTTTGACTGACTAAATCAGATAAGCTTAATTGCGGGTCAAGGGCAATTAAATCCACATGATCAACAATATGCTCCTCTTTAGCCTGAGCTATAGAAAAGCCAAGCAGGCAACTCCATAGCACGGTATAAATAAAGGATTTAACGGGCATTTTTGTTCCTAATAAAAAGAAAATAATGGTAGTGTTTTTGCATAAATAATCACTATTAAAAAGATCAGGCTATATGCGCTAACCATAATAGAAAATACAACACAAAAGAAAAAATCAGCAACGGGTAACTACTTAAGAATGAAAATTTAATAATAGGCGAAAATAGGATGAGGAACGAAGCGCATCATTGGCAATCGTATCAGACACATGGGTATTATTGAATTTTGAATCCCTTAGCTACAATAAAGCTAAGTTGAACAAGGTGTGCAACACCTTAAAGAGAACTAAATTACTGGGGGTGCGCGAGGCGCAATAGCAGATAAACTAGTGGAGGGTTTAATAATAAGAGTAGGCGGTGAAAAGCCTATTAATTTATTAATAGCAAAAAAACGAATAAACTGAGCTTTTGCATCAATAAAAATAGCGCTTAATAGTTCGCCATCTAACAACAGCTTCTTTTGCGTAATAGCTGCCTGCATATCAATAGCCGTACCGATATGCTCACTATTAGTAAATGATAAAGCATCGCCTGTATCGTGCCAAACGCGGCTAATTTCATCAATATGGATACCGTTATCATTGTTATCAATCACCTGCACATGCGCATGTACCAAGGGCGAAAAGCCTTGCAACACGAGTAAAAGCAATATAATAAAACGACGATATAATAAATTCATAGCGGCATAGTAGGTTAAATTAATGATTTTGTAAACTACTGTATGACTTAGCATCACTGCCTAGACAGCTTTTATATAGCTTACGAAATAAAAAATACCGTACTAGGAAATGTGGCTTTAGGATGACCTACACCCAATGCCTTTTCATTTATAACGATGAACTTAAGCTTTGTCTTTACCCTTAATTTCTTTGACGATCTTAACTCCCTTCATGCGTTGCGCATAGACAATATCTAACTCTTGCTTTAACTCTTCACTTTGCCCGCCCGTTCCGCATACCTCGAAATCTTTTTGTAACTTTCTTTCCTTTTCCTTTAATTTTTTTAATATCCTTTTTATATCACCCACATGCCTTTCTTTTTCACGCTGATCTGCATCAAAAAAATCTTGTAACTTTTTTAGTAATTTTTTCTTGCCCACGATGATTCTCCTATTAACTCACTAACTATCAGAATGCATTACTTTAATTAACTCACTATCATCCAGCGCTAGCTCGCGCTCTGAAGTAGTTGTTTTTTGCTGTTGTATGACAAATACAGTTTCTGCCATAGCGACTAAATGCTTTTTTATTTCATACATATACGCACTATCATTAATTAACGAAGTGCCTGCTTCTGGCGTTATTTTATGCTCTCTAATTAAGGTATCAATGTCTGCATTCATTTGTTGATCTTGTTCTTTTAGTTTTACTTTGAATACATCGAATGATAATAAGCCGATCTCCTCGCCTGCTGTTTCAACCTGAAGACGAAATAACTCTAACTGTCTTAATAAATCAGCAATTTGATAACGAATTTTTTCATATTCCCCTTTAACAAAATGGTTAGAGGAAAAACGCATTTTCAATAAGTTTTTTTGTAAATGCTTAGTATCTTTGATTGCTTCAACAATATGCCGGCTCGCTTCACGTAACCAGTATAAACTTCCAGACTGCAACATTTCCCAAGTAAAGCTTGCCTGACTAATATAGGCGATAATAGCGCTATAAATCCCTTTCACACTGCGTTCGTAGGCCGCATCGACATCATAAGCTGTAATTTTTCTATTTTGTACAATGAGTTGCTGTAAATCCTGTTCAGAAAATACACTACTAGGAGACAGTCCAATTGTTTTTAAAATAATATGACTGGCATGCTGATACAAGCGTACTGTTTCTTGCCGTACCGCCAAAACTAAAGTATCAGGGAACGCCATTGCCGAATCATTAAGGTATTTAGGTTGATCGATTTTAATGCTTTCTCCTTGCAATACTCTTTCTAAGAAAGTCACCATTCGACCAATAAAGGGCAACATAATAACAACACCAACCAAATTAAACAGTGTATGAAAAATGGCTAGTTTAAGCGTGTAATCACTTGCACCTATATTTACCGCTTCTGCGATTAAATCAACCAAGTGAATAAACTGATTTATCATTAGCAAAGCAATTACCCCAGTAATGACATTAAACATCAAGTGAGCCCCAGCTAAACGTTTTCCTTCTACACTAGCGCTCATAGCCCCGATAATCGCAGTAATCGTTGTGCCAACATTAGAACCAATTGCCAATGCTAAAGCATTATCATAAGTAATTTGTTGCACCGATAACGCGGTAATAATTAATACCATCGTCGCATGACTAGATTGCATAACAACCGTTGCCGCAATACCAATTAAAGTAAAAATCAGTAAACCTTTTATACCTGTGAGAGCGTATTGTGCTAAATCAATGGTTTCTCGGAAGGTTTCAAAACCCTCTTTCATATAAGAGATACCTAAAAATAAAAAGCCCATACCCGCTAAAATAGCCCCTAGCCCTTTTAAAGTTTTATTCTTTTGAAATACCAACAAGATACCCAGCACCAACATAGGCATTGCATAAGCGGCAATTTTCACCTTTAAACCAAAGCCAGCAATTAACCACGCGCCAGTAGTCGTTCCTAAATTTGCACCGAAAATAATGCCAATGCCAGCTGCTAAATCTAATATTCCAACACTTAAAAATGAAATAGTGATGACAGTAACTAAAGAACTGGATTGCATCAATGTGGTAGAAATAGCACCAAAACTTAGGCTTTTCCATAATTTATCGGTACTGGCACGTAAAATATTTTCTAAAGTACCCCCTGTAAAAGATTGAAACCCCTGCTCTAAAGACAGCATGCCGAAAAGAAAAATCGCCACACCCGCTGCAATTTGATTAAAATCGGGACTTAACCACAAAGCATACGCTAACAATATGAAAATTGTGGGTAACAGTATTTTTTTTAACATTATTATCAGACCATTCACAAGCTAAGGGGTTTATGAGCTCATTATAAGCTATAATTTGTAGCTTATTTGCGTTTAGAAAAAACATCCATGTTGACAGAATTTAAAACGATTGGCATTTTAGGGAAATCCAGCGACTCAAGTATTGCCGAGACCTTAAATGAACTCTACCAATTTCTAAAGCCGCATTACCAAATTATTATTGATTCTATTAGCGCCCCTTTAGTCCCTGATTTTTCTGGAAACACTATCCCAGCAGAAAAACTAGCTCAGCATTGTGATGTACTCATTGCCATGGGCGGAGATGGAACTTTTTTATCGGCAGCTCGTATTGCGGCGGGGAATAATATCCCGCTTATCGGCGTTAATCTTGGGCGCGTAGGTTTTCTGGTAGATATTTCACCCGACAAGCTGTTAAGTAAATTAAACGATATATTGCAAGGTCGGTTTCGTAAAGAAAAACGCTATTTATTACGGACTAAAATAATCCGAGATAATCAAGTTATCCACGAAGAGACTGCGGTCAACGAAGTTGTTATCCATCGCTGGGTCACGCCGAGCATGATTGAATTGCAAACTACGATTGATGGCGTCTACCTTAATACGCAGCGCTCAGACGGTTTAATCATCTCGACACCCACAGGATCAACTGCTTATGCACTCTCTGCAGGTGGGCCCATTATTCATCCTTCCTTGAATGCCTTATTATTAGTGCCACTCAACCCCCATACTTTATCTAATCGCCCTATTGTGATTGATGATAGCTCTGAAATAGAAATCAATTTCATCAAAACCAACGAAATTAATGCTCAAGTCACTTGCGATCATATAGCCATCCCTGATGTATTAATCAGTGATACAATTCTGATCAAAAAAGACCCTAATCCGATTACCCTACTGCACCCGGAAAATCATGATTTTTTCCACACATTACGTGACAAACTCAGCTGGAGCAGTGGCTACCCAACTTAATTATGCTACAAAACCTTAATATTATTGATCTTGCCATCGTTGAGTCCTTAGACCTAAATTTAGAAAAAGGCCTCTCTGTACTCACCGGTGAAACAGGCGCAGGTAAATCTATTTTACTCACCGCCTTAGGGCTTGCTTTAGGTGAGAGAGCAGATGCAAGCTATGTACGCCCAGGCAGTCAGCGTGCCGAAATTAATTTAAGCTTCGATTTAAGTGATGCGCCCACTGCACAAGCATGGCTAGAAGAAAATGAATTAGATGCTGATAATCAATGCTTAATTCGTCGCACTATTCGTCAAGATGGTCGTTCAAAAGCCTATATCAATGGCCGTCCAACGACGCTGCAAGCATTAAAGTTACTTAGCTCACAATTAGTTGAAATTCACGGTCAACATGCACACCTGACCTTATTAGAAAGTGATGAGCAACGAGAATTACTCGATAACTATGCACAAAATACCAGCTTACTCGCGGAAACTAATCAAGCCTATTTACAATGGCGTGCTAACTATTATGAATTAGAAGCGTTAATTAAGTCATCAACAGATCAAAGTAATCAGGAAGATTTATTACGTTATCAACTTAATGAATTGGAGCAACTCGATTTAGTTAATTATGATTACGCTGCACTTTCTGCCGAACACACTAAGCTGGCTAACTTAGAGCAAATATTAAAAGTTGGGCAAACTCAGCTTGAACTGCTTTCAGAAAATGAACAACAATCTGCTAATGATTTAGTTAATCAAAGCATTAGCGCTTTAACTGGTTTAAGCGCATTAGCCGGTGAATTTGATGAACCTAATAAGCTATTAATCGAGGCCCAAATTCAAATTTCCGAAGCCACACAGCAATTACGTCGTTTTCTTGAATCCCAAGAAATTGACCCGCAGCGCATGCAAGAATTAGATAATCAAATCAGCATTATTCAAAACCTGTCGCGTAAACATCATGTTCGTCCAGATGATCTGCCTCAAGTTGCCGAGAAGTTAAGCCAAGATTTAGAAAATTTAAGTAATAGCACGGAGCGCATAGATGAATTAACCAGCTTTGTGCAGCAAAACCAGCAACAGTATTTTTCCCTAGCGAAAACCCTGAGCCAAAAACGCATAATAAGCGCAGAAAAACTATCCGCCCTGATTACTACAATGATTCAAGAACTGGGGATGCCGCAGGGTGAATTTAGCATTAACGTAGCACCTCTGGCGATTGAGCAACCTAAAATCAATGGTGCTGACAAAATAGAATTTTTAGTCAGTGCCAATAAAGGATTACCCCTGCGTCCTTTGGCTAAAGTCGCTTCAGGCGGTGAATTGTCACGTATTAGCTTAGCCATTCAGGTAACGACTAGTCATGATAAAAATGCGGCTACAATGATATTTGATGAAGTAGATTCAGGTATCGGCGGCGGTATTGCGGAAATTGTCGGGCAGAAATTACGCACTTTAGGTAATAAAGCGCAGGTCTTATGTGTTACTCACCTACCGCAAGTCGCCGCACAAGCACACCAACATTTATTTGTTTATAAAAGTAATGATGCTGCCATGACCACTTCACAAGTTAGAACCTTATCAACTGAACAGCGCATAGAAGAAACAGCACGTATGCTAGGTGGAGTGAATATAACAAAATCGACAGTAGCTCATGCTAAAGAAATGTTGCTAGCTGGACAGGGTAAACTAATAGCTCAATGATATATACCCCGTTCCAAAGTCATCAGTTGATAAGTTAACACCAATGAATGAGAGGTTACTTTTTAATCATCTAACGACCTGATTAAATTTGATGGTATCAGCTTTATCGAACCCTCAAAACCTCATTACTCATTCAATTGCAATATTTTCCGCATTCAACAAAATCACCTCAATTTCCTCAGTGATTTCCTCCTGACGGTATATCTGACTTTTTTTGTGTAGTTTTTCAGTGGTTTCATCCAGATGTCTGACGGCGTTATCTAAATGCTGCAAACGCTGATTATTTTCTGCAGCTAACGAGGTATATAAAACATTTTGTAGAGAACTAAAAATAGACTGATCAACCAGTTCCAGTAGAAACTGTGATGGCTGTAGATTTAACAGTGGCTCATTTTTATACTCAGAACTTTGCTTAATACCCTTAAGTGGCGGTAATAATGCTTTCAGGGTAATATTCAAATGTTCATCCTGATGAAACAACACCGATAAGTTGAATAGCGCGTATTGATTATGCAACTGACTGATGGCATCGCTGACACTGCTTAATACCTGACTAATTTCTTCGCTGCTATTTGCACCGGATAACTCTGTAAAGGCAAGATTGGTGTTTTGCAATCGAACACATAATCGACTACCCACGGCAATGACACTATCAGGTTCTGCTTGTGTCAGTTGTTCAATCAAGCTTTCATTAAAATTACCGCAAAAACCTCGTTCAGAACCAATAATAATCATGATTAATGGCGTACTCATGTCTAGCTCGGGCAAGCCCGGATAAAACTGTAAAAAATCTGCTGCAACGGTTTCAATATGCTGTACGACTAAACTTTGTGCCTGCCGCAGTCTAATAAGTTTATGCATATCCATAAACGCCATATTTTTCAGCGAATGCAAAATACTGCGAATTTCCGTCAGGTGGGTAATATGCTGTTGCAGTGCGCGACTTTGGCTCATACTGCGTTTGCTTTTTTATCAGATAGAACGTTTACAAGCAATTGTCGCCACTCCTGCAAGTCGCTGTTTAATGCTAAGGGCGATTCTTGTACCGCCTGTTTTAAGCGTTCCAACTCGTCAGCAATTTGAGCCGGCTGCAAAGTATCAAGTAAGCCGTTGTTATAGGCAATTAGCCAAGCCAGTTGAAATTCACTACTTTCTGGTGCTAAGCGATCTTGTTTTAAAAGTTCCCGTAGTAAACGCCCGCTTTTAATCCGCGCTTCCATTGACGCTTCTAGTTTTTGCCCAAAACGGGAAAAGCTTTCCAGTTCCAGAAACTGCAAATATTCTAGTTTTATTTTGCCCGCTTGATCACGGATTGCTGGATGCTGGGTTTTACCCCCTATTCGGGACACCGACTTACTAATATCTATAGCCGGGCGAAAGCCGGAAGCAAACAAGTCGCTATCCAGATAAATCTGTCCGTCGGTAATGGAAATCAGATTAGTCGGAATATAGGCCGCTATTTCTCCTTGTTTAGTCTCAACAATAGGCAGTGCAGTCATGCTGCCACCGCCATGCGTGGCATTCAATCGAGTAGAACGCTCTAACAATCGGGAATGAACGAAAAATATATCCCCTGGATAAGCCTCACGTCCTGGTGGACGGCGTAGTAATAATGATAATTCGCGATAAGTGCGTGCGTGAGTTGCCAAATCATCATATACAACCAAAGTATCATGGCCTTGTTGCATCCAATATTCGGCTAAGGCACAACCTGCAAACGGGGCGATATATTGTAAACCCGGCAAAGCGGTCGCTTCTGCAACCACGCAAACGGTATAGTCCATCGCGTCATGTTGGCGTAGCAGCTCGATAGTATTGACGATAGCCGAGCGTTTTTGACCAATCAATACATAGATGCAAAAGACATTTTTACCTTTCTGATTGATCACGGTATCTATAGCCAAAGCACTGCGCCCCGTGCCTTCATCACCGACCAATAACTGCCGCTGGCCTTTACCTATCGGAATCAGCGTATCAATAATTTTAATGCCGGTATACAGCGGTTCACGAACAAATTCGCGCGCTATAATCGGCGGTGAAGCTTGTTCTAAATTACCACGTACGACATAAGCGGGCTTACTCTGCCCATCTAACGGCGCACCCAACGGATCAATGACTCGCCCTAAAAAGGTATCACCAACCGGCACACTCAATGCATTTCGGGCAAGATGAACCAGTGTGCCTGCAGTGAGTGCTTCGGTTTGATAGAACAAAATGGCACCAATGAGTTCACGGTTAAGATCGAAAACCATAGCGCGACTGCCATCGGCAAACATCAGAATATCTTCAATAGCTGCCGACGGTAGTCCTTTAATCCAAGTAATACCATCGCCCACAGATACCACGACGCCTTGTTCTTTAATGTGTAATTTAGGCTGATAGCGATTTAGCCATTCATGTTGCTTTTGCAGTAGCTTACTATCAGCATACAAATCAACATCAAAAGTCATCGGCAAACTCCGCAAAACCACTTAACTCATGCTGCAAATTGGCATGTAATACCCAGGCATCTTTATCAATTTTGAGTCCAGCAATCAGTGCTGGATCTAAGCTGTATTGAAACTTTAAGGGCTTATCGATTAATGCAGTAAACTTTTGTTCCAGTTGATGTACCTGGCTTTCACTGAGCGGATAAACGCTGCTAACTTGAATAGTCAGTGTCGTTTCGCTTTCCGTGGCTTGCAAAATTGATTGGCAGGCTTCTGGCAATTGTTTTAATTGGCTCAGCAATAAGTCAAACAGGTGCGTTTCCAGCTCTGGCCCAGCAGTCTGTTGCAGTAATAAAGTCGCAAAACGAGCACCATTTTGCAACGCTAAGGTTTGCTGATGACGTTGTAACTCTTGCTGTTGTCGTTGCAAGGCGGCTTGGTTTTTACTGCGTTCCTGTTCTAGTTCTTTTTGTAATATGACTAAATGATGCTGCCGTTCCGTTTCCATTTGCTGATGCAATTGAGTCATGGCATTCTGCTTTTCCAGATTCCATTCCTGCAAACGATTACCATAGCTTTTCTTGAGTTCTTCCGCTTCCCGACGCATTTGTGCGGCTTCGGCTAAAGATTGGTCAATTTGCTGCTTGCGCTGGGTAATAATATTACGCACAGGTTTGTAAAACAGGCGCTGTAGTATCCAGACCAGAACCAGAAAATTGATAATTTCCAGTGAAAAAGTGGATAGATTAAATTCCATCATGAGTCGCCTTGATTAATGAATGATATAAGCCAGCAAGGGATTTTTAAACAATACGATCAAAATAATAACCAAGCAGTAAATCGCCAGTGACTCAATCATCGCCAGACCGATAAACAGAGTACGCATAATCGAACGTTCTGCTTCTGGCTGCCTTGCCAGCGCTTCCAATGCGCTACTAATAGCTTTACCCATTGCCAAAGCTGGCCCAAGCACACCAATGGCGATACCAATGACGGCAGCAATCGTTGAACCTAAAACTATCATAGTGATATCGCTCATAATTATTCCTTTGAATTAATTTGTTGAGATTGCATGGCGCTGGCTAGATAAATCAAAGCCAGCATGCCGAAAATATAAGCCTGTACCAAGGCTTCAATAATGTGCAGCATTAAAATAGGGATTGGCGCTAGAAAGCCAGCGACTAAAACAATCAACATCGCTGCCATTTCCAGACTCATAACATTACCGAATAAACGTATCGCCAGCGCCAGCGTGCGCGTCAATTCACTAATAATATGAAATGGCAATAACATCGGTGTTGGCTGTAGATAATGATGCAGGTATTTTTTTAAGCCCTGAGTACGAATACCAAACCAGTGTACGGATAAAAACACCAGTATCGCCAATGCCGAAGTAACCGATAAATCGCCTGTAGGCGAGTGCAATCCGGGGATCAATCCCACCATATTGGCTATAATAAGAAACACCCATAAAGTAGAAATAAACGGCATAATAAGCCGCCCATGTTCTGGTGTTACTTCTAAAACTGCTTCCTCCATCGCCTCGAAAATCCCTTCAATGACGGTTTGCATGCCACTGGGTAACATCTTCATGTGCCTAGTAGCTAGCCAAACCAGACTGATAATAAATACCATCACAGCCCAAGTAGAGATAACCGAGGCATGAATGCTTAGCTGACCTAGCGATAGAGAATACCCTTCATCCATACACTTAATCCTGTTCTTTGATTAATAGGTAAACATTGATTGCGCCAATAAACACACCCAATATCAATAAATTCAGCGTCCAGCTCATCGAATAGCCTGTTTCTAAACTATCCAACCAGGCTCCTAAATAAGCACCGCCAACAATAGGTAATACCAATACCAGCCCCAGAGTCCCTAGATACAATGTCTGCGCCAGAATACTGCTTTGTTCACTACGCGCTTTTTTAATGCGTTTGACCTGATTATCTACCTGTCTCTGTAAGCGTTGTTTTTTATTCATATTACGCGTCCTATTTGAATGCTGTAATTGTTTTGAACATAGGGAACTGAGGTGGGCTGTCGAAATTCTCTGGATTTAATCAAATGTTACTTTCTTACTTTATGGATATTATAAAGGTAACTAAACCCTAAGCTACTTTGAAAAAAGTAATTTTAATAAAGAGCTTGTCATCCGACCTAAGGAGGAATCTTGAGCCTTAGTGCAAAGACAATATCTCTCCTATCATCGAGATGACGTGTTTTCTATTGTTTGTAGCCAATAATCAGGACAGTAATGCTCTTAATAAAAAGTCTTTTTCGACAGCCTAGTGCTAAGGTACGTTTAGCATGATGCGCTTCGTATCTCAGCAACACTCTATTTCATTTTTTACATCAGTTTTCACTTACGTGGGGGGGGATGTACTATTACATGTCATTTTTGCGTTGTAGCTTCCACAATCGGGTCAGCATGGATTGTTCCATTTTCTGCAAACTACTGCGCGTGGCTATCAATGTTTCTTCTTCAGCTAGCAATTGCTGTTGCAGCTGCCCACTGATGCGCTCAAAATCGTTATCAATCAAAAAATGCTGCGTGCTAATGCTTAACTCGTTATTATTAAAGTAAAGTACACCGCCAGGTAAGGCCAAATATTGCCATTCTTCGGTCTGTAGACGATAACGAAACAGGCCAAAAACCAGCGTCGTCATAAACCGCGCATGATGTGCCTGCAAACCAAAACTGCCGTTGTCATCTTCACCAACAAAAGAAGTCACATTGTCAATACGTTGCTGCTGTGTGGCATCATAGAGTTGCAGGCTAAAGGTGTTCACACTTCGTCCTGCATACTGCCGCGCATATAGCACTGTTGCTCAGATATATCATCGTATTTACCCTGTAAAAAGGCTTCACAATCTGTTAAGGTTTTTTCTAGTGGCACGGACACACCGGTATGTTGGCCATTTTGTTCAAGCACTTTAAACGGCTGCGTTAGATAACGCTGTAGTTTGCGCGCACGCATAACAATTTGGCGATCAGTTTCCGATAATTCCTCTATACCTAGCATAGCAATAATATCCTCCAACTCATGATAACGCGCTAAATGCTCGCGCACACTTTCGGCAACCGAATAATGCCGCTCACCCAGTGCGTGTTTATCCATCAGTTTACTGCCAGAACGTAAAGGGTCGACTGCGGGATAAATGCCTTTGCTGGCCTGATCTCTGGATAAAATAACAATGGTATCCAGATGACTGAGAATCGCACTCACCGCTGGGTCGGTCATGTCGTCAGCGGGCACATAAACGGCTTGTACCGAAGTAATATTACCACTGCGGGTTGATGAAATACGGTCTTCAAGCTCAGCGACTTCAGTGCTCAAAGTCGGTTGATAACCAACTGTGGCGGGCATGCGACCGAGCAAACTAGAGACTTCGCTACCCGCCTGCACAAAGCGAAAGACATTATCCATAACAAACAACACTTCTTTTTGCAAAGTGTCGCGTAAATATTCGGCATAAGTCAGCGCTGATAATCCGACACGAAAACGCACCCCGGGTGACTCATCCATTTGCCCGAAAACCATCAAGGTATCTTGCATTACACCCGCTTGTTGCATTTCCTGCCATAGTTCATGAGCCTCTCGAATGCGTTCACCAACCCCAGCAAACACGGAAACTCCTTTGTGGATAGCAGAAACAGCATGGATAAATTCCATTACCAATACCGTCTTCCCTACGCCTGCACCACCAAACAAACCCGTTTTCCCGCCTTTGACAAAAGGACAGAGCAAATCGATTACTTTGATACCTGTTTCTAAAATTCCACTAATTCCGGTAGTTTCATAGAGTGGAACGGGGTTGGCATGAATATTACGAAATTCCTGTTGCGGTAATTCAGGCAGTCCATCTAGTGGTTCGCCAAAGATATTCAGTAACCGTCCCAGGTATTGTTTATCCACAGGTACATGCAATGGCGCACCAGTATCATAAACAGGCATACCGCGACTTAGTCCGGCTGTACCATGCAAAGTTATAGCACGAACATAGCGTTGATCTAGATGCTGATGCACTTCAAACAGAAAGGTATTGTGATCAAAACAAGTGCACAAGGCCTGACGCAATGGCGGTAGTGTTTTGCAATCAATAGTCACCACGGGGCCATGAACTTCGGCAATCACACCGATAGCGATTTGTTTACTGCTGATAGGTCTACGCACTAGGCTATCCTCCTGTTGTAGCAATCAATCTAAACGTCGCATAAAAAAGAAACCCGCTACAGCTCCCCATGCCAGCATAAGTAGATCATGGATAATCATCTCAAAGCTTAAACTATCAATATCTCGAATGTAATCAAAAATATCATCTGAAACAAGAAAAGCCAGAATAATATACAAGGCAATTTTTATTGATATTTTCTCCTCATACCAGCCCCATATACTAAGAATGGCAAACCCAATAAAAAACCGCACCAGTTTATGGGTTAGCATTTCTAAGCTAAACGTATCTATATGGAATGCAGAATCCACAAAGTAAAAAACGATAACACCCATGCCAAGCACTGCATAAAATAATTTCATAGTATTCGTAATTTCCATAGACTGTTAATAGCTCATGTTACGCATGCGTCCATCTCACTGCCATTAAGTTAATAAGGCAAAAGGCATAGGATGTGCTAAGGCACGAAGCGCATCTTTCGCGACTTGATGGTAGTGATGCGCCCATCTTCGTTTTTGTAGTTTACCACGGTTCAAAATCCCTTCTGAGGCCTGAATGGCGCACACTTTTTGTGAACCTATTAATCACATTTTAAATGATATTTCTGCACTCGATAACGTAAGGTTTCTCTTGTTGAGCCTAACATTCTTGCTGCGGCAGTCACATTGTAATCGGTCAATTCCAATACTTTTTGTAAGATATACTTCTCCATACCTTGTAAAGTCAAACTACCATCCAGTGGGATATGTAACTGCTGAGAATTTTCTGCTAACACGGGCATCGTATCCGCTTGTTTTTTGCTAGGTAACTGCAACCATTGCAATGGGAACTCCTGACCTTCGGCCAATAACACAGCGTTCGATAACATTACGTAGCTCACGTGTATTGCCGGGCCAATGATAAGAGTATAATTGCGTCCAGGTTTCCTCGGATAAATTAGCGTTCACTTTCTTGCCCGATTTAGCATTAAATTCTGCAATAAATTCGGGAACGAGTTCTTTCATATCCTCCAGCCTATCCTTTAATGGCGGAATATTCACTGAGAGTACACTAAGACGATGATACAAATCTTCTCTAAATTTACCCTCTGCTACCTGCTGGGATAAATCACGATTTGTCGCGGCTATAATTTGTACATCGACATCAATTTCAGTTTCGCCACCTAAGCGGCGAATTTTCAATTCTTCCACTGCTTTAAGTAGTTTGCTTTGTAAACCTAATTCCAGCTCACCGATTTCATCCAAAAACAAAGTGCCTTGATGCGCTTGCTCAAACAATCCCCTATGTCTTTTCTTGGCATTGGTAAACGCGCCAGCTTCAAAACCAAATATTCAGATTCCAAAAGATCATGCGGTAAAGCGGCACAGTTAATCTCTACCAGCGGTTTTGTGCTACGTTTGCCACTATAATGTAAGATTTTAGCTAATAAATCTTTGCCAGTCCCCGTTTCACCTCTAATGACTAAACTGGAAAAAGGCACTTGGATAATTCTAGTTAACATCGACCTCAAGGTTTTATTACTGTCGCTGCCCCCTAGAAAAGAGTTTGCTAAATATTTCGTATGGCTGCTTTGCGCTTCTTGCGATAAACGATGCTGAGCTTTGGCGCTGCGAGCTGCCCCTTCAATTTGTAAGTTGAGTCGATTTAAATCGCAAGGCTTTTCAATAAAATCAAAAGCGCCTAAACGTAATGCCCGTACTGAATCTGAGATACTGCCATAGCCTGTTAAAAACAGCCATTCACTACATTCAATTGGCTTATCGCGCATTTCTTCTAAAAAATCTAGTGTATTACCATCGGGGAAATTCATATCCGACAAAATGGCGATAGGATCGATTTTTTGTGCTAATAAAATCTGCCGTGCATCGCCAAGAGATTCAACCCACTCGACTTCCCAAGCTTGTTTCCTAAAAATTATCTGGGGCTTGGTGGAAGGCCGCGAATGTTGAGCCGATGTTAGCATTACAGGTTATCAGAGCTAATGACGACTGGGATGAGTATTGGGGGAAACCGGCAGAAGCTGCTTAATATCCCCCGTACTTTTAATCACACCCAGTCGTGATCGTGATTTTAACGAGATAGTAAATCATTTATCAAAAACTGAAATTATGACTCTAATAAGTCATCAGAAAATACGGCAACTTGATTCTTACCCGAATCCTTTGCTTTATACATGGCTAAATCAGCATAATGAATAAAGCTATCAATATCCTCACCTTGCTCTTGTAGTATCTGCTGTGTTACACAAAACATGCCAATGCTGGCACTAATTGAAACTTGTTGCTGGTTAAATATCCACTGCAATGACTCGACTGCCTTGCAAACTCTTTCAGCAAAAATCAAACCATTACTAGAGTTTGACTGAGAAAATAACACGACAAATTCTTCACCACCAAAACGTGCAACAACGTCTGTATCACGCATTTCTCTTTTTAAGGTGTTAGCCACATCAACTAAAACTTGATCACCACAATTATGACCGTACTTATCATTGATTACCTTAAAAGAATCTAAATCTATCAGCAATATACATAGTGCCTCGCCATTACGCGCTGCCCTAGCAACGGACTGCGTTACTTGTGTATAAAAAAAACGCCTATTATATAAGCCCGTTAAACTATCTTTCATCGATAAACTTTCGTAACGTCTTTTAAGCTCACTTGCCTCATCTAATGCATTCTCTAAATGCTTTGTTTTTTGCGCAATATGCAATTCCATTTTCTTTAATAAACGGAAATTACTGATTAATTGCCCAAGCATATTTTTATAAATTGCTAATAGGCGAATATGCCAATCAGAAAAATAATGCGCTTCAGGGTGGGAGATATTTAGCACCCCAAATAATTCACCTAAAGCCATAACGGGTACACTAATAATAGAGCCAGGGGCAAATGCCTTATCCGCGGAAGCAAAGCGCTCATCATTATGGCAGTCAGGGCAATTTTGTAGTTCGCCCAGTTGTGCCGCTAAACCAATAATCCCTTCACCAATTTTGAAGGTTACTGGGCTATGTGCCCCATGCTCACCACTTGATGCTTCGCCAGCACTCAGGCCAGTTAAATTAACTAGGCAATCATCTTTAGTTTTAATAAAAAAAGAGCAGCGTTCCATATCTTGGTTGCTAATTAAGATACTCAGTGCATTTAACACCAGATCTTTTTCACTAGTATTATGCTGATGGTTCTCTATTTCAGATAAACTTCTGACTACTGATAATGAATTCAACAAGTCAATAAGTATATCTTGAAAATCGAGCATATCAACCTCGCCTACGTCCTTAAATCCCATAGATTTATTTACCTATCATCGTTTTTACTAATGCGTTTAAATCGTCCATTTTTTCACATACATCTACTTTAATGCTTAATATTTCTGACTCTTTTATCGCTAAAGCTTGCATTAAAGCTAGACCTTCACTAGGTATACCTTCTTTATCATGGCGCATCATTTTTACCAAGACATTAGCCAACTTCAATAAGCTAATCATAGGTAAAACCTCGCCCTGATAGTCGGCATCCATATAATGCTTCACCACCTGTTGAAAGACATCAGGTAATCCCCAGCGCTCTAATAAATAGCCCCCCATCTCATATTGATCAATCGTATGATACTGCGCCATCAGCTCACCTAAAGTAAGCTCATCTTTTTTCTCTAACAGTAATAATTGCTCCATCTGTTCAGGGTATACATGTACTGCGGCTAGCAATCCAATATGCAACAAAATACCAGAAGTATACGCTAGCGATGGCTCTAAAGATTCTTGCTTTAATAGTGTGGCGATTTTTTGAGCACTGACAGCCGTTAATAAAGTATTAAGCCAAAACCGTTCCGATTCAAAATGACTACAGCGACTACTGTCCAGCGCAGTACCAAGCAAAATACTTAAACTAAGGCTTTTAACCAACTTCAGACCCAAAACATTAATAATGGCGACTTTTAAGCTAGTAACTGTACTAGGGTAACCAAAATAAGCAGAATTTGCCAAGCCTAACAGTCGCCCGACAAGAATAGGCGATGTTGATAACAACTCAACCAGTTTCTCTAACTCAATATCAGGATCATTAAGCGCCGTTAAAATACGCGCACTCTCCCTAGGTAAAGGCGGTAAATTCTTTAATTTAGAAATTTCCAACTGCATGAGCTGAGTCGATGACATAACACTTTTATCCTAATTTTAATGATGCTTAAATCATTATACGCCCTGATTTTATCGTTCTGTCAGCGATATAATTTTTAAAGTAACTCTAAGCTGCCGGTATATTTCTGCAGGCACAGCATCTTGGAAAACTAATAAACTACGTCGCTTCTTATCAATCAGTACGTGTAAAACAATAAGCCATTCACTGACCACGCTAGAGCCTAAAACTTGTACCTCTACGAAATCAGCTTTATCCAATAGCTGCCAAGAGAATTGAGTAGTATGCTTTAAAATAAATAAATAAAACTCTTGCTTATAACGATATAACTGAAAATACAAACTACCGAAGATCAAGGATATAAACAACAACTTCAACCCAAAGAAAAGAGATAGCATCAATACACTAAGTATAGCTAAACTATGCGTAAGTATAATTAAAATAAGCAAATAGCGTGACTGCTTAACTTCAATCAATAAAGGTGCTTCGGATTTTGCTGACAAGTTGCTTTAATCCTTCCGTCTCTGGCGTGCCATTAGCAAAAAAATAAGCCAATAAGGCATCATCCTCTAAAGCTAATAATTCCAAAAATAAATGCTGTTCAGAGCTAGCTGCCGTAATATAACTACCTTCAAGATAACGGCATAAAACCGCATCCAACTCTTTAGCACCGCGCCGACATTGCCAGCGCAGGCGTTTTAACTCTAAATTCAATGCCTAACCTTCCTGCCTGACTAATAACATTTTCTTAATTTCAGCAATAGCTTTTGCGGGATTTAAGCCTTTTGGACAAGTATCAGTACAATTCATAATCGTGTGACAGCGATACAGTTTAAACGGATCTTCTAATTCATCTAAGCGGTCGCCGGTGTTTTCATCGCGACTATCATTAATCCAGCGATACGCTTGCAATAATACTGCCGGTCCTAAATAGCGTTCACTATTCCACCAATAACTCGGGCAACTGGTCGAACAACAGGCGCACAGTACACACTCATACAGCCCATCTAATTGCTTGCGCTCGTCAACACTCTGTAAGCGTTCACTATCGGCTGGCGCAGGGGTTTGCGTTTTTATCCACGGTTTAATCGATGAATATTGCGCATAAAAATGCGTCATATCGGCAACCAAATCTTTTACGACATCCATATGCGGCAGTGGAAATATTTTCACCGTACCTTTAATATCAGAAATCGGCTTAATACACGCCAAGGTATTTTTACCATTCACATTCATCGAACAAGAACCACATACGCCCTCACGACAAGAGCGCCTGAAGGTTAAAGTGCTATCAATTTCATCTTTAATTTTGATAATTAAATCTAACACCTTCGCGCCGCATTGATCCAAGTCAATTTCATAACTATCAATACGGGGATTTTCATCAGTGTCAGGATCCCAACGATAAACTTCTACACGTTTAATACGTTTCGCATCTCTAGCCGCCGGAAAATATTTACCTTTTTGTACTTTTGAATTTTTTGGTAAAGTAAATTCGACCATTAGTAAACCCTCTTTTTCGGTGGAATCATCTCAATATCATCGGTCAAGGTATACATGTGCACAGGCCGGTAATCAATTTTCACTTTGTTATTATCAATCCATAATAAAGAGTGCTTTAACCATTGATTATCATCTCTTTCTGGAAAATCATCGCGCGCATGTCCACCACGGCTTTCAGTACGGTTTGCAGCCGCACCCATCGTTACCAGCGATAAATCCAGTAAATTATCTAGCTCTAAGGCTTCGACTAAATCAGTATTCCAAATTAATGAACGGTCGCTAATTTTAATATCTGTAAATGAATCACGCACTTTGGCAATTTCTTTCTCGCCTTTCGCCAAAATATCAGCCGTCCTAAAAACTGCCGCATGATTTTGCATCGTATGCTGCATATTTAACCGGACTTCAGAGACTTTCAAGCTCCCTTCAGCATTACGAATCTTCTCAAAACGCGCCAAAGCAGCATCATACGCACCTTCTGCCAAAGGCTTGTGCGCTGTTCCCGGCTTAATTAATTCCGCACAGCGTATCGCTGCCGCACGCCCAAATACGACAATATCCAACAATGAATTAGAGCCCAAACGGTTCGCGCCATGCACCGAAACACAAGCACCCTCACCTATGGCCATTAATCCCGGAATCACAGCATCAGGGTTACCAGCCTTTAAAGTCACCACTTCCGCTTTATAGTTAGTGGGAATGCCGCCCATATTGTAATGTACGGTTGGAATAATCGGAATTGGCTCTTTAGTGACATCAACACCCGCAAAAACGCGTGCCGTTTCAGAAATCCCAGGTAAACGCTCATGTATCAGCTCAGGATCTAAATGCTCGATATGTAAAAAAGCACAGTCTTTATTGTCTCCTACACCACGCCCGGCATTTACTTCCATAGTAATCGCACGACTGACCACATCGCGCGAGGCTAAATCTTTGGCATGTGGTGCATAACGTTCCATAAAGCGCTCACCTTCAGAGTTGGTTAAATAACCGCCTTCTCCACGCACGCCCTCAGTAATTAAACAGCCCACGCCATAAATACCGGTGGGATGGAACTGAATAAATTCCATATCCTGCAAAGGTAACCCTGCACGTAAAACCATCGCGCTACCATCACCGGTCACAGTATGTGCCGAGGTGCTCGAAAAATAACAACGCCCATAACCGCCAGTTGCTAAAACTACGGTATGTGCTTTAAAGGCATGCAAGGAGCCATCATCTAAGCACCAGGCTAAGACACCACGACAAACACCTTCTTCCATGATTAAATCAAGCACTACATACTCAATAAAAAACTCAGCCTCATGCTTTAATGCTTGTTGATATAAAGTATGTAAAATCGCATGACCAGTAACATCTGCAGCCGCACAAGTGCGTTGCGCTGTACCCTCACCAAAATGCGTAGTCATACCACCAAAAGCGCGCTGATAAATTTTGCCATCGGGGTTACGCGAAAAAGGCACGCCATAATGCTCTAACTCTAAAACCGCGGGAATCGCTTCACGGCACATATATTCAATAGCATCCTGATCACCCAGCCAATCCGAACCTTTGACGGTATCATACATATGCCAGCGCCAATCATCTTCGCCATTATTACCCAAAGCGGCACTAATACCGCCTTGTGCCGCGACAGTATGACTGCGTGTTGGAAATACTTTGGAAATACAGGCTGTTTTTAAACCTTTTTCTGCCATACCAAAAGTTGCACGTAAACCCGCACCACCCGCACCAACGACCACAACATCGTATTCATGCTCAATAATTTTATATTTATCTTTCATTTTTAGCCTACTGAAATAGCGATGCGGACAGCAAAAACCAGCGCAGCAATCGCCGCCCCCATAAACGTCAATTTAACCAACCAAACGGTGACAATTTTCAGCCACTCAGGGCTTAAATAATCCTCAATAACCACTTGCAAACCCAAGGCCGCATGATAAAAACCGACAAAAGCCCAAGCAATTAATAAAGTAAAGTTCAGCGGACTGACCAACCACTGTTTTATTTCAGGATAAGACGCATGAAACAACTGCTGAACAAAGAGAATTAGCCAGAAAGATAAAGGAATTAAAGCGACTGCGGTAACACGCTGCATCCACCAATGTTTAGTACCACTTTTAGCAGACCCTAATCCGCGCGCTTTCGCTAGAGGAGTTTGATATTTCATAATTAGCCTCCCATTTGTACAAATAAAAAGCTCATGCCCGTTAATGCCACCGAGCCAAACAACTCTAAAATAATATAGTAATTCATTAATAGCTTGTCGTAGCTTTCACCAGCATCCCAGAATAAATGCCGTATGCCATGACATAAATGAAAAAATAAGGCGTAAATAATTAGCCACAGCGCAATTTCAACTAAAGGCTGCTGAATAAAGGTTTGCATAGCATTAAAGCTACTCGCACCACATTGAATCATTGCCAAACTGACAACAAATAACATCAAGCCAGCCGTCAACAACACGCCCGTCATTCGATGGGTAACAGAAACAACAGCGGTTAAGGGTAAACGATAGACTTGTAAATGAGGGGAAAGCGGTCTTTTTCTCTGTTCCATAGCACCATTTCACTAGACTTAGAATTAAGCTTCCAATAATACAGCTTAGCTATAGATTATTCCAAAATAATTTGTGCTCATCGCTTCAAGTACATGCTTTAGCTAACACGATAAAAGGAATTTAGGGGAGGAAGTAAATATTACATTGACTAACAATCAATACATAAAAAAATAGGCCGAATAAGTTAAATAATTTAACTTATTCGGCCTATCAATCTAACAGGTAACTTCTGATTATTCACGGGCAAATACATATAAAAATATCGCCATTCCCGAAGTCTTTTATCGGGAATCCACGTTAAACATAGATTCCTACTAACAGCACGCAGGAGTGACGAGCTGAAAAAACAGCCTGTACCCTTTAATAATGAGAAGTTAATCTAACAGAAAACTAAACTTATTCTGCGATTGTTGTTAATTTCGCTGCTAATTTAACGGAAGCAATCGCGAAGCCTAAACCTAGAACAAGCGAGAAAGAAACAATAAACAAAGGATTATCCCAACCAACATTCAATAAAACGTCCGTAGAAAGTTTTCCAGGTGTTTGTAATAAATAAGCAAAAGTTGCTGAATAGCCAAGTACGCTAGCAGGAATAGTTGCTAGAGCAGGTACGTTTGCTGCTAAACACATCGCGATAACAGTTACTGTCACAATAACAGCAGCCATTAATGGAAAACCAAGCATAGCATCTGGTGAAATAGTAGCGATTTCATACGCTGCATAAGTAGCTACAAACACACCAAAAACACTGCATACAGCAGTATTAACAGCGGCTTTATTATCGCCACCTAAGGCAAAATAAGCTGCCCATGTAATGGTTAATGCCCAAATTAAAAATACACCACTGAGAGGGCCAACCGCTAAAAATGTTGCTAATCCCGCTAAAAGCCCAATACTTACAGACAGCGCTGAAAGACCATTCATATTAATATCTCCATAGTATCACCTCTTTTTGATAAAACTTTGTGGCGAGATGGATACCACAAAATCTAAATTAAATATGGCTTGCTAGGCTAATAAACTGCCTACCACGCAATATTGCTCGCTGATTTAAACATACATAATTGACCGGTGCAATTTAAGCCTCTTACTTGCCGGTAAATAAAGCAAAGCTTAGCGCTAAGGAACGGGGATTATTGAATTCTCGTTCCTACTCTTAGATAGAAGCCTGTTTTATCGCCCATGCCACGTCTGCTGCTTGCTTATTTTCCTTAACATCATGGACTCGAAACATTTGCACCCCCTGCATAACGCCTAAAGCAGTCGTGACCGCTGTTGCTGTCACTAATTCCATTGGTTCAGTAACGGCACAGAGACTGCCCATAAACCGTTTACGACTCGTGCCTAATAAAACCGGATAGCCAGTACCGACAAACTTATCTAAATGCGCTAATAAATCCAAATTATCCTGTTTGCGTTTACCAAAACCAATACCGGGATCAATGGCTATATTGTGCTTTTTTACACCTGCCGCTAAAGCCAGTTCAATTCGCACTCGTAAATGAGTTAACACTTCACTCACCACGTCCTCATAATAGGGCTCCTGTTGCATGGTTTTCGGCTGACCTCTAATATGCATTAAGATAATCGGCACATCGCGCTTAGCGGCAACAGAAAATATCATTTTATCTTGCAAACCCGCTGAAATATCATTGATCAGCGTTGCACCTGCGTCCAGCGCCGCATCAGCCACCGCACTTAAGGTTGTATCGATACTAATGGCAATGCTAGTTGATAATTCTTGGCGTATCGCAGTTATAACCGGTACGACACGTTGTATTTGCTCTTCTGCGGAAACAGGCTCTGATCCGGGGCGTGTGGATTCGCCCCCTATATCAATAATATCCACACCCTGCTCTATCATTTGCCGCGCTTGCTCTACCGCACTGGATGTATCGGCATAGTGACCGCCATCAGAAAAACTATCGGGGGTGACATTAAGAATTCCCATAATCAACGGATGGGTTAAATTATTAAACATAAGATCTTTGCTCATACAAATTTTATTAAGAAATACGCCAATATGACAGGGCAACGTATATAATAAGCGGTTATTTAACCAAAGCTCAGAGGGTACAGAGCCTTATCGCTCTTCCTCGCTGTAAAACTTATTATACAGATAGTTATGACTTCACCGCGTATTGCATGGGCCGTTACTGGCTCCGGACACTATATTGAAGAGTGCATAGAATTTATGCTGACTTTAGATAATGTCGATTTATATCTAAGCCAAGCTGGTGAAGAAGTACTAAAAATGTATGGTATTCAGATTAACGATTTACGCGACCGCGTGCGTATTTACCGCGATAAGGCTGCCTCTGCCCCTCCGGTCGGTTTATTTTATAAGGGTTATTACCACACACTTGTCGTCGCACCAACGACCTCTAATACGGTTGCCAAGTGCGTGTTAGGCATTGCTGATTCACTGGTCACTAATCTCTATTCACAAGCAGGCAAGTGCCGCATTCCTAATATTGTTTATCCTTGCGATATTGCCCCAGAAATGAAAACCACTGCTCCGGGTGGCGAAGTAATGGTTTACCCGCGCAATATAGACCTAGAAGCCACCAATAAATTACGCGACATTGAATACACAACCGTCGTGGAAAGTGTCGATGAACTGATTATTGCCGTACAACAACGAATTGCCTCGCTAGCATGAGTGAACATATCCTATTTTTAACCGGTAAATTAGCGGAAAAGCAATTGCATCAGATTTTAGAGAAGATGCAGCCGGAATTTACTTATACGGTACATCAAATTGGCGTTAAAGTGGCGGCACTGATGACTGCAGACATGATTGGCCGCCGTTTAAAAGATACCTTTAATGCTGACCGAATTATGGTTCCAGGGCGTTGCCGTGGCGATTTAGAGGCGCTGTCAACGTTATTAAACACGCCCGTTGAACGTGGTCCCGATGAATTAAAAGATCTGCCGCTTTATTTTGGCAAACAAGCGCATAAAATTGATCTCAGTCATTACGATGTCAAAATTTTTGCGGAAATTGTTGATGCGCCTAATGTGAGTGTCGATGAAGTCGTTAAGCGTGCTTACTATTATAAAGAAAACGGCGCTAACGTCATTGACATAGGCTGTTTACCTGATACACCTTTTGCGCATATGGAAGATATTATCCGCACTCTCAAACAAGAAGGCTTTTTAGTTAGCATTGATTCTTTGCAAACAGATGATTTATTGCGTGGTGCAAAAGCCGGTGCTGATTATATGCTGAGTTTGCACGAAAGCACGCTATGGGTAGCTGATGAAGTTGATGCTATACCGATTATCATTCCAGAAAAACATACCGATTTAAGCTCTTTAGATAATGTGATTGCTATCTTGCAGAGTAAAAACAAGCCGTTTATTGTTGACCCTATTCTTGATCCTTTGCATTTTGGCTTTACTGATTCAGTCGTTCGTTATCATACGGTCCGACAAAAATATCCTGATATTGAAATGATGCTCGGTGTCGGTAATATTACTGAACTCACCCATGCTGATACCGCGGGTATGAACGCTTTATTATTAGGTATGTGTTCAGAACTCAATATTAAGCATATTTTAGCCACAGAAGTTAGCCAGCATGCTTGCCGCGCTATTAAAGAAGCTGATTTAGCACGACGCATTATGTATGCAGCCAAAGAAAACAATACACTGCCGAAACATATCGATCCTGGCTTGATGGCCTTACATGAGCCTTCACCCTTCCCTTATTCATTGGATGAAATCAAGGAATTTGCAGACCAAGTCAAAGATCCGAGTTTCCGTATTCAAATTAGTGCAGAAGGCGTGCATATTTATAATCGCGACGGCATGCATAACGCCATTGACCCTTTTGATTTATACCCTAAACTCAAGGTTGAAGATGATGCCGGACATGCTTTTTATTTAGGCGTTGAATTAGCACGCGCAGAAACTGCTTGGCAATTAGGCAAACGCTTTAACCAAGATCAATCCTTAGACTGGGGTTGTGCTGCAAAAGTGAGCGAACAAACTGTTGATTTACACACCTTCAAACCCGCTGGAACTACATTTACAAAACCATGATTCAAGAAACCATTGTTACCACACAAAATAGCGCCGGCGAAACGCATATTGCTCCTATGGGCATACACGCTGCCGGTGATGAATTTGTTATTCTCCCCTTTAAGCCCTCAGTGACTTTAGATAATATTTTGGCTAATAAAACCGCCATTATTAATTACACGGATGATGTAAGAGTTTTTGCTGGCAGTTTAACAGGGCACCGTGACTGGCCTTTACGAAAAGCTAAAAAAGTAGAGGGTTATTTCTTAAGTGATGCTTTAGCGCATTGCGAAGTCGAACTAACCCATGTTGATGACGACCCAGTACGTCCTAAGTTATTCTGTCGTGCTATTCGTAGCGTCAATCATGCTCCGTTTCCTGGCTTTAATCGTGCGCAATTTTCAGTTTTAGAGGCAGCTATACTACTAAGCCGCATTACTCGTTTATCACCGGCAAAAATTCATACAGAATTGGAGTATTTACATATAGGTTTTAACAAAACAGCAGGGCCACGCGAAAGGGAAGCCTGGGGCTGGGTCACTAAAGCTATCGAACAGAAATTAAGAGAGTTACAAGCACAATGAGTAAAATGCTTGCCAGCGTTAATAGCCTAGAAGAAGCACTAATAGCACAACACGCTAAGGTTGATATTATTGATTTAAAACAACCTGCCCGAGGTGCTTTAGGTGCTTTGGATATTGCCGATGTCCAAACGATTGTTACCGCACTCAAACAAACCAGCCCAATCAGCGCGACTGTGGGCGACTTGCCCATGCAAGCCGAGCTAATTTTTAATGCCGTAGAAAAAATGGCTGAGACTGGCGTAGAGTATATAAAAATAGGTTTTTTTCCTGATAGCGACTGGGCAACGATTATTAATCAACTGCAAGTTCTAACGCAACGTGGTTTAAAATTAATCGCCGTATTATTTGCCGATCAGCAGCCTGATTTAAAGAGTATTTCGTTATTTTCACAGGCCGGATTTAACGGTGTCATGCTTGATACGATGAACAAGACTAATGGCTCATTAACACAAGTTATGCCTTTTGCAACAATTCAAGGGTTTGTTAAATCAGCACAGCAACAACAATTGCTTTGTGGTCTAGCGGGATCACTGCGAGAGGCTGATATTGCTACGTTGCTACCTTTACAAGCTGATTATTTAGGCTTTAGAGGGGCTTTATGCGTAAACCATCAGCGTACGGCTGAGTTGGATTCAGAATCTTTATTGCGAATTAAAGCCGTTCTCAAGAATTAATTTCCACTGTTTCTTGCTTGTATGAGCTAACGAGGTATGTGGTGGATACCCTACTTATATATCTATCCACGCAACATGGAACACCTAAAAAGTAGGGCGGATTTTAGTCTGCCATTGCTAAAAAGCAGCTAGTATTTTAAGCCAGTACAATTTATGTAGGGTATGCACCGCATACCTTATTACACCGAAAGGTACGCAATACGTACCCTACCTTAATGTTTCGCCTTCAGTGTAAGCCCTAAAAAGCGGACTAAAGTCCGCCCTACAAATATGATGAACGCCCCGTATTAAATCTGACTTAGCGATTTCAATACAAACACCGCGCAATATAATCTTCCTCTATACGCGTTTCACTTACCTGCTCATCAAACCAAAACGATACGGGATATTCAAAACCCATATTATGCATATAGTTATATAAAGCTTTTTTCAGACCAATACCTAAAAAATCATGATCCGTTTGTACGGAATCCATATAATCTACATCATTTTCTGCAAATAAAACATTTTCATTTGGTATGAGCTTAATTCCATATATTTCAGGGTTCAAACCCACCGGACTATGAATAGTCGCTGCAAACCGATGCCAGTAAGCTGAATGAATACAGCCATTAAGCATTAATTGGCGCACATACTCTAAAGCATCGACTGTTTCTTGTTCAGTTTGACTGGGAAAACCATACATCAAATACGCATGAACTAAAACTCCTGCATCAGTAAATGCTTTGGTGATTTTAGCCACTTGAGCAACGCTGACACCTTTTTGCATTAAAGTGAGCAATCTATCTGAGGCGACTTCTAATCCTCCACTCACGGCAATACAGCCAGAATCCGCTAATAATTGACATTTTTTTGCTGTAAAGGTTTTTTCAAAACGAATATTGCCCCACCAAGTAATAACTATATCTTGCTCGATTAGTTTTTTCGCTAAAGCAAATAAAGCTTTAGGCGGTGCTGCTTCATCAACAAAATGAAAACCAGTTTGCCCTGTTTCGGCAATTAAAGTTTGAATGCGTTGCACGGTAATATCCGCGCCCGCATCATCGTATTTGCCAATATAATCCAAACTAATATCGCAAAAACTGCATTTTGCCCAATAACAACCATGGGCAATCGTGATTTTATTCCAACGGCCATCACTCCAAATCCTATGCATAGGATTAAGCACTTCACATAAAGACAAGTACTTATCAATAGGCAAGCCCTCATAACTGGGTGTGCCTACGTCTTTTTGAGCAATATCATGCAACGTTGACTGAGCATTGAAAACGACTTTTCCTGCTTGTAAATAATAGGTTCTGAGCAATTCCTCATGCTGCCGCTCGCCTTTAAAATATTCTAATAAGGTTAATAAAGGTCGTTCACCATCATCGAGGCAAATATAATCAATAGTTTCAAAAATTCGCGGCTCTTTTAGTGCGCGTAACTCGGTATTGATAAAGCCACCACCCAAGATTACTTTTATATCTGGCGCATATTGTTTGCAATATTTAGCCGCTTGTAATGCGCCCAACATATTCCCCGGAAAAGGCACACTAATCCCTAATACTGTTGGAGATTCCTGATCTATATATTGCTGTAGTAATTGCTCGATAAGCAGTTCTGTATAACTAGGTTCTGGCGCATGTAATGTATTATATAAATCATCAAAACTAGGATTAGAGGCGGCAAGCCGTTCTGCATAACGAGACACTTCAAAATGCGGGTCGATGCCTTCAGTAATGACTGCTGCAATATCATTAATAAATAAGGTCGCTAAATATTTGGCTTTATCTTGTACGCCTAATTGCCCAAAAGCTTGCTCCAACACTTCAGCATTCATTTCTTCCATTTGTTCCAGCGATTCAAACTGCGGGCCTTCCGGTAAAAAATTACGCTTAGCGATACGCAAAGCTAAGCTTGGATCTTTTCCCTGTAAAAAACGAATAACGCCATCAATACATTGATAATATTGCTCATAATTTGCTAAAAAATTATAGATGCTATCCGGCAAATCGTCGTCATCAACGCTGGCAAAATTGGTTTCTAGTTGATCCAGTAATTTTTCTAATCCTTGACGCGAGAAGATACTTAATAACAGATCAATAGCCAAATCACGTTGCGCTACCGCATATCCTTCTTGCTTTAGAAAGCCCGTTAAATACGCTGTGGCTGGATACGGTGTATTTAACTGAGTCATCGGCGGGGTTATTAATAATACTTTCATTGCGCAGCTCTAATCTTAATTACCATAAACGGTTAAATTCCAACTTGTCCCCAAGATCACAACAATTTTTTCCAACTGTACATTTTCATCTGCTTCTGCAGAATTAATCATAGCAATATAACGCTCAAATGCGACGGCATTTTTTTCGCGCCAAGATTCCAATTTCAGTGCAATACTCTTGCCTTCTTCTGTCAATACACTTTGCAATAACACACAACAAACTTGATGATATTCATCAATCATTGAGCGCCGAGAAAGTGCCTGCCAAGTCGTCTCTTGAGGTAATAAAATAATTTGACTACGTAGCCAAGCAAGATTCAACACTTCATCCTGATAAAACAGCCCCTTAGTGACTTCCTGTAAAGAACAATGACTTTTCTTGTGCACTTTGACCGCATTTAAACAAGAAAATAAAATGTCTATTTGAGCAATTTTTAAGGCTAATACCGCACTGACACCTGCCTTAATTAAATCATCAACAGTCTTATCAATATATTTTTGCTCTTTATCAGTGATAAGGCCATTCAAGTTATCCGCTAATTCGGCAATACTTTGAACATAATGACTACCTCCTTCACCTTGAGGTTCATTACGTGAACACCAATACATAGCACGTTCAATTAACTGCCTAAGACGCAGTTTAATATCATCTAATACTGATTTACTAACTACACCATCTAACTCAGTCTGCATCTTCCAAATCAAATCAATCTCAAAAATACGACACACCCAGCTATAGGTATTGACTAAGCCCGATGCAGAACAACTTAACTCTTCCATAAAGCGGTGTGGAAAAACAATACCTAAACGATTAATCAAACTATTAATTAATCGATTGGCAACGATTTCTTTGCCTAAGCGATGCTCTTGGATTTCTTTAGCGTACACTTCCTGTAAAGGCTCAGGAAAATAAGCCGACAACTCATGCTGATACAAGGTCAAATTAATATGCTTTGACTCAGACAGTAACTTTGTTTTAAATAACAGCTTGGTATAAGCGAGTAATACAGAAATTTCCGGACGGGTCATACCTTTACCGGAAATTTTACGTGTTTGGATTTCCTTATCGTTAGGTAGTTTTTCTAAAGCACAATTCAAATGTGCTTTAGTCTCTAAAGTCGTCATTATGTGCTTTAAAGCAGGCAACTGTTGCACTGATTCATTTTGAATCATGGTAATCGCATGATTTTGCTGATAGTTATTCAATAGTACCAACTCGGCAACTTGATCTGTCATGCTTTCTAGCAATGCATCACGCTGCTTAGCCGTCATATCGCCTTGTAGCAATAAACCATTTAACAGAATTTTTATATTCACTTCATGATCTGAACAATCCACGCCACCTGAATTATCTATCGAATCGGTATTAATACAACCTTTATTCAAGGCATATTCAATACGGCCTCTTTGAGTAAGCCCTAAATTACCGCCCTCACCCACGACTTTACAACGTAATTGCTCGCCATTAATACGCAAAGCATCATTGGCTCGATCACCGACATCGCTATTGAGCTCAGAACTGGCTTTAACATAAGTACCTATGCCGCCATTCCAAAGTAAATCCATCGGCGCAGTCAAAATAGCTTTAATCAATTCATTAGGTGATAATTTCTGTGCTTTAATTTCCAGCACTTCCCTGGCCGCATCACTTAAGACTATCACTTTATCCTGGCGCGAATAAACACCGCCACCTGCAGAAATCAGGCTGGCATCATAATCACCCCAGCCTGATTTTTTTAAATTAAATAAACGTTGTCGTTCTTGGAAGCTAGTGTCTGTATTCGGATTGGGATCAAGAAAAATAGACTCATGATTAAATGCCGCGAGTAATTTAATTTTATTAGATAACAACATACCATTACCAAAAACATCCCCTGCCATATCGCCTATACCGGCGACAGTAAAGGCATTATGCTGAATATCTATCCCTAATCCATCAAAATGGTGCTGTACTGAAACCCAAGCTCCACGCGCAGTAATACCCATTTCTTTATGGTCGTAGCCAGCAGATCCGCCTGACGCAAAAGCATCGTCTAGCCAAAATTGGTAGCTTTGAGACAGCTCATTCGCATAATCCGAAAAGCTTGCCGTCCCTTTATCCGCAGCCACTACTAAATAAGGGTCATCACCATCATAGCAATTAATTTGTTTGGGTTTGAGCACCTGATTTCCTGCATAGTTATCAGTAAGATCTAATAATCCTCGAATAAGAATGCGATAACAAGCGACACCTTCGGCAAAGAAATCCGCTTTGGTACATACAGTTTTAACGACAAAACCGCCTTTAGACCCTGTTGGTACAATAACTGCATTTTTAGTCATCTGTGCTTTCATTAAACCTAGCACTTCAGTTCTAAAGTCTTCACGTCGGTCAGACCAACGCATACCTCCCCTGGCAACAGCACCACCGCGTAAATGTATCCCTTCCATTCGAGGCGAATAAACAAATATCTCGAAATAAGGAATTGGCGATGGAATTTCGTCAATTTTTGCCGAATTAAACTTAATAGAAAAATAAGGAACACCCTTTTCATCAACCGTTTGATTGAAAAAATTAGTTCGTTCAGCCGCTAAAATTAAATTCAAATAACGCCTAAGAATACGGTCTTCATCCAAAGATTTAACTTGTTCAATCAAGCCTGAAATTTCTGCTAAAAGTCCCTCGGTATCCGTTACGCTTTCTGAAAACTTAAAGCGCGCAGTAAATAATTGCACCAGTAATTTAACAACATTGGCATTATGGATTAAAGTTTGTTCGACATAACTTTGACTAAAAGTAATGCCAATCTGTCTTAAATAAAAATACAAGGCTCTAAGAATATTCACTTCGTGCCAATTTAAACCAGCATTAATCACTAAGGCATTAAATCCATCGTTTTCCACACGCCCCGCCCAGCATTGCTCAAAAGCTTCTTGAAAACGAGGTTTTAATGATTCTAAATCTAACTTAGCAACATGCGCATAGCCCAAACCGAAATCATGAATCCAAAAGCGTTTATCTTGACCTTTTTTAGCAATTTGATAAGGATGTTCACTGCAAACTTTAACCCCCATGTTTTCCAGCATAGGCAGGCTACGCGATAATGAGGCTAATTCTCCAAAGCAGTACAATTTAAAATATAATTGCTTTTGTTCTGTAGCTGTTAGTGGACTATACAAAACACCTAATACCGACAATTCAGCCTGCGCCATTTTCTCAAAGCGCTTTAAATCCAATAAGGCATTGCGTGCTGAAACAGATTCTTTATAGGCCTCTGAAAAGCCATCACAATAGGCTTGCAAATAATCATTTGCTTCCGCTTCACCGTAGGAAAAGTGCAGTTCTTCTGCTAATTCATCATGCCAATTCGATAAAGCCGCAACTATCCGTTGCTCTATGTCTTTAACATCATAAACAATGCAGCATTTTTCTTTACTATGAATAATAAAATGCACTCGAGCGAGTATCGACTCGCTCAGTTTGACACTAAAGTCCGTATCACTACCTTTAAAAACATCCAATAAAATATCTTGAATTTTTTCCCGTGATTGAGTGTTATAGCGCTCTCTAGGAACAAAGATTAATAAGGAAATAAAATGTCCATAAACTTCATGGCGCACAAAGACACGCACACGCTGTCGTTCTTGTAATTGTAATACCCCGATGGCACAACCGTACAGAGCATCTACATTAGCTTGAAATAATTCATCTCTAGGCAATGAATTTAACACATATAGCAAAGACCGAGTGCTATGCGTGCGATGTCCTTTTTCAAAACGCTCGATTAAGGTTTTAATTTTACTGCGTACAATAGGAATCGTATTCAATTCACAAGAATAAGCTGAAGAAGCATACAGACCTAAAAATCGTTTTTCACCAACCAATTGCCCTGTATCGTCATATTGCTTGACTCCGATATAGTCCATAAAAACGGGACGATCCACCCTTGCTTTACTGGTTGCCTTAGTAATCAGTAGCGGTTTAGTTGTATTTAATAATTGATAAACATCCAAGCTGATCGGCATAAAATTTTGCTCAGGAATCGTGGCAATATTATCGCGTAAAACGCCTAAGCCGCTACCTGGCACGACACTAAAACCTATTTCCTCTCCTTGCTTAATCAGCCGATATTCCCTGTAAGCCAAAAAGATAAAATGATTATTTTGTAACCACTGCAAAAACTCAATGGGCTCTTGTAACTCGGGCTGGTTCTTACCTCTTAATACCTCGGTCTCAGCTTGCACTTTAGCAAGGCAAAGCTGCCAATCTTCAGTCGCCGCACGAACATCCTGTAAAACACTTTGCAAACTACTTTTTAATTGTGCAATAAACTCAATATTACTTTGCCTATTAATTTCTATATGCAAGACACTTTCCAGCTGCGCGCCTTTTTGTTGAGCATCAAAAACGTTTAATAATTTGCCTTGCTCATCCCGACTTACCCAATATAAAGGGTGTAATACCAATTGATTAACCAGTCCATAGCGATTTATTTCCATCGTGATAGATTGCAAGATAAAAGGTCTGTCAGGCAATACAATTTCAATTACCGTATGCGTACTTTGCCAACCGTGCTCCTCTACCGAGGGGTTATAAATATTGACTTGTTCCTTTTTCGCTGGCACAGCTAAAAATAAATTCCAATGAGATAACACCGCGCCATATAAATCATCTAAAGTTCTATCAGCAATATCGTCAAATACATCATCGTTAAAATATTGCTGTGCAAACAAAATTAAGGATTCAACTTGCTGATCATGCATTTTTTCACGAATAAATTGCACTAATGCATCCAACAAAACTTTATTATTTTTATATTCCATGTTTTTACTCCCAATATTTACGCAATCGCTTTATATAAATAGGCTTTGCAGCAGATTAAACCATCATATAACTATTTTCTGCTCGCTTCATAAAATAATACATCATATTATAGGCACCTACTCTGACTACTCGTATTTAAAGGATGTCTAATGGCTTTAACAGAACAACAAAAACAAAAAAAAGCGCAGCAAAAAAAGCAAAAACGCAAATCGGCTACATCAGCAAACTCAACACAGCTATTACAAGAAAAGCTAGCTCCGTATATTGAGCACCCTTTTTACGAATGCCTAATACCGCATAATTTATTTGAAGCCGGTATCGGTAATATTCTCGTGAGCAGAATTTCCCCCCAAGGTGAAGTGGCTGTATGTTCTTTTATTGTCGATGTTTACTGTCTAGGGGTAAAAAAAGCATTATTTAAAACGATGCCAATCCCTGAGTATGAAAAAGTGTTTAAACCAGGAATTGTCGAATCACATGGCGGCTATGCCTTTACTAAAATAAAGCCCGCCTGCGCAAAAAAACTACTTGATGGCGCAACACAATATGCGAAAGATTTAGGTTTTAATAGCCACGCCGATTATCACGCGCTAAAAACCATCTTTGGTGAGGAAAAGCTTGGTTTCTGTTGGTCTCGCTACCGTTACGGTAAAGATAAGATGCCATCTTACATACGAGGACCGAATGAATCTACGGCAGATGCCAATAAAATCGTTGCCACTTTAGAAAAATCTTGCGGGCTAGGAAATTTTCATTTTCATTTATAAACGAAAATGAAAAAAAAGATTAACCACAGAGAATATAAGAATACCTTTCCGTCTCTATGGTTAAAGTCTTTAAGCTTCAATTAGGTGAACATAAAGCAACATTCACTTAAATAAAACGCCTTTTTATGCGACAAAATCTGCCTGCGGTAAGCCCAAATGAAAACCTTGGGCATAATCAATGCCCATTTCACGCAACCTTTGCATAACAGACTCTGACTCAACAAACTCAGCTAAAGTTTTCATACCTAACTCTTGGCATAACTGATTTAAGGTTTTAACTAAAGCATTATCCACTTTGGAGTTTAATATATTAACGCCATGTTCGACTTTAATTTTAAGCTGAACTGATAAAAAGTTGAAGGCATGATAACTCAAGCGTACAGTTATTTTTTACGAAAAGTAACTTATCGGAGAGCCATCATGCCAGTAGAAGACTT
>JAUVAA010000121.1 GCA_030591965.1 bacterium
TACTCTGGGGAAAATCGATTTCAAAACCAGAGAAAGAATTTATTTTGATAACTATCCATCAAACTAAAGTTGCCAGACTGCTAGGCGCTGTTATTTTACCAGGCTTAATAAAACCCCGGCAGCAACAGCAGAACCAATAACACCTGCAACATTGGGCCCCATTGCATGCATTAATAAGAAGTTATGCGGATTGCTTTCTAAGCCTACTTTATTCGCTACACGAGCAGCCATCGGTACAGCAGAAACACCAGCGGCACCAATCAACGGGTTAATGGGGGTATCGCTAAACTTGTTCATTACTTTCGCCATTATCACGCCACAAGCAGTACCAATACAGAATGCAATAGCACCCAAGGCAAGAATGCCAAGAGTCTCAGTTTTTAGAAAAGCCTCTGCACTTAATTTTGAGCCAACGGCTAAACCTAAGAAAATAGTCACAATATTGATTAACTCATTTTGAGCGGTTTTACTTAATCTCTCTACCACCCCACAGGTGTTCATTAAATTACCCAAACAAAACATACCCACTAGAGGTGCGGCTGACGGTAGTAGTAGAGCGCTAAGTATGAGTAACATTAATGGAAAAACAACCTTTTCAGTAGGACTGACTACTCGTAATTGCTGCATTTCGATTTTGCGTTCCTCTTCTGTAGTCAGAGCGCGCATAATCGGGGGCTGAATAAGCGGTACTAAAGCCATGTAAGAATAAGCCGCAACAGCAATCGCTCCGAGTAGGTCTGGGGCTAATTTAGAGGCAACATAAATTGCAGTCGGGCCATCGGCTCCACCAATAATAGCAATGGCTGCGGCATCTTTAAGAGAGAATTCCATGCCAGGAACTAAATTAAGAGCTAATGCGCCTAATAAGGTGGCAAAAATACCAAATTGAGCTGCCGCGCCTAAAAATAAAGTTTTAGGATTGGCAAGCATCGGCCCAAAATCAGTCATGGCTCCAACGCCCATAAAAATAAGCAGAGGAAAAATGCCAGACTTAATGCCGAAATACAAATAATGTAAAATGCCGCCTTCGTCAGCAATACCGGCAATAGGAATATTACTTAAAATGGCACCAAAGCCAATAGGTAACAATAATAAGGGTTCGAAGCCTTTTTTAATGGCAAGATAAAGTAGCAAGAAACCAATCAGCATCATAAATACTTGCGGACCGGTAAAGTTATAAAAACCTGTGCTTTCCCACAAGGCGATTAAATTTTTCATAGATTTTTTTTGTATAGCGGACTTTAGTCCGCTATGTCAATTGTATTGTTATAGGCCAGCCAAGTTTAGAGATTATTCTAAAGTAAGCTTTCATCTTTTGGTGTAGTGGTTACAAGGTTATTAAAACTTCGCCCACTGCAACCGCATCACCTTCTTTAATATTAACGGCGCTGACCGTGCCAGAAATCTTAGTCCTAACCTCTGTCTCCATTTTCATCGCCTCCATAATTAATACCACATCACCTTGAGTAACGTGCGCTCCAGCAGTTACATTCACTTTTAAAATAAGGCCAGCCATAGGGGACTCAATAACCTCACCACTACTGGCGGGTGCAGTTGTCTCAGGTGTACCCGTTGATTGCTGTACACTGATGTTTGATCCACCAGGGCCAACGGCGACGTTGTAATTCCTACCATCTACATTGACAGAATAGATTTCTGTTTCTGTATTATCTGTCTTTGGTGCGTTAGCTGCTGCAAATGCTTCAGCATCAGGTGCAGGCTCAAAAGCATCGGGATTATTGCGGTTGGCAATAAATTTCCAGCCAACCAGTGCAAAAAGGCCGTTAATAAGTGCGTCTTCTTCTACATTCTCAGCAAGTGTTACGCCTTCTGCTGCTGCTTTTGTTTCAACCTCTGCAATCAGTTTGTGCATTTCTGCTTCAATTAAATCAGCAGGGCGGCAAGTAATTGGCTCTCCACCCTCTAGCACACGTGCCTGTAATTCTTTGTTGATAGCAGCTGGAGCTGCACCATATTCACCTTTTAAAACACCAGCCGTTTCTTTAGTAATGGTTTTATAGCGCTCACCAGAAAGTACATTAAGAACCGCCTGTGTACCCACGATTTGTGAGGTCGGGGTCACTAAAGGGATAAAGCCTAAATCTTCACGTACTTTTGGGATTTCTTTTAAAACTTCATCAAACCTATCGGAAGCCCCTTGTTCTTTTAATTGGCTTTCCATGTTAGTTAACATGCCGCCAGGTACTTGAGATGTAAGAATCCGGCTATCAACACCTTTTAAGCTGCCCTCAAATTGCGCGTATTTTTTTCTAACATCCCTAAAATAGTGAGCAATATCTTCCAGTTTTAGTAAATCCAGACCTGTGTCTCTATCTTCACCTTCCAAGCAAGCGGCAATGGTTTCGGTGGGGCTGTGTCCATAAGTCATACTTAAAGAAGAAATAGCCGTATCAACATTGTCGATACCTGCTTCTGCTGCTTTAATAATAGTAGGAACACTTAGTCCAGTGGTTGCATGGCAATGCAGATGAATAGGAAGATCGGTTGCTTGTTTTAGTTTTGTAACTAACTCAAACGCATCGTAGGGTTTTAATAAGCCCGCCATATCTTTAATGCAGATAGAGTGAGCGCCCATATCTTCAATTTGCTTACCTTGTATAACCCACTTGTCGATAGTGTGAAAAGGGCTTGTGGTATAAGAAATGGTTCCTTGTGCGTGAGCGTCTGTATTTAATACCGCTTTTACGGCTTGTTTGATATTGCGCATATCATTCATGGCATCAAAGATACGGAAAACATCCATACCATTAATTGCGCAACGTTCAACAAATTTATCAACGACATCATCAGCATAATGACGATAGCCTAGAATATTTTGGCCACGAAACAGCATTTGCTGTGGCGTGTTAGGCATGGCTGCTTTAAGTAAACGTAATCTTTCCCAAGGGTCTTCACCTAAGTATCGAATACAGGCATCAAAGGTCGCGCCGCCCCAAGACTCTATTGACCAATAACCGATGTGGTCTAATTTTTCACAAATGGGTAGCATATCTTCAATGCGCAGACGTGTTGCCAAGATAGATTGATGTGCATCTCGTAATACGACTTCTGTTATTCCTAGTGGCTTTTTAAGTTCTGCCATGACTTATCTCCTGTGACCTTTTTGGGGTGATTCTTACTAAAGGGGTGCCGCTATTAATTTATGACTGTTCTAAAGTACATATCCATTCAGATAGAATTGATAGCGGCGCACCAAGCTTACTTTTTGAGTTAGCTTTAGTATCTAAGATTTATTATGTTCATTGCGATACTGATGTACCGCTGCTGTTATTGCCGCAATTACACCTGCATTAGTGTGACTGGTTGACGCGGATGCAGGGTTTAATTCAGCTAAGTGGGTTTCTGGAAAGAAACGCTGAATGACGGATGTCATAATATTAACCATCACAATCAGCAAGGCTAAAAAGGCAAACACTATTCCCATGCCTATTAGCATTAGCTCAACGCCAGCACTCATCATTTCGTTCATTATCGGTCTTCTCTTTTAAAAACACATTCCGACCATTATAACATAACCTTTTTTACGATTATTTTTTGATGAAGCAGTTAAGGGTTGTACACAAAATAACTTCGACAGTTTACTTGGCTTTTATACGGCTTTTGTGTTCTACACGCAGCTTGCTATGCACCAATTTGCACGCCTTTAATACGAATGATAAACGATCACGCCATTTTTCTTGTTTTCAGCAGCAAATGAAGACTGTCCTCCAAATAGAGTTCTCATTCGACATGAAAAATTAGGGAGTATTAAATCAGTGTAAATCACTGTATATTATGCATTTACAGGAAACGCTTATAGACAATTTGGTGCCTTTATTGAGATTAGACTCCGTGTGGTAGCAATATGAGCAATTGAAATGCCACTTTCTTGTAGAAGGCTAACCCTTAAAGCAAATAATACAGGCAGTTTTGAGGCATGATTTATGTGAGTCCTATTTAAGGGTGTGGTTTATTTCAAGCTAAGCAATGTATCGTACTTTTTAATTAGGGCGTTATTTTAATTCCGAAACGATATGTAGTAAAAATACTAACTATCATCAAGATAGCAGTTAACTAAATTTAAATTAAAATTATGATAAAGTCGTTTTTAACTTTTTTTAAGAAAAAAAATAAACCAAGAAAAAGTAAAGCTAAAAAATACCATTCGAATGAACATGTCTATATGCCTGTAGATAGCTTAGTTGTTGGAATGTATGTCACTGAATTAGATATACCCTGGTTAGAATCACCTTTTACATTTCAGGGCTTTGTTATAGAAACAAGTAAAGACCTGCAAACCCTAATAGAAACTTGTCAGTATGTATACATTGATACTAGGAAACAAAAAAAAATATCAGCTGCAGTTTCGCCTAAGTCTTTTCATAATGCAGATATGCAATTTAAGATTAGTAAGCCACCTGAAAAACTAGGGTCATTTGAAAAAGAAATTGATCGTGCTACTCAAAATTATCATGACGCTGGAGTAGTTGTTACTGATTTTATGGATAAGATTTCTAATGGTGGTGGAATTGATGTTTCTTTAGCAAAAGAAACCGTTTCTTCTTGCGTGAATAGTGTATTACATTCACCCGATGCTTTTTTATGGTTAAGTCAGTTAAAAAATAAAGATCAATATACAGCCCAACATAGTTTAAATGTCTGTGTGTTATCTATTCTTTTGGGGCGGCAAGTTGGCATGAATGAACAGTTGCTTAATCAGGTTGGGCTCTGTGGGATGATGCATGATATGGGAAAAATGTTAGTACCAGGGAGTATATTAAACAAACCTGGTCGATTAGACCCTGATGAATTAATAGTAATGCAAAGCCACACGACCCTAGGCTATGAATTATTAAAGTCTAGTCCAAATATGTTTCCAGGTGCTATAGAAACCGCACATGGGCATCACGAATGCCTTAATGGTACAGGGTATCCAAAAGGCATTAAGTCTAATGCGCTGTCTTTTTATACCCACATTGTAGCAATTGCTGACATATATGATGCAATTACAAGTGATAGAGTCTATCAGAAAGGACGTACTCATCTAGAAGCAACAAAGATATTAATAGATGAATCAGGTGGGCACCTTAAATCAAAATTAGTTGTTAAATTTATTGAATCTCTTGGTATTTATCCGCCAGGCTGTTTTGTTCTATTAAATAATGGCTCAATCGCATTGGTAGTAGAAATAAACAACCAGTCGAAATTACGCCCTAAAATATTATTGCTTTTGGATGAAGAAAGAAATCCACTGAATGAAATTGTAATTGATCTTTCTAAAATAATGAAAGATGCTTTTGGAAAACCACTATCAATTTCTAACATCATCAAACCCGAAAACTACCAAATTGATTCAAGCAAATATTATCAACAAGGTATTATTCAAAAAGGGTTTTCTACAGCTAAATAGTGTGTATCCATAGCTAAACTTTACCGAAAAAAGCTATTCTTTAAAGGCAAACTTCCCCGAGGTATCCCAAAAATTCAATGAAAGAAAATACCTGAATTCAATTTTTAGGTTTAAAAGAAAAGTTGACTGTAAACTTAGTGATATAAGCTGGTTGGAATCCAAATTTCAATACTAATGAAAATAAAGACTAAGCAATTTCCATTTACATGAATCAGATAAACAAATTGTGCAAAACACTGCAATTTAACTGAAATCAGTGTTAAAGCATTGATGTATGGTCAGGTTAACAAATAGATATTTATTTCAATAATCGTTTGCATTCTAGTTATGGAGTTAAGTTTGAAAACCAAATAATGCTCTAAGTGAACAAAGATTGGAAAAATAGTTCAATATATCAATGAGAAATAGTATTAATATTTCAGCCTACTTAAAAACGACATATAATCAATGAAGAAGTAATATTATGATTTGGAACCTAATTAAAAAAAAAATACAGGATGAAAATAAATCACACGTAGAGTCTATTGAGGATCCCGATACAGCATCAAATTATTCCTATAAAAGAATTAAATTACCTTTACAGTTTTTAAAACGTTTAATTCCAATAAGTAATTTGCCAGATCATGATATACAACAATTAGAAATCACCATGTCACGGCACAAGCCAGGAGATGTTATTTTTAACCGTGGTGACATAGCCTCCCAATTCTCTTATATTATTAAAGGGCAATGTTTTATAGAGGCTAGTAATGGTCATGGCTACGAAGTAGATCCATCCATACTGAAAGCGTTATACCCTTTATCTAATGACACTCATCACCAATGTGCAGCTATTGCTAAGTCCAATGTCAGTCTCATTCATTTTTCACATGATATACTTCATCATTGTTATATAAATCCACATAATGCTCTACTAAATGTGGAAGATATTCCTGAATCATTACAAGGTTGTTTGTTTTTTGATAAATTTTGTGACTATTATAAACAAGGTAAATTGATAATTCCGACTCTACCTGACGTAGCTCTTAAACTAAGAGAAGCTGTTCATAAAGAAATAGGCATTAATAAAGCCGTAAAAATAGTTAACCTTGACTCGGTAATTTCTTCAAAACTAATACAGGTTGTCAACAGTCCCTTATACAGAACAGTTAATACGATTAACACTTGTCACGGTGCTATAACTAGGCTGGGTCTAACAACTACACGGAATTTGGTTACTAGTATTAGCATGAAAAACCTTTTCAAAAGTAACGACAGGGATCTTAATCTTAGAATACAAAATATTTGGAAAAAAAGTATTCAAGTATCCAGCATCAGTAGCATATTAGCTACTCAGAGTAACAGCATTAATCCCGATGAAGCTCTTCTTGCAGGACTCGTTCATAATATAGGTGCTCTACCAATTATTATTTTTGCTGAAAGCCTAAACAGAGAAGAGTATCTAGAGGAAGACTTAGACGATACTATTACAGCCCTACAAGGTATTTTGGGTAATATTATCCTTAAGAAATGGGGCTTTCCAGAAGCACTAGTGCAAATTCCTAGGCAGTCAGAAAACTGGTATCATAACGATGGTGAAAAAATAAACCTCACCGATATAGTGATATTAGCGAAATTCCATAGTTATATAGGAAGTAAAGAAATACACAATTTGCCCCCTATTCATACGTTACCCGCTTTTAAAAAATTAAGTGATAATACGTTAACCCCTAGTATGTCATTGCAAGTCCTAAAAGATGCAACAAAACAGATTGCTGACACCATGGGTTTATTTGTCACATGATTATGAATGCCTAATTGATAGCAGAAATCAAGACGTATAAATAGGCGCATAAGTGGCTACGGTTGTTACCAGCCTCTTACTTCAAGCGGGACTTGCATATCCATGTGCTATGTGATTTTTTATATAACGATGAATACGAGTAAAAAGATAGGTCAAATGTTCAAGTTATTAAATCCTCCGTCCTAAGGGGCGTTTAAAGATGATAAAAAAAGCAAATTTAACAAAAGAACAAATAACAGTATGCCTTAATAAAGGAACAGAAAGGCCTTTTTCAGGTAAATATGTGGACTGTAAAGAGTCGGGAACGTACTTGTGTAGTTGTTGTGGAAATGAGCTATTTGACTCAGAAGCTAAGTTTGATTCGGGTTCTGGGTGGCCAAGTTTCTGGGATGTTATTAATGTGGAAAATATAAATCAGTTGGTTGATGACAGCCATCGTATGCGTAGGGTAGAAGTAACATGTAAAGCATGTGATGCGCATTTAGGCCATGTATTTGAGGATGGACCAAAGCCAACAGGGTTACGGTATTGTATTAATTCGGTATCACTCACCTTACACAAAATATAAAAGTATGAAGGCACAGCAACAAGTAGAAGATTTATTGGCTTTTATAGATGATAGCCCCAGTGCTTACCATGCTGTTAAAAGTATAGTGTCGCGACTAAAGCCATTTGGCTTTGAATATTTAGATGAAAAGCAAAAATGGCAATTAAAACTAGGAGGAAGATACTATGTAGTTCGCGATGATTCTTCTATTATTTTTTTTAAGGTAGGTTCTGCTTTAGCTGAAACAGGTTATAAAATTTTAGGTGCGCATACAGATTCCCCAGGGTTAAAAATCAAACCCAATCCTGTAAATAATGCTCAGGGCTTACTTAGGTTAGGCGTTGAAGTTTATGGCGGCCCAATATTGGCAACATTTACAGATAGGGATTTAAGTTTAGCGGGGCGGGTAAGCTACAAAACAGCAGAAGGACAGGTTGATAGTAAATTAGTGAACTTTGAACAGCCATTACTGAGGTTGCCTAATCTTGCTATTCATATGAATAGAAATGTAAATGAACAAGGCTTAAAGTTAGACAAGCAAAACGAATTGCCGTTAATATTTGCTACCTCAATTGAAGAGCAACTTGCGGGTGATTATTTCAAAGCGCTATTAGCAAAGCAGATGAAAGTTAGTGTGGATGCTATTTTATCATGGGAATTGACGGTTTTTGATACCCAGAAAGGTGTCTTTTGGGGGGATAAGCAACAGTTTTATGCCAACAGTCAGTTAGATAATTTAGCATCTTGTCATGCAGGCATGCAGGCATTACTGGATGAAGATGTGCTTGGATCAGTAAGTACACAAGTGTGTGCTTTTTTTGATCATGAAGAAATAGGCAGTGAAAGTACTAAGGGGGCAAATGGAAGTTTCTTGCCTGATATATTGCGGCGCATAGCACTGGCTACCGGTATAGATGGAGAGGATTACCATCGGGCATTAGCTAATAGTTTTATGATCAGTGCAGATATGGCACATGCTTATCAGCCTAATTTCCCTTCTGCTTATGAACCCGAGCATAAAGTAACGGTTAATAAAGGCCCTGTTATTAAGCTTAATGCTAATCATCGCTATGCTTCGGAAAGTATTTCTGATGCGCATTTTATGCAATGGTGTGAACAGGCTAACGTGCCTTATCAGAAATATTCACATAGAACAGATATTCCCTGTGGAAGTACGATAGGCCCTATGACATCGGCAAAACTGGGCATCAGAACTGTTGATGTAGGAAACCCAATGTGGGCGATGCATAGTATTAGAGAAAGCGCAGGGGTTGAAGATCACATCTATATGATCCGAGTGTTAAAGCAGTTTTTTGTAAATTAATAGCGATTTTACTTGATTAGGCTATACTGAAAAGACCTGCTACAGCAGGTAAAACATCATTTAAATTGTTGAGAGTAATAATAGTTTATATGAAAAAAGGGATTTTATATTCGTAAGCGCTCAATTCTCGGCGTAATACCCCAGCACCTAAAATAATGCCACACTCTTTTCTGCGATTACTATTAGGAGAATTCGAGTGGCAACA
>JAUVAA010000082.1 GCA_030591965.1 bacterium
AAGTGTGGGAGAAAGAGAACATACCTTATACCGTGCGCAAAAAGCGCCAAGCTTTTTTTAGTGAAATTGAAATCCAAAAAACGGGAAAAGTATAGCTTCAATATAGCGGGCATTTCGACAGCCTAGCCGTGAAGTCAAAAGATAAGTCAGACTCAGGTATTATTGAATTCTCGCTCCTTAACCCTTGCTTCTCAATTTATAGCCCACACCAGAGTTGAATGCAGACACCTAATATCTGTAACTACAAAGGCTTAGTATTGGTGCTATTTCAACTCAAAACTTACACTATTCTGATTGGCTTTCAACAAACCCCATCACCCCCAACTCATACCCCGAAGCTAAATCATGCTCCTGCACCCAGACTTTCTGATGTTTGCGTAACAAAGCCCAAAGCGCGTTAATTACCAGTTCTTCACTTGCATTTAATGCCTGCTGGCATTCAGGTAATTGTTTAGCATAAAGCTCGGCATTGCCTTTTTCTTGCAGTAATATTTCAAATTCAGGCAAACTCGCGCATATTAAACCAACAACACGCGGAAACGAACTAGCTATCAACAGACTTTTAAGATCAATATCTAGCATGGCAATTACGGGTAAGGTCGTTGCGGCAAGTAATAGTCTTAGCGTTTTTTCACTGTAATAATTATCACCACGATAAATTACCAATGGCTGATTATAGTGCGTGGGTAATTTCAGTCTAATCTGCTGTAGTTGATCAAAACAGCGATAATTTTCGATGATTAAAAGACAGTTATGCTCGATACTTTCTAGCTGATCTAGGCACATATCCATATGGCCATTTGCGGGCAAAAGATATTGCTGCTGATTAATTTTGAGTGGCTGTTCCGCCAAGGTTTTAAACGCTAAACGCTGGTCTTTTACTCTTTTTCCCGCCAGCTTTTCATTAGTGCCATGCTCTAAGGCTTGTTCTCTGTCCATATTGGAGAAATCAGCGATTGAGCTGTTCTCTAAATTAATACCTGTTTCCAGCCGGATCATTTCCTGTAGCTTGTCTCTGTCTTGCTCTCTTAGCTTTAATTTAGTGCCTTGAGGTAAGCCGATGGCATATTCTTCATGAAAGAATTGCCAGCTTTTGTTTAAAGGTACCAGTTCAAGTTTTGCTTTGATTGCTTTTTCAGCTACGCGCAATTGGGTTTTATTTGGTTTCATGGCTCTCACGTTTCAGGTAATTTCTTGTTCCTAAACTCTGTTTAGGAATATATGGGGCAACAGCTCTGCTGTGTGTATTTACAGTAAACAGAGCTTACCTCTCAAACAGAGCTTGAGAACAAGGCCCCCTACAGCCTCCTACGTCGCGCTATTAGCTCCTTCCCGCCAACACAACACGATATCCTTCACTTTTTTATTACCTGTAAATGCCGCATGGCTAGCAAACTGGATAAACTCCATTTTTATCTTGCTATGCCGTTGTTTCTGTCTAAGCCATTCATTTAGCACACAACCTAACCATAAAGCGGGGTCTATCTCTTGCACGTAATTTTGCTGAAAACTAACTGCAGAAATCCCCTGTCCTGCTTGTTGTTCCAATAAAACAAAATAACGGCGCAACCATTTACGATACAGCGGCAATTCCATCACTTGTATCTCACGCTCGACCACTTCTATTTTGTTAATCTTCGGCTTACGTTTTTTAGTTAGCAAGGCCTCGCTATCAACGCGCAATTTTTGCACAATCGCAATTAACTCATCTTCTACGGCATAATGTTGCGTATCGGCGGATAGCGTCAGCTGCAGTGGTTTAATTTGATTCCATTGCTCAGGAATAGCGTCCTGCTCAGACCAATCTTGCATTTCATAGCCAGGATTCTGGCGTAGAAAAAAGGCAAAACCTTGTATTAATTGCGCACGCTCTTCAATCTTGCGTAGTTCAAACAAAAAAGTTTTCAGCTTATCTAAAATATCCTGCAAACGCTGATGATAAATTGGTAATAATCGCATTAATTGCTCTTCTAAAAAAGCATATAACGCCGGATGTTCATCGACCATTTCTAATAAATATTCAGGACGCAAAGAGCTGATTGCTTGCACTAATAACTCGACACGTGAAATATAAAACACGTTTTGTTTTTTCTTCTCGGCTAAAGTACGCACATTGGCAAAACGGCTATTAATGAGCATTAATAAATAGCTGGTGTTTTCTTCTAAATTATCCGATAGATCAAAAATCACTCGCTCGATTTCAGCGCTATAATTTTCCGCATCTTCTATGCGATTTTCATCCCACGTATCTTGATACATAAGAATTTGCTGTTCTAAAGTATCCACCCACGATGCAAGATCGGTATCTAACCGGCGCAAACGATCACTACTTAAAGCGCTATCGACAAATTGCCCTAAACGCCCAGAAATTCGATAACCATCAATGCTATGATTAACCAGCACTTTGAGCTGCTTTAGTTGATTGAGTGCACGTTGGTTTTTGCTGTCTTTGTAAACAACGCCTTCGTAATACGCCTGAGCAATTAAATCACTGTGATTTGCCAGTGCTTTAAATAAGCGCTCTAAACCTTGCGCCTGACTCAAAATAAAGTCTCCTGAGCACTCTCTTCTTCTCCCTGCTCGACAGGTATTTCTTCATGTTCCTGAATAAACTGTAACGATTGATAAAAATAATCCAGCTTGCCAGTGACTTGATAAATTAAGGTGTCGCGATTGGCTAATTGCAAATAGCCCCACTTCTGCAAAGTACTCAATAATTTTTCCAAGCGCCCTTTGACCGAATCTTCGTTACTGGTGAAGTCTTTAAATTTAGCAAAGGCTTGTAATCGATCAGCTAGCGCCTGATTATTTTCAATTACCTGCAATAAACTAGAGAAAGCCAAAGTATCACCAGGCGATAAGACGGCGTCCTGTTTTAAACAAGCCATCATCATATCCAGCCATTCGACTACTGGATGTAATTCCAAACGGAATTGCTGAAATACTTTGCGAATATCTTGGCGTGCCGCATTATCGATTTCTATATAAGCCGCATAAAAAGATAATTTATTCTGTGTGCTCGCCAAACGATAATTTAAGCGCTGCAAATAATCCTCTACCTGAAAGAAATTCTCTGGATTTTGTAAATACTGAAAACCGGCTTCATCGGTGATTTCACAAATAAACTCACCTTGTAATAATCGCTTTACCAAAGACTCAAACATCTGCATTTTCCGCAATAATGTCTGCTTCTGTTCCCGGCAATTCCACGTCAAAAGCCAAAGTTTCTAAACCAGCCATATATTCCGTATCCATATCCATTTCAATTAATTCACGGAAACCATGCACCTGATAACGGTTTTTAAAGAAGCCTAGTATTTCGGGGTCAGGATCAGGGAATGCCGACAATAAAGTAATATTATTCTTAGTTAGCAGCTCAATCAGCATTTCTATATTTAATTGATGCAATTCTTTTAACTCATCCATCGGCCAGATAAAACGCACAGGCTGGTCTTTGCGAATCATATTTACCAGGGCAATAAAGAACACACATAAAATTAAGTACGACAAACCATGGCTGGAAATCTGACGTAACTCTTCGGCATGCGTTGCTCGTTTACTACGGCCATTTTCGGTGACAATAATTTCCAACTCCAACAAATTAACCAGCTTCATTTCCACTTTATTTTTGCTCTGCAATTGTTCGGCAATGCGGCGCACAATTTCGGCAAAATCATCGGCAGGTAATTGTCCGTCTGTGTGACGGCTCCACTCATCATACTGGTCGGTAAATTTAACAATTTGCTCCCAGTAGCCCAAAGTCTTCACTTTTGAAGTTAAACGGCCTTGTATACTTTCAATTTTTTCAAAGCTGATATTTTGATCAATATTCGCCGCCAATCGACGCGATAAAGAGTCAATCCCACGATCAAAACGCTGTAAAGCTTGTTGGTAATTACGAATCGCGCTACCGAAAGTCTGCGCCTGCATCACTAGCCAGCGGCGCGTATCATCTGCACTAGAAACAAACCAATCTTGTATGGCTGGTAGCCACTGCATTTCATCGCTATCAATACCTAATTCAGTATTTACTGCTGAATAATAACTGTACGGGCGAGTATTCGGAATTGCCGCCAATACACGTTTTAAATGACGTACCAAATCAGTTAATTCCTTACGCTGGGTTTTATGTTTAGCGCTTAGAATTTTGAAATGACCTTGTAGTAAATTCAAATGATGTGAACTATCGAATGACACTTGTTCCGGTATTTTTTTCGGGTATAGCGCCAAATCTTCGATGACTTTTTTTAGCGTAGTGACTTCTTTATCGTATTTCTTAATGCTAGTTTTAATCTTCTCTAAACGCTCATCAAGAGATTTACGTTGCTGCTGATAAGTTGCATGCAAAACTTCATATTGCTGATTTTGCTGTTGCTCGGTTGCGGCACAAGTCACTAGATCAGACTGTATAACCTCATATCGCAGCCATTCCACATCTAACCAACGCTGATATTGGCTAACCAATTGCTCTGCATTTTCCGCTTCTGCCAACTCCTGTTTGAGCGCATTCACTTTAACTTCTAAAGCCGTTAACGTTGCGGTATCCACTTTGCGTTCGCGCATACTTTGCAATCGCTGCTGTTTTAATTCCGCTAGCTCATTAGCCTTCTGTTCTTTCAGGCGATTAATTTCCTGATCCGCAATAGCTCGCTCTTGCTCAGCTTGATAAGTAAATTCAGCTATTTTTTCTGCTAGTGCTTGGGTTAATACACGCACTTCGTCTTTTAATTGCTGCTGAAGTGTAGCTAACTGTTGATTATTCTGTTTAATTTGCTCATTTACTTCTGTGCGTTGCTGCTTTAACTGCTGCGCACGCTCTTTTTTGCTGCGCACAATTTGCAGCTTTAAAGAATCCAACTCCTCTTTAACGGTTTGCAAATGGCTATTGGTTTGACCTTTCTCTAACAGAGCTTGCTTATGCTTTTTTTGTAAGCTCGCATCCGCCTTACTTAATTGCTGCAACTCTTCTTCAGCATTATTTTCAGCCACAGTCTGCTGCTGCATTTGTTCGTGCAAATCATGCAATACATCGCGCAATTTATCCTCATCTACCGTGCAATCAGCCTCTATGCCGTCCAACTGTAAAGCAACGCCATACAAACCTGCTTGTTCAGATAACAACTCAGGCTCCAAGTCACCACGTAGCAACAATTCCGGTTTAATAACTTTGGCAAGATTCTCGCCCCAATCCGTCTTATATTCACGTAAAAAGCCCAGTAAGGTGCTGGCACCAGCATTAATTTGCGCTTCAACAGCCTCGGTTTTCGCTTGCAGTATTTGCTTTTCTTTCGCATGCTCACGCTTTTTCTGAAATACCACTTCAACAGCGGTTTTATGCACGCGTATTTCCTTCTCTACCGCCTGTTCATTAACTTCAGATTCTTGTTTTTTCTGCAAATAAGTATCATGCAGCTCCAGCTTTGTCTCACGATCGGCAATCAATACCGGATCCGCTTGAACCTGCGTGATTTGGCTATTTAATGCACCTAATTGCTCGCTTAAAGTCAGTGTTGATTTACGATTACTCTCTTGCTGTTGCTCGATAGCATCGCGTAAAGTCTCTTTACGCTCAGTCGCCTCCGCAGTCGCTTGTGCTTTTTGCTCACTTAATTTCTGCTGTTGTTGCTGCTTTTGCAGCTCAAAATCATGAACTTGTGCGGCAAAATATTGTTCTTTTTCCGCCTGTAAGCGACGAAATTCCGCTTCGATATCTTGTACATCAGACATCAGCTGACTTAGATTATCGCGCTCACTACCTAAAGAAGTTTTAATCGACTCCAAGCGTAAATAAAGCTGTTTTTTGCCTGCTATATCTTGCGCTTCCCATGCCTTTTTTTCTTTTTCCAGCTGTGATCTTTGGCGCTGTAACTGTGCTAATTCTGCTTTAGTCGTCGCTAAAGCGGATTTAAGCGCCAGCTCCTCTTCTTCCCACGCTTTCTGTACTTGCTCTAACTGTTCGTAACAAACCGCACCAGCTTGACGCTGCTCTTGTTCAGCTTGCTCACTTTGCGCTAGTAACTTTTCCAAACGCACTTGTAATTCACCTAAGCTTTGCTCAGTTTGCAAAATCACCGTTTCAACTTGATTCAATAACTCTATTTTAGGCCGCTCTTGTTCAACTTGCTGATAAGCACGATATTCTTTATACCAATTATCCAGCGTCTCCATTTGCAATTCTAGAGCAATGGATTCGCGGTTTTCATCAATACAATTAACCAGCATTTCACGTAAATCGGCAAAGTCCGTAGAACGCATAAACATGCCAGTAATAATTTTCTCTATATCTTTTAAACGCCGCCCCGAACTGCCCTGACAAAAACTATAACGCGCAATCAACTGGCGCATTTCTTGGCCTTTGTTATGTGGCAGATTTTGGATAATAGTGCGGTAATCACTACAAGCGCTCACTTGATTACTGTGCTGCACTTGGCGGGTAAGGAGGTGTGGTTTTAACTGCCGACAAGAGACTGGGTATTTTACACCATCGTCATGTTGCTCGATAAAGTCTTCCGGTTCAAAACCTTTGTCTATAAAGCGATAACATAACCCTTCATCATTGGTCGAAGCATAAATCGCGACCATGCAAGTTTGTTCATTACGCTGGTATTCAAAAATAATATACGAGGATTCGCGCGGCAGGTAGTGCTTAACAAAACTATCGGTGACGCGACTTTTCGGCACTAAACGCCCCGGCCTTTCACCATAAAACAAGGGAATTAATCGCAGCAAGGTGGTTTTACCCGCGCCATTCACGCCATTTAGATTGGTATGCCCATCTAAACGAACTTCTTGCAATTCACCTTCTTTATAAGAGTCGATAAGAATAAGACGGTTTAGAGAGTACATCATAGGTTTGGCTTATTTAAAAAGTGCATACCTTGCGGTGCGAGGGCTAAAAAGAATTAAGAGCGGCATTTTAACACCTTCTATATATCGCCCTGCACATTTACGGCATAATTTCCGAATACCCTGACTTCGAGTATAATCATTTACTTATTTACTTTTCACCGTTTAGGAACCCAGCTCTCATGCCAGTAATAATTATCTACACCAGCAACCTCTGTCCTTACTGCACTATGGCTAAACGCCTATTAACAGCTAAAGGTGCAACCTATAAAGAATTAAATGTGGATACCACAGCAGGCTTAAGAGAAAAAATGGTGCAAAAAACTAAACGCAGAACAGTGCCACAAATTTACATAGGCGAACGCCATATTGGGGGCTTTGATGAGTTACGTGCCTTAGATTTAAAGAAGGAGTTGGATCCGTTGCTAGCGGGGTGATTTAAGCCCGTACAAATATGTTCTCACTCTATTTGTCTTTCTTTTGAAGCTGTATTCTAGCCATAGTGCATTAAAAAAGCTTAACTAAAACCCTATAGCCAGATAAGTTATTATTTTTTAAAATATTGTTTTATCTCTGTGCTATGATGATGCTCATGCGTGTACGCTTACGCATAAAAATATAATAATTATTATTTACATAAGGTGAGATTTTATATGAGTTTATTGAAAAAAGTAGTTTTAGCTGGTTTCATTAGCACTGCAATGCTTGCAACTGCTCCTTCTGTAATGGCAGCAGGTAAACAAGCAAACCAAACGCAAGAAGGTGTTGCTATTGCTCTTGATACAACTGTTGAAGCAGTAGAAAATGTATTAACAGGATTAGAGGCTGGCGTTGATATGGAAACAGGTTTGGCGCTATTTAAAACAGCCAAACAATCTTCTAAAACAATTGAAAGCGCTAGTGTTTACGCCCTTCGCGCTAGAGCTCAAGGCGCTTTGAAGAAAGCACGCTCTGCTTTCAAGAAAGGTGAAACTGAAAAGTCTATCGAACTAACAAAAGTAGCTATTGAAAAATTTAAAGGCGTTAGAACTGCATATCATAATTTTTCAGGTGACTAATAATTAGTATCACTACTAATTATGCCAAAAGGCTTAATTACTTAAAGTAATTAAGCCTTTTTTATTGCCTACTCTTTTTTTATAAAGGCTACTTGCCTAGCAATCCTTATTAGCTAACATTAATATAGCGCACGCCAAACTCTATAGAATCAGGAGATTGATTAAGCCAAACCACAACAGCTAAGGCTTTAAGCGCCCTATCAGGAACAAACAATTTAATAGCATCCCCAACTTTTAACTCAGCATCAGCAGTAATACCTAACTTCACCCCATCTTTTGAAATATCAATCGTCTGCGCAGCAATCTCTTGCTCATTTAACAATAAGCTTGCATCAGCAGCCAAACTCTTTCGGTAATAGTGTCGCTGTAACCATAATTTGTCCGCATTGTGCATGACATCACTAAATTCTAGACCAAGGAGAATTTTCCCCTCGTCATCCCGCACCCAAGCAATAGTCGCCTCCGCACTTAACATTAAGTCATGCACAAAAACTTCAGCACTGTGTATTTCATTTAATATATTTCTGACATCGGCTACCGTGCTAATAAAATCGCCCGGAACCAACTCAATTTGCACGCCCTTGACAGAAACATCATAACTCACAAACTCTAATAACTCGCCAGCAAGAAACACAACACCCGTTGAAGTGAACTTTTTCCGATAGTCTTTTCTATTTTGTTGCATTTCCTTTTCCTCAACACTATACCTATAGATGTAAGGATAGCTTGTTTTTAATAAATTTTATAGCTCAATGGTAACAAATGTAGTTCTTGACGAAATGGCTATTTTCCGCTATTTTGGATAGATTTTTTATTAATTAAAGTCTAATTCCATCCTAAATAATCCCTGTACTTTCTAAGGGTAAGGATAAAAACAAACAGCTCGCGTGTATTTTCATGCCTACTGTAGACTTTAATTTTAAAGCATATTGAAGAACAAGCTTATTCTAAGGGCTTCAATGCAAAGTGTATTCTTATTATTTTAAGAGGTTTTATAAAGTGGAACTCAGTGGCGGACAGATTGTCGTTCAGTGCCTTAAAGATGAAGGTGTAGAGTATCTTTTTGGATATCCTGGTGGCGCAGTATTACATTTATATGATGCAATTTTCCATCAGGAAGATGTCAAACATATATTAGTCAGACATGAACAAGCAGCAACCCATGCTGCTGACGCTTATGCGCGCGCAACAGGCAAACCTGGCGTTGTTCTAGTCACATCAGGCCCTGGTGCAACAAACGCTGTTACCGGCATTGCCACAGCCTATATGGACTCCATTCCTATGATTGTGATCTCTGGCCAGGTTCCAACAGCGGTAATTGGTAGCGATGCTTTTCAAGAAGTCGATATGGTCGGCATTACCCGCCCTTGCGTTAAACATAACTTTTTAGTTAAAGATGTTAAGGATATTGCGGAAACGATGAAAAAAGCGTTTTACGTTGCGACGACAGGCCGACCTGGCCCCGTTGTTGTGGATATTCCTAAGGACATTACTGACCCAAATATCTTGGTTCCGTATAAATACCCTAAGAAAATCAAAATGCGCTCTTATAGTCCTGCAACTAAAGGCCATCCTGGACAAATTAAGAAAGCCATTGAATTATTATTAGCTGCGCAACGTCCCGTTATTTATTCAGGTGGCGGTGTTGTTCTAGGCGAAGGGAGCGAAGAACTAAGAGAATTAACACGCTCACTAAACTTCCCGATTACTCAGACTTTAATGGGCTTAGGCGCTTACCCTGCCACTGACAAACAATTTATCGGCATGTTAGGCATGCACGGCACTTATGAAGCGAACTTGGCCATGCACGAAAGTGATGTCATTTTAGCTATTGGCGTACGTTTTGATGACCGAGTTACTGGAAAATTAGCAGAATTCTGCCCGCACTCAACTATCATTCATATTGATATTGATCCAGCATCTATCTCTAAAACAGTTAAAGTTGACGTGCCGATAGTGGGTGAAGTTAAAACCATATTAAAGCAAATGCTTGAATTGCTTAAAGAACAGAAAAAGAAACCTTCTAAAAAAGCGCTGGAAGCATGGTGGAGTCGCATTGATCAGTGGCGCTCAGTTAACTGCCTAGAATTCAACCGTGATAGCGACTTAATTAAACCACAAGCGGTTGTTGAGCAACTTTATGAAGTAACGAAAGGCGATGCTTTTATTACCTCTGATGTAGGCCAACATCAAATGTTTGCCGCACAATTCTACCCGTTTGATAAACCACGCCGCTGGATCAATTCCGGAGGATTAGGAACGATGGGGTTTGGTTTACCCGCTGCTATCGGCGTTAAGTTAGCACACCCCGAAGCAGAAGTGGCTTGTGTAACAGGTGAAGCTAGTATTCAGATGTGCATACAAGAGCTTTCTACTGCACTACAATACAACACACCCATTAAAATTATTAACTTAAATAACCGCTATATGGGCATGGTTCGCCAATGGCAGGAATTTAATTACGAAAGTCGTTACTCGCAATCTTATATGGATACGATTCCAGACTTCGTAAAACTAGCTGAAGCTTATGGCCATGTCGGTATACGTGTAGAAAAACCAGAAGATGTTAAGCCCGCACTGGAAAAAGCTTTTGCTATGAAAGATCGCACCGTTTTCTTAGACATCATGACTGATAGAACAGAAAACGTTTACCCAATGATTGAATCGGGCAAAGGCCATCAAGAAATGACTTTACGTGTAGCACCAGGCACACCTATCAACAGGGAATTGGCATAATGAGACATATTATTTCTATTCTAATGGAAAATGAAGCAGGCGCCCTATCGCGTGTTGCCGGCTTGTTTTCGGCGCGGGGCTATAATATCGAGTCCTTAACCGTTGCTCCAACAGAAGACCCTACTTTGTCACGTATGACCTTAGTGACTCGAGGTACTGATGAAATTATTGAGCAAATCACTAAACAGCTTAATAAATTAATTGATATCGTTAAGTTAATTGATCTAGCCGAAGCAACCCATGTTGAACGCGAACTAATGCTCGTTAAAGTTAAAACATGCAAAGAATCACGCGAAGAGATCAATCGCCTTGCGGAAATTTTTCGCGGCAAAATCATTGACGTCACCAGCAATAGCTACGTGATTGAAATGACCGGACCATCAGATAAACTTGATGCATTCGTTGCGGCACTTGATGAAAACAGTATTATCGAAACCGTACGCTCTGGCCCAACAGGCCTATCACGCGGCGAAAAAGGCTTACATTTGTAACCCCTTTACCAAATCAACACATATTGCCAAGTAAGTGGCGGTGCGAATTTATTCACACCTCTTCTGGTCGAGCATCAGGCCTTATCAGCATTATGTTGAAAATAACTATTTACTAAAAAACAGGAAATCACATGCAAGTTTATTACGACAAAGACGCTGACATTAATGTAATCAAGGGCAAAAAAGTAGCCATCATCGGTTACGGTTCACAAGGCCATGCACACGCAAACAACCTACAAGAGTCAGGTGTTGATGTTGTGGTTGGTTTACGCGCAAACTCTAGCTCTGTTGCTAAAGCTGAAGCTCATGGTTTAAAAGTAACTGACGTAGCAGCAGCCGTTGCTAGCGCAGACGTAGTTATGATCCTTACGCCAGATGAATTTCAATCTCAACTTTATAAAGAAGAAATTGAGCCTAACATTAAGCAAGGCGCTGCTTTAGCATTTGCTCACGGCTTTGCAATTCTTTACAACCAAGTAAACCCTCGCGCTGATTTAGATGTAATCATGGTTGCACCTAAAGCACCAGGCCATACAGTACGCTCTGAATTTGTTCGCGGTGGCGGCGTTCCTGATTTAATCGCGATCCATCAAGATGCTTCAGGTACAGCGAAAGAAATTTGCTTATCTTACGCATCAGCTATCGGTGGCGGTCGCTCTGGTATCATCGAAACAACTTTCCGTGCAGAAACAGAAACTGACCTATTCGGTGAGCAAGCTGTTTTATGTGGTGGTGCGGTTGAGCTAGTTAAAATGGGCTTCGAAACTTTAGTAGAAGCAGGCTACGAACCAGAAATGGCTTACTTTGAGTGCTTGCACGAATTAAAATTGATCGTAGACTTAATGTTTGAAGGCGGCATCGCAAACATGAACTACTCAATTTCTAACAATGCAGAATACGGCGAATATGTAACTGGCCCTAAAGTTATTAATGAAGAAAGCCGTTACGCAATGCGCGAAGCATTAGCTAGCATCCAAAATGGTGAATATGCTAAAAAATTCATCTTAGAAGGTATGACTAACTACCCAGAAATGACTGCAAAGCGTCGTTTAAATGCTGAGCATCCAATCGAAGTAACAGGCGCAAAACTACGCGCGATGATGCCTTGGATTGCAGCAAATCAAATCGTTGATAAAGCTAAAAACTAAGTTTTAAGCCTTAGTTTTAGTCGCAAAAGAAAAGCCCATCATTGATGGGCTTTTTATGGCTATGTCACCGTTAAGTGTGGAATTTAAAAAACCGTCATTATTTTAAGGGCTTATAAAGACCATGGAATTCTGCCTCAAGCCTTGTGTTTTAGGGCATTAAGAAATTGGATTGTATTTTTCCACACTTAAGGGTGACAGAGCCTTTTTTATGCACCAAAATAAGCGCACTTAAATCTTACTTTTGAAGTTTTCAACATAGTACGCAATACTTCAAAACTTGAAACATCTCAATGGCTATTACATTCACCAATATCTTCAAACCAAATACCTGGTGATTGCTCAATAAATTTCGTCATCAATGTGATGCACCGCTCATCATGCAAATCAACAACAGTCACTCCAGCATCTTTAAGCCAGCCAAAATGGCCGAAGAAATTGACTGACTCACCAACAACGACTGTACCAATATTGAACTGGCGAATTAACCCAGAACAATACCAGCATGGCGCTAATGTTGTTACTAAAATTTTATCGCGATAATTTGTTTGTCGACCAGCGTTACGAAAGGCATCGGTCTCACCATGAATAGAAGGGTCATTCTCTTGATCTCGGCGATTACGTCCGCGCCCTAGCAATTGACCACGTTGCCCATCAAATAAAGCCGCCCCTACAGGAAGCCTCCTTCATTAAATCTCGTTTGTGCTTCTTCTAAAGCAACTTCTAAAAGTAACGAATAATTCATAGGAGAACATCCCTATAAAATTGATTTTCTTTACTCAACACGTGCTATTGAATTTTTGTCTAAATAAAGCCATCTCGTAGTATTCAATTGAACTCTAATAAACTTCATGCCAATTTTTAACCCTACTCACTTTTTTGCGCTAAAAACTCCAGCATATCCTCATTTTTCACGCGAGAATAAATTTCCTCTACCGATAGGTAAGCGCTCAATGACGCACGTACTTGCCCTATTCAGAAATATCCGGTTTTTTAATATTCCAAGGCAGCAAAGCTTCCACTTGATCAACCGTATCAGCATAGGGTAAGGCAGTGAGTAGTTGCTTA
>JAUVAA010000206.1 GCA_030591965.1 bacterium
GGTTATGAAGCACCGCCAGTCCTCGAAGGACTGGCGGTGCTTTCAGGTATTATTGAATTTTTATTCCTTAGCATGCATTCCCAAACGAAGAGGCTGTGAAAGAATTAATTTAATATTAATCAATTACTTATATTAAACTAATATTACTTTCCATCATCAAAAGAAAATTGGGGCGCAGTGCTTTAAACAATGAATAATACTTTCATAGTCTCGAAGTTTGGGAATGAGAAACCAAGAAAAGCGGGCTAAAGTCCTTCCTACATTGATTCTATTAACTAATCCACATACTTAGTCCAGCGACAACGTTCAGTCACTAAATCTGCTGTATTTTTAGTACCAACCCCTTTAGCAATCAAAGCCACAACTCGATCATCACTGTCATACCCTGTATGTGCCGTCAGCGGATTAGCGAAGCTACCCATACCAAACATATCAATCACATGCGCGACATTAATATTAATATTGGTCACTTCTGCACATAAGCGTGAGTCCAGATGGCTCTGCACAAACTGCTGAGGAATGGCATAACTTAGTAAGTCATTAGGATCACTAAAAGCCATAATCGAAGTTTTATCAACGAGCCTTTGGTCATAATGCTCACCACCTGGAATACAGTATTGATCTTTTTGATTAATCACTTCTGGCGGATTTTGTCCCATTTCTAGCAAAGGTAATTGATTAGACATCAAATAAAAAGGAATACGCTTTTTCTGAAAACCTTTAATAAATTGAGACTCTGCACTCGTTGGATCGCCATTCGCTATTTTAGTAACGCGGTTCGCAATACTCTGCATGCCATCCATAACAATACGACTACCTAAACTATGAGAGACAATCGCATAGTGATCTTCAGGTAGATACTTAATGGCTTGTTTATCAATCACGCACTGATCTGAACTCGTCTCTGGCAAATCATCCCAATCTCGTCCAACCATCCAGCAAAATGCCGTTCTAAATGAAGCTAGCATTTCCTCATGACGGCTACCTAAATAAACCATAGGGTCAGGACTGGTATCATTGGAAAACTGTTTTAACATTTGATTCACTTCAGCACGATCGTAAGAATATTCACCTGAAGTATCATATTTAATTTTTTCTTTTTCTGGGTTAGTGATTTCTGACCAAGTCAATTCATAAAAAAGCATTTCCTCATTTTGATCTTCATTCAGCAATCGCCTGACCCTTAACTTCCCTACCTTTTTCTCAGGCATCTCCTTATTCACTAAATTGATTTCTTTATAATGACTACTTTTCACAGTTAAATCTAATTCAGCCGCTAATTTTTCCTGAAATTGAGTACTGTAGCCAGGCACATGCGTTCCGACACCATGTACCATCAATACTTTTACCGTATCCCCTGGCAGATCAAGGCTGCTTTGCATGCCCGCAAAACTTTTGCCACTAATTTTACAGGCGCGCAAATCTTCTTGCTCTTGCTTCTTTAAAACTGCCGTGGCAATCCCTTCGCCAAAACTAGCACAGCCTGAAACGGCAAGGCTCATTGATAATAAAAGTATTTTTTTCATAATTTAAGTCTCATGTTGGAAGCGCTGCGCATTGGCAGGTAGTTTTTCAAAAATAGCATGTTTAGGCATATTATATTTTTCGGGATAATAAACGCCCCCTAAATACAAACCATAGGGTGGTGCGGTGACACCGCCCACTTGTCTGTTTTTACTAACTAATAATTCTTGTGTCCACTCAATAGGTTTATCACCTGCACCAATCGCTATTAAGACACCCGCAATATTACGTACCATATGATGCAAAAAAGCATTGGCAGAAATATCCATAATCACCTGCTCACCTTGCCGATAGACATCGACAAAATACATTAAACGCATTGGGCTAACAGATTGGCATTTTAAAGCTCTAAACGAAGTAAAGTCATGCGTTCCTACCAAGCTTTGTGCGGCCTGATGCATCCGTTCAGAATCTAATGGCGCATGACACCAAGTTACCCGATCACGTTGTAAAGCAGATTTTGTCGGCCGGTTAAGAATAGTATAGCGATAAAATCGGGCAATTGCGCTGTAGCGTGCATGAAAATCTTCAACCGCCTCTTGCACCCAGATTACTCTAACATCGGAGGGTAAATTTGCATTAACCCCTAACAGCCATGCTCGCTCGCTGCGCACAGCACCTGTCTCAAAGTGAACCACTTGCTCTAGAGCATGTACGCCTGTATCAGTACGCCCAGTGCAAATGACTGTGACTGGATGATTAGCTACTCTAGAAGCCGCTTTTTGCACTTCATCTTGTACAGTACGTAAGCCACCCTCTTGCCATTGCCAACCAAAAAAACCACTACCATCGTACTCTACCCCTAAAACCATACGCGTCATTTCTGCACTCCAGGCGGTAACGCAGGTACGTTTTTTTGCTCGACTAAAACATGAACAAAATGATTGGCTTCAGCAATGGACTGTTCCATTGCTTGAATCAGCTGAGTAATATCAAAAGCAATTTCTGAAAACTCATGTTGTAGAGCAGCAATCGCATTCGCATTGAGATTGTGTTTTAAAAATAATACCTGATCTCTAAAAGCCCCTAAGACGGGGTGAATCTGTTTCTCTGCCTTATGCATAGCTTTAATCAAACGCATATAATGTTGTTTGGATAATTTCATCTGCTGCCGACTTTGCGCACGTAAAGAACGATTAGTATACTCTTTTAGCTCCGATTCCCACTCCTTAAACAGGGCATCACTGACCTCTTCAATCGCTTGAATCTTACTGGCTACGACCTCGGAGCGCATGGTACAAAAATCATACTGCTGCTTTAATAATCTATATTTATCCTCCAGACTACCCGAAGCAACATTTACGACTCCTTTAAAACGCTCCAACGCATCTAAAAATTGTACTTTTGTCTCTTCTAAGCTGTCGCTCGCCTCTTCTACACGCACAACAACCAAATCACGCTTATGTTGGCCTAAAGATTCCTTGGTACGGTAATAAACATGCTGAAATTTATAGGTGATAAAGCGCGACATCAATTTAACAGATCGCTCAGTTAGACCGCGAATAGATAATAAAGAGTGAGATTGATTATATTTAGACATTCGTTTTTAAACTTGCCGAAAGAATGGATGTGTTAGACAAATTAACACAATTCACTGCTAAAGCATGATGTTGGGCAAAATCAGCAAATGCTTTATCAACGATAGTTTGTTCTGATAGTTGTTCCAGCGTTGAATTTTCAGGTAGTTGCGCTGACTTAACTAAGATTAACCGCTCAGCAGATAATTGCACAGCTAGCCAAGCGGCCAATGTATCGGATGTAATATCCCAGCTTGCTTTAATCTTACCGGCATCTAATTCAGTCGCTAAAGGAGCCCAAACGACCACTTTTTTTTTATGTAAAGCAGGGCTAATGGCTTCAACTTCATTTACGAGACACAAATCAGAGCACAGACCTTTAAATAACAAAGCCATTTGCTGCATGGCTAAAATCGCCATGTAATGCGCCGTTTGATCATCATACTGCCATATTTTCTGTGTGCTTCTTACTTGATCAGCAAAAACACCGCCACCCGGTACAATAACGACACTACCTTTGCCTTCCTGAATCGCTAAATGCAACCATTGCACTAAAATTGGACTGGATAATAAACTGCCTCCTAATTTTAAAACAATCACGACACTTGCATTTGTTCCAGTAAGCTCAACATAGCAGCAGCTTTATCAAAGCATTCTTGATACTCTTCTTCTAGCACCGAATCATTAACAATACCGCCTCCCGCCCAAAAACGAATGGTATGCTCAGAATGCACCAGCGTACGAATGGCAATATTGCTGTCCATATTGCCATCAAAACCGATATAAGCAATAGTCCCACAATAAACACCACGACGATGCGGCTCTAGCTCCTCAATAACTTCCATCGCTCGAATTTTAGGCGCACCGGTGATAGAGCCGCCCGGAAAACAACTGCGTAACAAGTCTAAGGCATGATATTTTTTATCCAATTTTCCTGTTACCGTACTAACTAAATGGTGTACTGTGGCATAGCTTTCTACCTCAAATAACTTGGGCACTTCCACTGAACTAGGAATACAGTTCTTGCTAATATCATTACGCAATAAATCAACAATCATGACATTTTCTGCTCGATCTTTATGACTGTTTTGCAAAGCATCAATTTGCTGCTGATTTTCTTGTTCGTTTTCTTTTCTTGGGCGCGTGCCTTTAATAGGCTTAGTTTCGACCATGCCTTGAAACACTTTCAAAAAACGTTCAGGCGACGAACTCAATACTTGTACGCCTGGAACATTCAAATAACCACTAAAAGGGGCTGAGTTAATTTCCCGTAATTGCTGATAAGCGACCCAAGGATCACCCTGACAATTAGCAACAAAACGTTGCGCTAAATTAACTTGGTAGCAATCCCCTTCCTGCAAATATTTTTTAATCTTAGCAAAGGCTTGCGCATAATTTTCTTCGCTCATATTTGCTTGCACGGGACTGGTCACTTGAAACTCACCGACAGTCGCCGTTTCCGGATAAACACTAAATTGCTTAATTAAAGCTTGCCACTGCTTTGCGCTATCTGCACAACCAACCAAATAACTTTTTTGTTCTTGATGATCAACCACGACTGCCCATTGATAAATGCCTACAGCCATATCTGGAATATGTTCAGCATCGACAGTAAGATTAGGTAATTTTTCTAATTGTCTACCCAAATCATAAGCAAAGTAACCCATTGCTCCGCCATTAAAAGGCACTTCTGAAAACGCTTTTTGCGCAGTTAATTGCTGCTTGATCAGTGCAAAGGGATCTTCTTTAGAAACAAGCGTATGATTGCCTGAGTCTACCTGTGTTTCCGCACCATGCGTGATTAAAGTACACTCGGGATCTGTAGCAAAAATATCATATCGCCCTTGACGCTTTTCCGCTAAACCACTATCTAAAAAAATTGACCACGGCTGCGCTGCTATTGCTGAAA
>JAUVAA010000167.1 GCA_030591965.1 bacterium
AAAGACTTTGATCAAGCTGATTTCTTAGAAGGTGCCAAAGGTGCTTTTAAAATACTACAAACAGCTTGGGATAAAAAAGACCTTGCGGAAATTCGCAACCTAACCACTGACAAAGTATTCGCTGAAATTCAAAATCAAATTAAAGCAACAGAAGGCGAAAACCATACTGATGTTTTAAAAGTTGAAGCAGAATTATTGGAAGTGCGCGATTTAGGCAATGACTTAGAAGCCGTAGTTTTATTTGATACGTTAATGCACGAAGAAAGCAACGCACAGCCAGAGCAAATCCGCGAAGTGTGGACTTTTATCAAACAGAAAAACAGCTTACACCCTAAATGGCATTTAGATGGCTTACAGCAGTTAGAAGATTAAGCCCTAAATCAATAAAATAAATACATACGCATAATTATTTTAACATTTATATTTGACGTATTTACAAGGATGGGTAGAGCGCTTTCTTGCGAAACCCATCATTCTGCATGAGGTTGATGGGTTTCATTGCACGCCTAAAAACAGGCACTCCATTTTACCCACCCTACAGAAATGTTAAATTAATTTTTATTAGGTACTTAAAACTCTCAGCATTAACCCCCGCACCTCTCTATGAAACAAAAAATCCGCGATTTTATTTTTGATGAACTTATTTTTGTCGCCGAGCCTGATAAATTTTCTGACGACGACGACCTATTAGAAGCTGGCCTAGACAGCATGGGCATTATGCGTTTAATTATGCACATAGAAGAACAATTCGGCGTCACCCTGCCCGACTCGGAAATTGATCCCGATAACGTCAACTCATTTAACGCGCTTGAAAAATGGATATTGCAGCATAAAGCATGAAAACGCCTAACGAAGACATCATCCAAATGCTCAATCCATCCGATTGCTTTACTTTAGCAATGGATGAGGAAATACGCCAAGAACAAATGCCCGGCAGTCTATGTGGCTTTGCTTTAGAGCTCTCAGATACTCCAGATATTGAAGCATTAGAGCAACGCATTACTGAATTTGGTGAGCGTTTCCCTCTTGCTTTTGCTAGCTTACAACAACGCGGCAAGCGGTATTTTTGGTGTACACGCGAGCAACAACACCCGCTTTTTTATCAGCACCACAATGACAACAGTACTGATGAAAGCGCATTTCATAAAGCAACCGTTGTTAAACTACTAAATCACAAACAAGACCGCGAAACGATTCCGCCAGTAGAATTCCACCTTATTTGTAGCGCTGGAAAAACCACATTTTTAATGCGTTGGATTCACCCTTTCTGCGATGCGCGCGGGGCTGATTTAATTTTAAAATACCTGTGTACTGAATCATTAGAAGCTCGAAATCGCTTTGACTTACCTAAGCTTGAGTCGCTGGTTAATACTCAGTTAGCTAAATATAAATGGTGGCAAAAGGTTGGCATGTTTTTTAAAGCTAAACGCTATATTTCCAAATTAGACAGCTTACAAAGCATTATTCATGCGGACACTACCCTAGCACCCAAACAGTTAAATTTTAATACCTACACTCTGAGTCTAGAGCAAACCCAAACAATTAATACTCTAGCCCGCCAACAAGTCGGCTTAACCGGTACTAGCTTATATTATGTAGGCTGTTTTATGCGCGCCTTGCACAAGATGAATCCAGAACAACAAGGTGAAGCGTATTGCACGCCTTACGCCTTTAATTTACGTAAAAATAAAGCACTAAGCCCCTTATTAAGCAACCATGTTGCCCCTTTATTTGCCCAAGCACCCAAAGCTTTACTAGCTGATAGAGTCGCCCTATTTAAGCACCTAAACCAGCAAAATATGCAGGCTATACGCGAAAAGTTCGACTATGCGTTTCTGCCAGTGATGTGGGCTGCTAGCTGGTTATCATTAGAACAGCACGGCGAAAAACTACGTAAATCCATGCGTACCGGTACTGAACGTAATTCATTTTGGTTCTCTGATATAGGCCATGTCGATTTATCTAATAGTGCTTTTTTTGGTAGTGAAATCAGCAAAATATATCACCTATGCCAAATCTCTAGCCCACCCGCCCTTGCCTTTTTAAGCTGCCAATTCAATAAGCAACTCACTTTTAGCTATAATTTTATCGAGCCTTTATTCACTCAAGAATGGATAGAACGTTTGCATAAGAATATGTTGGAGGAATTATTGACTCAAGCCTGTATGTAGCTTGCGGAATACGGGGGAACTCGCTTAAGTTTTTTCTAGGCAGGAAATTAATACGAAGTGTAAGATAACCGAACCGGGATAATAATTTGTTAGGACTACATGTGAATGTCTGAGTTAAATATATTTATCATTATGATTGTCGCTGGAATTCTTGGTGGGGTAGTTAATTACGGCTTAACTCGGCCAGAAAAAATGAATTACCAAGGTCTTTTTTGGTCAACTGTAACTGGAATCTCCGCAGCATTACTTGTGCCACTGTTTCTAAATACAATTTCAAGCTCATTACTTACGAGCATATTAGATGGGTCTGCGAAAGCTTCAGATGTTTATGTTTTCTTTGGGTTTTGTTTGCTTGGTGCAATTGCCTCGAAATCCATGATTCAAACACTCACGGATAAAATCCTTAAAACAGCAGAAGAAGCCAAAAGTAAAGTAGAAGACCTAGAGAAAAATGTCTCGCCAATTCTGTTTAAAGAAACTGAACCGGAAAATGACGAGGAGGAAGCACCAGAAGTATTGACTAGCACTGGAGATACGGTTCGAGCTTTTGGGTTAGTAGGTGATGATTCGCCAAAAGTCATAAAAGCAATTGGAAACAGTAAATATTCTCGAAGAACCATCAAAGGTATTAGCAAAGAGGCTGGCGTTACTACTGAAAAAACTTTAGAAACTTTAGAGTGGCTTCAGAAAAATGGATTGGGATTTACCACGGGGACACCAAAACATTACTGGAGTCTAACGCTAGATGGACGTAACGTATTTTCACGAATTATCAAAGCAGAATCCTAACAAAACGCTCAAAATTGACGCCAAAAAGCCTGTAGGCTAGGTTAGATTTTCTAAGCGAAGCGCAGAAAACGTAACCCAGCATATCCACAATATTCTGGGTTACGCGGTGGAGCTGCTAATCTAGCCTACCGAGCTTAAAAAATCGAACATGAAATATTGACTGTTAACGCTTACAACAGAATTATGCAGCAAAAAATATCCGAAGAAACACCTGATTTTATTGTGAAGTCAACGCAAGGGGTTGCATTGACAGCAGCTATTATATTAACCCCGTTTACTATCAATAATTTTCTCCAAAAATGGTATTTATTAGGAATATTTACACTTGCAATTTTAGCGGCGTAGGTCGGGTTACATCTTTTCGTAACCCGACTCATTGCGCGATAAATGTTATTCGTACCTGGCTATCTTGTATAAAAGATAGCCTACCCCGATTAGAGTTTCTAGGCTTAAGCCTCTCCCTAAGCAGAAAGCTCATATGAAGTGTAAGATAACTGGATCGAGATAATAACTTGTTATACCATTGGAATAATTTGTGCTAGATAATAAGCTAGGGTTAAGTGAAGGACTAATAATAGCAGTCATACCAGCCGCAGGGTACTGGTTTGCTTTTTTATATGAACTAGGATATTGCAAATATTTTGATATACCAGTTTCGTTCGTAGAAGTGGGTCTAGTTAACATATTAATTTCACTTGTTGGAATTTTGGGGTTAATTGGGTTAGCAAATATTTATGCTAATGCTATTTTATTTTTATTTAAAGATATTCCAGAAGCTATTAAATCAGCCTTATTGAGAGTCAGTGTTCCTACATTGTTTATGGCTGGGTATGGTTTAGTTGCAAAACTATCTAGTTTTTTTATACCTCTTATTGTTATTACTTTTCCTCTTATATTTATTGAGTTTATTCTGCCTTGTTTTGCTCAACGTAATGTAAAAGGGTATTTAGCCAAACTAGAGGCACAAAAAAAAATTGACCTTGAGCATGATTCTTTTACTGATCTTATTGCCAAAAAAATGAGTAAAGGTAGTGCGTTAAGTATACTTCTTGTTTTTATTTTGTCATTTGTGTCTTATTTTTCTGGTGGGTATAACGCAAAAGGACAAACAGATTTCATCGTATTAACGGGAGAAAAGGAATCTGTTGTCTTGAAAATGTATAATTCATATTTTATAGCGGCTAGTTTTAAGCGAGAATCAAAATCAGTTTCAGCAGAATATAAATTAATTCCAGTAGATGAGAATTTATCAATTTTTAAATTTGAAAAAATTGGGCCACTTCAACCGAATGGTCTTTAATAACACGTAAGCCGGACGTAGGCTGGAATAGCGTAGTGTTTTCCGGCATATTACTTGAAGCGACTTGTTAACAATGGTGAAAAATCAAGGAGCCAACTTGATTTTTCAATTAATTTCAAGAACAACTAGGCTTACAGCACAGAAATCTAGCTGACTTGATATCCTCGCTAGATACCTCAAAGACCCAGATGAAAACTTATGGGAAGTAGCTCACAATCCCTTCTTTTGACGTAGACTCTAAGGATGAAAACACATAACAAGAGAAGCCTGATCACGGATTCATTAAAGGAGCTTCAAACAATACCAGGTGTTGGAGGAAATTTGAGCCAATATTTACTGGATTTAGGTTATCGAAAAATTCATGACCTGAAAGGAGAAAGCCCCGAGAAAATGTATAAAACCCTAATGAGTTTGAGGGGGCAGCACGTTGATCGGTGTGTGTTATACGTTTTCAGATGCGCAGTTTATTACGCTAGCAATTCTGTCCATGAACCAGAATTGCTAAAATGGTGGAACTGGAAAGATAGCAAACAAAATGCATAACAATCACATACATTCGAACATCAAAAAGCGCAGCTCCTTAATGCCGGTGATGTGAAGCGTTAACACGTAAGCCGGACGTAGGCTGGAATAGCGTAGCGTTTTCCGGCATATTGCTGGCCACGGATGAAGCGGCTTGCTACCAATAGTGGAAAACGCTAACGCTATTCCACCCTTGTACTTTAACCTGTAGTCTCTATAACGCCTTGCAGAATACAGAAAAACAAAGCTCCTATGAATATCATTACCCCTTTTTTCCAACAGTGCACTCAAACTCCTGAAGCAACGGCATTCGCTGAAGAAGGTCAAACACTCACTTACGCTGATTTTAAATCACGCATTGAAAAAATAGCAGCTTTCCTGCAAGCCAAGCAAGTACAAAGCCAATGCATCGCCATCGCCCTAGATCGTGGGATAAATGCCGCTAGTGCTATTTATGGAGTATTAAGCGCAGGCGCTATTTACCTACCTTTAGATATTAAAAACCCTGCAACACGCTTAAACTTTATTATCCAAGATGCACAGCCTAGCTATATTATTGGGCAAGGCGAAGCGCCAGCATGGTTAGATAAAACAGAGTTATGGTTAGATATCGGTGCCTTGCTTTGCACCACAGCCGAAAACATAACACCGACTGACGTTGACCCCAGCGCATTAGCCGCTATTCTTTATACTTCTGGCTCTACCGGAAACCCTAAAGGCGTCGCTTTAAGTCATCAGGCGCTAGGCAATTTTTCTACTTGGGCAGGTCAAACCTTTGCTATTAATCATCAAGACCGCATTGCCAACCTAGCGCCCTTTCATTTTGATCTCTCTATCTTTGATTTATTTACTAGTCTAGCTAACGGGGCAAGTGTTTATTTCCTGCCCTCCCGCTTGAGTTTATCACCTAGCCGCTTAACAGTTTGGCTAGCTGATAAACAGATTAGCAGCTGGTATACCGTACCCTCATTATTAAGTTTTATTGCCCTTAAAGGTGCTTTAAACACAACGCCACTCCCCCATTTAAAACGCATTTTATTTGCCGGTGAAGTTTTCCCCACGCAACATTTAATTAAGCTGGCAAACTTACTCCCAGAAACTGAACTATATAATTTATACGGCCCGACAGAGACTAATGTGTGCTGTTATTGGCAGGTAGATAGAACACGATTAAATATTGAACATACTATTCCTATTGGCCTGCCCGCTTGTAATGCACAACTGACGATAGGTACTGATTCAGGGGAATTACAGGTCAACAGTTTGAATAATTTTTCTGGTTATTGGCAGCAAGGTAAGCTACAAGCACTTAGCCCAGCAACTTATCCGACTGGCGATAAAGTGTCACTTAATCAGTACGGTGAATACGATTACCATGGCCGCCTGGATCGCATGTTAAAATGTTCTGGTTATCGCGTCGAGCCAGCTGAAATTGAACAGTGCATTAATCAACTCGAATACATTGAAAGCTCTGCTGTTATTGGCATTAAAGACAGCACCAGCGGGCAACGGCCTGCAGCAGTTGTGGTGTTAGTCACTGGGGCATCTTTAGCCGAAGCGATAAAACCTTTACGCCAGTTACTTGCACCTTATATGCAGCCGTGTAAATTTGTAGTGGTGGATAACTTGCCAGTACTATCTAATGGCAAAACTGATTATCAGGCAATACAAGACCTGTTTAATAACTAATGTTAACGCCATGTTCGACTTTAATTTTAAGCTGAACTGATAAAAAGTTGAAGGCATGATAACTCAAGCGTACAGTTATTTTTTACGAAAAGTAACTTATCGGAGAGCCATCATGCCAGTAGAAGACT
>JAUVAA010000153.1 GCA_030591965.1 bacterium
GAGCATCGGGTAACGCGAGTGCTACCCGACCTAAGAGTAGATAATAAACTTCATCCACTTTGCAGTGTGCAGTTTTCATTAACTACGATTTTCAATGTAGATTGAGTTTATGAGGTCTAAATCATAGGAAACTAGTTTTCTGTGTAGATAACTTTATTGCTGCCTGGAGTGCTAACGATTTCACCTATTGAGAATGCTTGCTCGCCTAACTCATTTAACATGGATAGTGCATTAGCTTCATACTCTGCTGCAACACAAACAATCATACCGACACCACAGTTAAACGTGGTCAGCATGTTTTCTTGAGTCACATTACCTTGCTCTTGTAACCATTGAAAAATGGCTGGCATTTCCCAAGCATTAAGGTTGATATTTGCGCTTAGGTTTTCAGGTAATACGCGTGGTACATTTTCAGTGATACCTCCGCCTGTGATATGCGCCATTGCGTGTACAGGTACTTTAGCAACTAGTTGCAATAACTGTTTTACATAAATGCGTGTAGGCTCGAGTAAATGGTCAGCTAATTCTTTATCGCCAAGCTTTTCTGATAAAGAGGTTTTGCTATGCTCAATAATTTTGCGAATTAATGAGTAGCCATTTGAGTGAGGCCCTGAAGAAGCAATGCCAATTAATTTATTACCCGCAGCAACTTTACTGCCATCAATAATAGAATCTTTTTCTACGATACCAACACAAAAGCCCGCTAGATCATATTCGCCATCAGCATACATGCCCGGCATTTCTGCCGTTTCACCGCCAACTAAAGCAGCACCTGCAAGTTCACAGCCTTTACCTATGCCTTCGATCACTGAAGTAGCCGTATCGACATCGAGTTTACCTGTGGCAAAATAATCTAAGAAAAATAATGATTCTGCGCCTTGAACGATAATATCGTTAACACACATGCCAACTAAGTCGATGCCGACGGTGTTGTGACGGTTTAAATCAATCGCTAGTTTTAATTTTGTGCCCACACCATCTGTACCAGACACTAAAACTGGGTGTTTATAGCGATCTAGTGGTAAATCAAACAAGGAGCCAAAGCCGCCTAGTCCAGCCATAACGCCAGCTGTTCTGGTTCTTGCCGCTATGGGTTTGATGCGCTCAACAAGCGTATTGCCTGCTTCTATATCAACGCCGGCACTTTTGTAGTTTAAACTCTCTTGTTTTTGTTCGCTCACGAGTGTTCTCTTCTGGGTAAAATTAAATTATAGTTAACTCTTATTGTACAAGACAAAATTAATGATATGAAAGCGCTTATTAAGTTTTTACTGGTTTGTTACTTATTTTCTGCAGCTTATGTGCAGGCAATTGAGATAAAAGGTTTGTTTGAAGTTGAGGTTTCTGCGCTCAGTCAATCCCGAGAAGATAGGAATGCAGCTTTGCGTGAAGCCATGAGTATTGTGCTTAATAGGCTTATGGTTGGCGATAATATAAGTCAAGACACCACGGTGAAAGCTGCTTTGGATAATGCTGCTTCTTATGTGGATCAATATCAATATGAGCTAAATGTTGACGCTAAAGCGGGCAGCGATATGCGTGTCATGCGTGTCGCCTTTAATGAAGAAATGCTGGTGGAGTTGATGCGTAGCAGTAGCTTGGCAATTTGGAATGAAATACGTGATGAAGTATTGGTTTGGGTTGTGGTCGAGAAGTTTGGCCGGCGAGCAATACTTGATGTTGATCAAAATGTGGAGATTGAACAGGCGTTGCAGGCGGCGGCAAAGTTAAAAGGTATACCTATTTTATTACCGTTAATGGATTTAGAAGAAAAGCAAAAGGTTTTGGTCGCGGACGTACTGAGTGCTTACCCTAAAAAGCTAATGCAAGCGTCAGAGCGCTATGACGTTGCGGCTATACTTTCGGGTAAATTACGTAAGCAGCGGGGGTGTTGGAGTTCGGAATGGACTTTAAGTTTTAATAGTAAGGTTGAGCAATGGACTGTGCCTTGTCTTGATTTGGCTGAGAATTTAGCCACTGCATTTCAAGGTGTATATAAGCCATTAGCTACTTTTTACTCAGTTAAGGCCGATCAAGGTGGTTTAGATGAGGTTGTTTTGAAGGTTGCAGGCATTAGCGGCATGACAGCAGAAACTAATATTAAGTCATATTTACGTAAACTACCGATGGTAAGCTCAGTGAAATGGGTGCGAGTGGATCAAGGGCTACACGTTTTTCAATTAAAAACCTCGGGAACCCAAGCGGCGTTGCAAGAATATATTGCTTTGGGGCGTGAATTACGTGAAAAAGGTGTGGATATGCATGATAATAGTCTGCTTTATGAGTTACGGAGGCAGTAGGCAAGGCGGTTTTTAGCTTTGATGCATTATATTCTTCTGAACTCTCACTAAATTTTCAAACGATTTTATTTACCCATGCAATTTGATTTATTAAATACCGATGGTCATGCGCGCAGAGGGCGCATGACTTTTGATCGAGGCGTTGTGCAAACGCCTATTTTTATGCCTGTTGGTACTTATGGCTCAGTTAAGTCTCTGTCGCCGCATGAGTTAACTGATATTGGTGCGCAAATTATATTGGGTAATACTTTTCATTTGATGCTGCGACCCACGACTGATGTTATTAAAGCGCACGGTGACTTGCATGACTTTATGTCTTGGCAAGGGCCGATTTTGACTGACTCCGGTGGGTTTCAGGTTTTTAGCTTGGGTGATTTGCGTAAAATTACTGAAGCGGGTGTAACTTTTAAATCGCCTATTGATGGTCATAAAATCTTTATGGGCCCCGAAGAATCGATGCAGGTGCAGCGTGATTTGGGTTCCGATATTGTGATGATTTTTGATGAATGCACGCCTTATCCGGCAACCGTTCAAGAAGCAGCTGATTCAATGCGTTTATCTTTGCGTTGGGCGGAGCGTAGCAAAAAAGCACACGGCGATAACCCAAATGCTTTATTTGGTATTGTTCAAGGCGGTATGTATGAGCATTTACGCCATGAATCAATTGCGGGCTTAGTCGATATAGGCTTTGATGGTTATGCGATTGGCGGATTATCGGTAGGTGAGCCTAAAGATGAAATGATGGGCACATTAGATGTTGTGCATCAGCATTTGCCAGTCGATAAGCCGCGTTATTTAATGGGTGTCGGCACACCGGAAGATTTAGTTGAAGGTGTAAGGCGTGGTATTGATATGTTTGACTGTGTGATGCCTACGCGTAACGCACGCAATGGTCATATTTTTACGACAACGGGTGTGATTAAAATTCGTAACAGTCAATATCAGTTTGACACTAAGCCGCTCGATGAGTCTTGTGAATGTTATACCTGTCAAAATTATTCACGTAGTTATTTGCGCCATTTAGATAAATGTCATGAGATTTTAGGTGCGCGCTTAAACACCATTCATAACTTGCATTATTATTTAAATTTAATGCAGGAAGTGCGTGAAAGCATTGAAAACAATGCCTTTGAAAAATATGTCAAGAGTTTTTATGAACAACGGGGCAAAGCTGTTCCGGATATGGCATAATGGCAGGCTTTTTTATTAAACGTATTCAACTTTGGGGAACTCATGAGTTTTTTTATATCTGATGCTTTAGCAGAGGCTGCACCAGCAGCGCAACAACCAGGTTGGGAAGGTATGTTATTTCCACTGGGTATTTTAGTATTTTTCTACTTCTTATTTTTGAGACCACAGCATAAACGCACAAAAGAGCATAAAAAAATGCTTGAGCAAATGCAGCCAGGTGCTGAAGTTGTTACTGGTGGTGGTGTTTTAGGTAAAGTTGTTAGTTTAGACGAAAATTTTGTCCAAGTTGAAGTGGCTGCTAATGTGGTTATTCAGGTGCAGCGCCATCAAATTGGTAGCTTAATGCCTAAAGGGACTTATAAAGTTCAAATGAAAAAAACAAAATCTTAATTCTTTAATAACGGAATTAATACAGCGCGTAATACTGAAGCTGGCACAATTCTTTGTGTCAGCCATTGATTTATCTTGATGGACATATCATGCAAAACCATTTCCCTTTCTGGAAAAACTTTTTAATTATCACGGTCTTACTTGTAGGTATTGTCTATGCATTACCTAATCTTTTTGGTGATGACCCTTCGGTGCAGATCTCTGCAAGTAATGAGGCTGAAATATCTCCTGCACAGCTGGGCAATATAGAAAGCACGTTAAAAAAGGCGGCAATCACAGTTAAAGCTGTTGAAATGCAAAAGAATAAAGTCTTAGTGCGCTTTAATAATACCAATGAACAAATGCGTGCCGCAGATTTATTACGCAATAGTATAGGTAATCAATTTACCGTCGCCTTAAATTTAGCGCCTGCGACACCTGATTGGCTACGCTCTTTTGGTGCAGAGCCGATGTATTTGGGCTTGGACTTACGTGGTGGTGTTCACTTTCTATTAGAAGTGGATATGGACGCAGCACTGAAGCAAGCTGAGCAAAGATATAATGACGATATACGTTCAGGATTGCGTAGCGCAAAGATTCGATATAAGTCAGTTAGCTTTGATAGCGGTGCAGTTAAAGTTGTTTTACGCAATGATAAAGATAAGCAAGCTGCCATCGCTTTGATGGATACTGAGTTTAGTAAGTTAAATATGAAAGAGGAAGACGATCAGCCGATTTTATATTTAAGTATCTCGGAAAAAGAAATAAAAGGAATTAAGAAATTTGCATTAGCACAAAACATTACGACACTACGTAATCGTGTTAATGAGTTAGGTGTGTCTGAGCCAGTTATTCAGCAGCAAGGTGATAGCCGTATTGTTGTTCAGTTACCTGGCGTGCAAGATACCACGCAAGCAAAAGACATTTTAGGTACGACCGCAACGCTTGAATATCGCAAAGTTGATACTCAACATGACGTGCAGGCTGCATTGGCAGGCCGGATCCCAGTAGGTTCTAGTTTGTATTATGAACGTGATACGAAGGCTCCTGTACTATTGAAGCGACGCGTTATTATTACCGGTGACCAGATTGTTGATGCGTCATCAGGCTTAGATCAAAATGGCTCAGCTTCAGTTAATATCGTTTTAAACGGTATTGGCGCAAAGAAAATGGGTAAATTTACTCAAGATAATATCGGTCAACCTATGGCGGTTGTATTTATCGAGCAGAAATCGACCACGCATATAGTGAATGGCAAGAAAATACGCCGTAAAGAACAGGTTAAAGAAGTTATTAGTATCGCAACGGTTCGCGATGCGTTTAGTAAGCGTTTTCAAACGACTGGTTTAGATAGTTCACAAGAAGCACGTAAGCTATCTTTATTATTAAGAGCAGGCGCATTAGCTGCGCCAGTTGATATCGTTGAGGAGCGTACGGTTGGGCCAAGCTTAGGGCAGGACAATATTGATAAAGGCGTTTTATCCGTTGTCGTAGGTTTTATCTTAGTTCTCGTGTTTATGGCTGTTTACTATAAAGTTTTTGGCTTAATCGCTAACTTAGCATTAACCTTTAATCTCGTCGTTATTATCGCTGTATTATCGATGTTACAAGCGACGCTAACATTACCTGGTATCGCTGGGATTGTATTGACAGTCGGTATGGCGGTTGATGCGAATGTTTTGATTTTTGAACGGATCAAAGAAGAGTTAAAAAATAAACAATCGCCGCAAACTAGTATTTTCCTTGGTTATGAAAAAGCGTTTGCGACTATTTTTGATGCGAATATCACAACTTTATTGGTGGCCTTGGTGCTGTTTGGTTTTGGTACTGGCCCAATTAAAGGCTTTGCTATTACTTTGGCCATTGGGATTTTAACGTCTATGTTTACGGCTATCTTGGGTTCTCGAATGATTGTGAACTGGATTTATGGTAATCGTCGAATTGACAAGCTATCTATTTAACAAGGAGACATACGAAGTTAAAAGAAATTGATTTTATAGGTAAACGTAAATTTGCCGCTATTTTCTCTGGTCTGTTGCTGGTTGTGGCTATTGGATCTTTAGCGGTACAAGGCTTGAAGTTCGGTATTGATTTTACTGGCGGAACTTTAGTTGAAATCGGCTATAAGAAAGCCGTTGATTTAACGGTTATGCGCGCTGGGCTGGAAGCAGCTGGGATTGAGGATGCGATAGTACAGCATTTTGGTTCCTCTCAAGAAGTTTTGATTCGTTTAAGGCCGAAAGATGGCGTTAGTAATGCTGAAATCAGTACCTCTGTATTGAATGCTGTTAATACTGGCATGAACGAGCAGGGCGATGTGCGCCGCGTTGAGTTTGTTGGTCCGCAAGTAGGTGATGAACTGACTGAAGACGGTGGTTTAGCTTTGCTTTACTCTATGTTTGGTATTTTGATTTATGTAGCTTGGCGTTTTGAGTATAAATTCGCCTTAGGTTCAGTTGCTGCTTTAGCGCACGATGTATTGATAACTTTAGGCCTTTTTTCAGTTTTTCAACTGGAATTTGATTTGACTGTGTTAGCCGCTATTTTAGCTGTGATCGGGTATTCTTTAAACGATACCATCGTTGTTTATGATCGTATTCGTGAGAATTTCAGATTACTACGTAAAGGTTCTGCTGAGTCAGTTATGAACATTTCGTTAAATCAGACATTAAGTCGTACATTAATGACTTCATTAACTACGCTTTTGGTATTGCTCGCTTTGGCTATATTGGGCGGTGAAATTATTCATAATTTCGCGATTGCCTTATTGATTGGTGTAGTGATTGGTACTTATTCATCTATTTATGTAGCGAGCCCTCTAGTGTTGGTATTAGGTGTTAGTAAAGAAGACTTGATGGAGCCTGAGGTTGAAGTTGAAGGTAAAGAATTTGATATGATGCCTTAGAAGCATAGTTATACCAAATCCTAATAGATTTACTTAAACTCATATAACCAAGAGAAATCGTCATTCCTGTATGCATGGATTCCCGATTAAAGATTTCGGGAGTGACGGCTATTACAGTGATTATTTATTGGGATTGGTATTATTTGTAATTCAGATGCATTTTGTAAGAAATGCATTAGATATTTTTGTTTTATTTATTTTGTGTTTATTTTATTTTAATTGTGGAGTTTAAAGAAATGGCAGTAGAACGTACTTTTTCTATCGTAAAACCTGATGCAGTAGCCGCTAACAATATCGGTGAAATTTATAGCCGTTTTGAAAAGAATGGTTTACGCATCGTTGCAGCTAAAATGATGCAACTATCTAAAGAAAAAGCAGAAGGCTTTTATGCTGAGCATAGCGAGCGTGGTTTTTTTAATGACTTAGTATCTTTCATGACTTCTGGCCCAGTAATGGTTCAAGTTTTAGAAGGCGAAGGCGCAATCTTGAAAAACCGTGATTTAATGGGCGCAACTAACCCTAATGACGCTGCGGCAGGTACAATCCGCGCTGATTTCGCAACTAGCATTGATGAAAATGCTGCACATGGTTCAGATTCTGCAGAATCTGCAGTACGTGAAATCGCTTACTTCTTTTCAGATGCAGAACTTTGTGACCGTATTCGTTAATAAAGAAAAAATAAATTTACTCAATTTCGACAGAAAGGGCCTACAAGCCTTTTTTGCCGAAATTGGCGAGAAGCCTTTTCGCGC
>JAUVAA010000101.1 GCA_030591965.1 bacterium
AAAGCGGAGCTTCTAACCATGCATTTCCAAACAGAGCTTGGGAACGAGAATAAACAATCAATCGCTTACCTAGCCTCAGTGGTTGGGATCCATACTTCACCCGCAACCTACGCATAATACTATCACAGCGTCTAAAGCACCGCCCTACTACTAACCGATTTAACGCTTAAAGTGTTAAAATAAATCGTGTTTCACTCTTCATAAAAACATTACTTTCTTTGAAAATTGCCCCTTGCTTTAGCCTTAAATGCTTTTGTTATCTTGCATTATTACTCATTCAATTAAGCGTTTCGAGCGTTATTTATGCTTCCCCAGAAATCAGCATTACCGGCTTAACTTCTGAGTTAGAAGCCAATGCGCGCGCTTATTTAGCATTAAGCAAAGAAACCTGTGAAACTCCGCAATGGAAAATTAAACGCCTATTTGATAAATCACCTGAGCAAATCGAAAAAGCCGTACGCGCTTTAGGTTATTATCATTCGAAAATACAGAAATCCTTAACTTGGGAGGAAGGCTGCTGGGCGAGTGTATTTAATATACAGCTCGGTCCTCCTATGCTTATTAAGGAGCTGGATATTCAAGTATTGGGGGCGGGGGCAGAAGAGCCATTCTTTGCTGAATTGCTGGTTAACAATAGTATCCAGATTGGCAACATTGTTAATCATGGGCAATATGAAGCATTTAAATCTAGCTTAAAAGCTCAGGCGGAAGCAAAAGGCTATTTTGACAATCACTACGAACTTAAGCAGCTTGCTGTTGATTTAGAGAGCAATACCGCAAAGGTTCAACTCCATCTACAAACAGGAAATAGGTATTACATTAGCCGTATTACTATCTCAGAAAATGCACTTGACCCTGAATTTACTCGTAAATTTTTACAGATTGAGCCGGGCGAAGCTTATGATCGAGAAAAGATAGTCGAGGCACATCAATTATTCGATACCTATGGGTATTATAAAAATGTGCAATTAAAATACTTGCGCAAACAAGCTGAAGATTATTATGCTCCTCTTGCCGTTAATTTAAAAAATCTCCCACGGCATGCGCTGTCAGCCGGTGTCGGTTATGATACAGATTTAGGCTTTCGTATCAGTGCAGGCTATAAAAACAGGTATCTGAATGAAAATGGGCATCAATTTATTGCCGACCTCAATTTATCCTTAAAAAAATCGCACTTCATCATGGAGTATGTACTACCGTATAACAACCCGTTAAAAGATCGATTGTCATTTTTTTCTGGCATCACTTATGAAGATACGACAAACGTCGATAGTCAGAAAATTGAAGTGGGAGCCAGATTATCCAATCGCTTTTATGGACAAGTGGTATTGTCTGAGCAATTAAAATTTGTTGCTGAGCGCTTTCGTAACGGCAATAGCGACCCTTTTCAAACACGGCTTCTATTAGTGCCTGGTATTGCCATTTCTAATATTAGAGCAGAGAATAAAGGTATGTATTTAGATGGATATAAATATATGCTAGACCTTAATGCAGCGCATCGTAGCATTGCCTCTAGCGTTAGTTTTATTCAGACTCGGTTTAACCTGAAAATGGCTTATTCGACTTTTTGGGGCGGGCGTATTATTGCCAAAACTGATTTAGGCGCTACCGCAGTCGATGTTTTTACCGATTTACCCAGTAGTTATCGCTTTTATGCTGGGGGAGACAATAGTGTGCGTGGTTATGATTATAAAAGCATAGGTGAGCGCAATGAGTCTGGTGATGTTATCGGTGGCCGTTATTTGGTCACAGGTAGCTTGGAATATGAACAAAAAATTATTGATGACTGGAGTATCGCGGCTTTTATTGATGCAGGCGATGCTTTTACCAGTACGATGAATGTGAAGTTTGGTGCCGGCTTGGGTGTTCGCTGGTATTCCATTGTTGGTCCCGTGCGCATCGATATTGCTGTGCCTTCTGAAGATATTGGCGATGTACATTTTCACTTTAGCTTGAGTACAGCCTTATGATGACTTTGTTTAAGCTTGGCTTAGCTGTATTCGTGAGCATTCTTTTCCTTATTAGTTTGCTATTAACATTGTTAGCCTATAGCCCTAAGTTTAATAGCTGGCTAATATTACAAGCAGTCAGCCTAGTGCCTGAAGTAAGCATAGAAAAAGTTGACGGTATACTCTTAGGCGAGATGCAGTTGCATAACTTCAGCTACCGTTCAGAGAAGGCTGATGTCAATATAGATTCGATTACTTATCGTTACAAACTGGCAAATTTGTTCGATAAACATGTCCTATTTGAATCGTTACAGGTTTCCGGTATTGATGCCGTCTTCAAGGAAAGCACTTCCCCAGAAGAAGAAAAAATAGAATCGACTGAATTTGTTATGCCCGTGACACTGGAGATCCAGAGCCTCACGCTAAATGAATTACAAATCAAGCGACTTAAAGATACTCATGCCATTAAAAAAATTCATTTAGCTTTATGGTATCAAGGCCAATCATTACGACTTAGTCAGTTTATTTTTGATAGTGATATTGTTCAGTTAAATGGTGCTGCGGAATTTCTAGTTAATGCGCAACTGCCATTTAAAGCCGATCTGACAATAGCAAAATCAATGCTGGATTTAGCCAATATAACAGCGCAAGTTTCCGCTCACGGTAATCTTGACAAAATCTACCTAACCGCTGATTTACAAACACCAAGTAAAGCGCATGCACAAGGCTGGGTGCAACTGACTGAAGACATTCCGAGCTTTGACTTTCAAATGACTTGGACCACCCTGCAATGGCCGTTGCAAGGCGCTAAAGAGTATGCCAGTGAGAATGCTCAACTGAACTTAAAAGGAACAGCAGACCAATATACACTGACCTTGGATTCTCAATTACTTGCCAAAGATTTTCCGCTAGGACAATTGCACCTAGTGGGGCAAGGCGACACCCAACAGCTTACTTTAAGTAATTTAAACCTAGAAGCGTTACAAGGGAATATAAATAGCAAAGGCCGCATCAGTTGGACAGAAAGTATTGCTAGTGACTTACAGTTGTCGGCAAAAAATATTCAGCTAGCCTCGGGATCAGCTGATTATCCGGGTGAATTAAATTTAGATGCCAAGCTCTCAGGTAAGCTGGTCGGTAAACAGGATATTCACTTTCAGATTAGCCACTTAGATGGCGGGGTTATGAATAAACCACTAAATGGCACGGCAGATATTCGTTACCAGCCAGAAACAACCACTATTAAACAGCTGAAGGTCAGTGTGGGAACTAATCAACTGACCCTACAAGGAACTTTAGCGGCTAAAAATACTCTAACTTTTAAACTAGATGCGGCAAATTTGCATGAGTTAAGTCCAGACTTGAATGGGTCGCTGTTTGCGCAAGGCGAGCTGCAAGGGTTATTAACCAAACCTAGCGTGCAATTAGATTTGCATTCTGATGGGCTGAGCTTTCAAGAACAAAAAATAGGTGCGCTTCAAGCAACGGCTAATTTAGTTAGTATGGGTGCAGGACAACTGGATTTAGATATTAAGGCACAGCAAATTGCCTTGCCTAGATTAGAGATAGAAAAGCTTGAATTACAAAGTACTGGTCAGCTTGCGCAACATAAGATAAGTGCTGAGATCGTCAGCTCTCAAGGTAAGCTAGAACTTGCTTTAAGTGGTGACTTAAAACCACAAACATCATGGCAAGGCGAGCTAGAGCAATTACAAATACTAGAAAGCCCTGTTGGTGATTGGCGATTAATTCAGTCAACGCCTTTAAAGCTGCTATTTGCTCAGCAGGATTCTGTGCAAGTGCAAACCGAGCTGTGCATAGCTCAATTAGCCGGCACTGGATTATTATGCATTAATGCTAAGCCAGAACTGCGCTCTGGTCAAAGATTAAGCGGTTCGATAAAGCAGCTCGCCTTATCGGTATTTTCTACATGGGTGCCAGACAATTTAGAGCTTAATAGCGCACTGAATAGTGAATTTTCTTTATTGAAACAGGATAGTTTACAGGGCGATATTTCTATTAGCCTTGATTCTGGCTCGATTAAATTGGCACACGAGCAATTGGGAACGCAGAAGTTTGATTTTAAAGGTGCTCAGCTAACTACCAAACTTGATTCTGATCAATTGCAGTCCAACATATCTATCGAGTTAGATTCAGCAAAACACATAGACGGGCAAATAAACATGCTAGGGCTAGAGCAAATGGCGAACGCAAAAGTTGATGGCCAGCTGAATATACAAGTCGATGATCTTGGCTTTTTAAATAGACTAATTGGGCCCGTAAGTGACATTGAAGGCAGCATTAATGCCGATGTACGCTTGCAGGGAGCATTGTCTGCACCAGATTTAAAAGGCACACAAGTACACTTAGCAAATGTTAAATTTAACGCGCGAGATGCCGGCATACAACTAAGCGAGTTAAATATCGATTTAACGCATGGCCAAGAGCAGCAACTGTTTTTAAAAGGTCGAGCTAATATTGCTGATAAACCGTTATTAATTGAAGGCAGCCTTAATCATTACGCGAGCGATCAACTGCAATATAAGATAACCGTGAAAGGCGACAATTTACAACTCTTACAATTGCCAGAAATGCAGGCTTGGCTATCGCCTGACCTGACTTTCTCTGGCAATAAACAAGGCGTAAAAATTAGAGGTGAAGTACTTGTACCCAAAGCGGATTTAGTTTTTGCCATTTTGCCCGAAGGCTCAGTACAGTTGAGTGAAGATGAATTCGTGATTAACGAAGAAGCCATTACAGTAAAGCCTTTGCCCTACCCTATTGATATGAATATTTTTATCCAAATGGGCGATGCAGTCTCTATCGAAGGTTTTGGTTTGAAATCCCGCTTACAAGGGCGTTTACGTGCCGAGTTGATGAATAATGAACTCAAATTATACAATCAACTCACTTTACTAGATGCCACCTACAAGGCTTACGGCCAAGATCTAACGATTGAAAAAGGACAGTTATTATTTGCAGGCGGTATAAGCAATACCGGCGTTAATATTATTGCCTCTCGTCAAGCCAGTGACTGGAATGATAAGACCGTTGCTTATCTGAGCTTGAGCGGCATGCTAAGTAAACCAGCCTCCTCTGTTTATACCAACCCCGCATTAAGCGAAAGCGAGTCTTTAGCGTATTTGTTGACCGGCGGCCCATTAAGTAAAAGTGGCGGTAGCAATACAGCGCTATTGGCTAAAGCCGCTTTAGGACTGGGCGGTGATTATGTTGATGCGGTTATGGGCGCAGTTGGCGTTGATGAATTTGATGTTAAGAGTACTGCCGTAGGGCAAAATTCGATGGTCGTAGGTAAGCGTATTGCGCCTGATTTAATGGTCAGATATATCGTCGATATACTGAGTGCGCAAATGCAGTTAGCCGTGGAATATCAGTTAACCGAACATATCAGCATAGAAACGCGTGCCGGTTCAACACAAAGTGGTGATATTAAATATACTATTGAATTTGATTAGTGCGAGATAAGTTCCAAGGAGTATCTCGCTCGCGTTAAACTAAAGACTATTATCCATATCCCACAATTAAGCATTCTAATTTTAATGCTTATGCATCAAGTCTTGATGCTTTTTAGCAATTTCTTCATGCTTTCTAATAAAGTAAAAACAAGCAACAATAAGAGCGATAACCCCTAGAATAAAAGAGCTCAGCTCGTTATTTTCACTCGGTATGAAATTTTCATTACTCTCTGCAATAGCATGAACTGCTCCAAAACTTTCAACATCTACAGCTTGCAAACCATTTACTTGCAGACCACTGATAAAAAGAAAGCTACTTATTACTATTATGGCTAAAATTATTATTTCTTTCATTACTTACTCCGTCCATTTAGAAAATATAAAACGCTTCTAAATAGATATAGCAGTAATTACGCCAAATCTAAAAATACTTTTAAGTGTTGCCATAATCACAGGTATAAAAAATACAAGCCTTTGAAATAACTATAAAAAATACCCACACTATAAATACTTTTCTTTTCTCTACTGAACTTCCCTGTACCTTTAATAACTGCCATTTTTGGCCGGCTGTCATGACAAAAATGGCAGGACCTGTCAGCAACTCTCTCATATTTAATAAAGATTGTAGCCGCATAGGCAGGGTCAACGCTGTTGACTTAAGCCCTCTCGTATTGGGGTTGGGTGCGGAGAATAAAATCATGCATTTATAACGCCCTTATCAACCTTTTCCCTTTGGAGCATAAGTATCTACATAACTTTTTTGGTTACGTATAACTGTCGGCTTAAAACTAAAGTCTCTTGTAGCCCGATATGGAGCTTGAGGGTAATCAGGTAACTTTTTAACACTAAAATACAATGAATTACAAATCTGGGTATCTCCTTCTCCCGCAGGAGAAGGAGCTTATTCTTAAGTCAACAGCATTGATAGCCCCAGTTAGCTTCACTACTGCTACCCCAACATTTACCGCGCAATGTGTTGAATTACGAAAAGATGTAACCTAGCTATCTTTTTAAATTATCACTAAAATGTGGCTCAATTAATTGATAAATTAGCTGATGCATTTTCGGGTTAGCAGCAATAATATTGCCTGATTCTAAGTAATTGTCATTAAAAGCAAAATCGGTCACAACACCGCCCGCTTCTTTAACAATTAAAGCGCCGGCAGCAATATCCCACGATTTCAGATCAACTTCCCAGAAGCCATCTAGTCGACCCATTGCTAAATAAGCCAAATCAATCGCTGCAGACCCAGTACGACGAATACCTGAAGTATTAGTACATACCGCTCTAAACATGTCTAAATAAGCATCTAAATACTTTTGCTGCGAGGCTTTAAAAGGAAAGCCAGTACCAATTAGCGCGCCTTGAAGGCTGGCTTGTTTGGTGACACGAATACGACGGTTATTCAGCATAGCCCCCCCACCTCTCGTTGCGGTGAAGAGGTCATTACGCGAAGGATCATAAATCACGCCCACTTCAAGACGGTTTTTGTGTTTTAAGGCAATAGAAACAGCATAATGTGGAAATCCATGCAGAAAATTAGTCGTGCCATCTAAAGGATCAATAACCCAGGTATATTCATTACCCTCACTACCTTCATGTTGGCCGCTTTCTTCACCAAGAATGGCATGATCAGGAAAAGCGCCTCTAATGACTTTGATAATTTCATTCTCGGCTTGGCGGTCAACTTCGGTAACGAAATCATGCTGCTCTTTGTTATCGATTTGGATCTGGCTGACATGTTCTGATGCACGAAGAATTATGTCGCCCGCGTTTCTCGCAGCGCGGGTAGCGATAGTGAGCATTGGATGCATAGCTGAATTTATAATGAGCGGTTAGAAAACAGTATAGGATAGCAAAAATTTTGCTAAAATTAACGATTTTTATTCTTGGGATAAGACTTTGCTATCAAATATCCGGATTGTATTGGTTGAAACAAGCCATCCAGGCAATATTGGTGCCGTTGCTCGGGCCATGAAAAATATGTGTATGAGTGAGCTATACTTGGTTTCACCAAAAATATTTCCCAGTGCAGATGCGACTTCAAGAGCATCGGGGGCGGATGATATTTTAGCTTCTGCGGTGGTCTGTGATACTTTGCAAGAGGCCATTGCTGACTGCCACATGGTCGTTGGTGCCAGTGCTAGGTCACGAACAATTACTGTGCCTGATGAGTCGCCTAGAGACTGCGCGGAAAGGCTGGCAGTAGACGCGCAAGATAAAAAAATTGCAATTTTGTTTGGCCGTGAAAACTCAGGACTGAAAAATCATGAACTGGATCTATGCCAAACCTTATTATCAATCCCCAGCAATCCAAAATATAGTTCATTAAACTTAGGTGCAGCCGTACAAGTTGTCTGTTATGAATTAATGGTTGCCGCCCAACTAAACGCTCCTGAGCCAAAAGCCTTGGAAACTCCGTTAGCGACCTCAGAGCAAATGGAATCGTTTTACGATCATTTGTATCAAGCCTTAGAAGAAATAGGCTTTATTAACCCTGAGAAATCAACCTCAATTATGCGCCGTTTACGCCGCGTCTATCATCGTGCGGCTTTAGATACTAAAGAAATAGATATTTTGCGTGGTATTTTGAAGAAATCTACCGCCCTATTACATCAAAAACATGATTGATTTAATCAAAGAAGATATTGCCTGCGTTTTTGAACGCGACCCTGCCGCACAAACGACGTGGGAAGTAATCTTTGTTTATCCTGGTTTTCATGCTGTTACCCTACACAGACTAAGCCACTTTCTATGGAACAAAGATTTTAAGTTTATCGCGCGTGTTATTGCGCATGCGGCACGCTGGTTCACCGGCATAGAAATTCATCCAGGAGCCGTGGTCGGTCGACGATTTTTTATTGATCATGGCATGGGGGTCGTGATTGGCGAAACCACCATTATTGGCGATGATTGTACTTTACATCATGGCGTAACTTTAGGCGGCACTAGTTGGAATAAAGGAAAGCGCCACCCTACTTTAAAAAATGGCGTGGTCGTGGGGGCTGGAGCTAAAATATTAGGCCCAATAGAAGTAGGTAAAAATGCGCGCGTTGGCTCTAATTCTGTGGTTTTAAAAGCAGTCCCTGATGGCGCGACAGTGGTTGGGATACCCGGTCATGTCGTCGGCGCTAAAGATAAGAAGGTGACTGAAATTGCCAATAAAATGGGCTTTGATGCCTATGGCACAACGGTTGACTCACCTGATCCTGTGGCTTATTCAATTAACCATATGCTGGAACACATGCAAGCAATGGATAAGCAGATGTGTGCGATGAAGCAAGCCATGAAACAAGCAGGAATAGAGTGTACAAGTGAAATGCTATCTAAGTTAGATGACTGTGAGCTTGATAAATAAATGCGTTAACAGTAAAGGCACATTAAAAATAAGCAAGCAAAATAGAGGCTTTTCAGATATCTACAATACTTGACTATTTTACTAGGTTTTTGTATTATAATTGCCAATTCACTTATTTTTTATAGGACAATATTTTGCGATTAACTACTAAAGGACGTTATGCAGTAACGGCTATGTTAGATTTGGCTTTCCATAGCCAAATTAAACCCGTGACATTAACGGATATTGCGACTCGCCAAACAATTTCTCTATCTTATCTTGAGCAATTGTTTTCACGCTTACGTCGTGCAGGCATGGTAACAGGCGTTAGAGGTCCTGGCGGCGGTTATAAACTAAGCAAGGAATCCAGCGAGATCAGTATTTCTGATATTATCTTAGCAGTTGATGAGCAGGTTGATTTAACCAATTGTGAAAGCAAAGCAAACTGCCAAAATGAACAACCCTGCTTAACCCACGACTTATGGACAGGCTTGAGCCATACCGTACGTAATTATTTAGATGGTATTACTTTGGGTGAGTTATTAGCCCAAGAAGATGTACGTGCTGTTGCTCAGCGCCAAGATAATGATGTTGCACAAGTTATGCATTTTAAAGATGCAGCAACTATCGGTATGGCACTTAAGTAAAGCAGCGCAGAATAATGATCTACTTTGATCATAATGCAACAACTCCCTTAGATGAGCGAGTATTGCAGGCGATGCTACCATTTTTAACGCACTTTTACGGCAACCCTTCGAGCTTATATAAATTAGCACGCCTTTCACGTAGCGCGATTGATACTGCGCGCGAGCAAGTTGCTCAATTAGTACACGCACGACCTGAGCAAGTGATTTTTACTAGCGGCGGGACAGAAGCGAATAATTTAGCGCTCAAGGGTACACAGAAAAACACTAAATTACTGACCTCAGCTTTTGAACACCCTTCTATATTAGAGTCAGGAAAAACTGAGTTAGTTGGCGTTAATAGCCAAGGCTATATTGATCAACTTGACCTAAAAAAGAAGCTAAACAAAAATTTTGATTTAGCTTCTTTTATGTTGGTTAATAATGAAACTGGCGTGATTCAGGATATTGCCAGTTTAAGTTCATTACTTAAAGGCAAAGCTACGCTAATTCATACCGATGCAGTGCAAGCCGCCGGTAAAATCCCAGTGAATTTTCAGGTTTTAGGTGTCGATTTTATGTCTATTTCTAGCCATAAGATTTATGGACCTAAAGGTTCTGGTGCATTAATTGGCAGCCTAGAACATATTACCAAGCCTTTGTTAACTGGCGGCGGCCAAGAGTTAGGCTTACGCTCAGGTACGGAAAATGTCGCGGCTATTGTTGGCTTTGGTAAAGCAGCAGAATTAGCTTATGCAGAATTAGAGCAACGACAAGCGCATTGTTTACAGCTAAGACAGTATTTAGAGCAACAGGTACAAGAATTATCTGGCGTATATGTATTTGCCCAGGCAAGTGAACGCATAGCAAATACCGTGCAATTTGGCATAGAGCACTGTATTGGCGAAATGGTCTTGATGCAGTTAGATAGAAAGAATATTGCGGTTTCCAGTGGCTCCGCCTGTGCGAGTAATGAACCATTCACTAGCCATGTTTTATCCGCTATGGGCATAGAAAAATCTATCGCTCAATCAGCGATTAGGGTTAGTTTAGGCAAAGACAACACACAACAAGAGATAGATTCTTTTGTACAAACATTAAAACAAATTATAGAGCAAGCAAGGTAGACAAATGGCAGTTGTATTAACAGAAAGCGCAGCAAAACAAATTCAGAAACAAATAGAAAAACGCGGAAAAGGCTTAGGCCTGAAGTTAGGTGTTAAGACCTCTGGTTGTTCTGGCTTTGCCTATACCATTGATTATGCCGATGAGCTACAAAGCGGCGAGTCAGTTTTTGAAACGTTTGGCGTTAAAGTTGTCGTAGCAGATGAAAACCTTACTGCACTAGATGGTTTAGTATTAGATTACGCCAAAGAAGGTATTAATGAGGCCTTTAAATTCAATAATCCTAATGTAAAAGGCACGTGCGGTTGTGGCGAGAGCTTTTCTGTTTAGCGCTTAATTAAGCATAATGTAGAGCACTCTACACAACGCTAAAAGCCTTCTCCGAAGGGAGAGGTGGATGAGGGGAAATCTTTTTTATTCTCCTCTCCCCCTCTCCAGCAAGGGGGCTATTCTAGGCTGTCGAAATGCCCGCTATATTGAAGCTATACTTTTCCCGTTTTTTGGATTTCAATTTCACTAAAAAAAGCTTGGCGCTTTTTGCGCACGGTATAAGGTATGTTCTCTTTCTCCCACACTT
>JAUVAA010000166.1 GCA_030591965.1 bacterium
AAGGTAAAACAGAATTTGCTTGGGTCGCGGCAAGTTTTAATAGTTTTGTCAAAAAAATAGGCAAAACGATTTATAAAATCAATGAGATCAGTGAACAGCTGGCTAATTCGTCACAGCAATTATCAACTATCACACAAAAAACGGAGCATGACGTACAACGACAACAGACTGAAACTGCTCAGGTTGCTAGCGCAATGGAACAAATGTCATCTACCGTCAATAATGTATCCAGAAATGCATTAAACGCTTCGGAAACAGCCGATTCAGCTAACATTGAATCTACTGCAGGCAGTGACATTGTTAATCAGGCAGTGAATTCAATTAACTCACTCGCCTCTGAAGTTGAAAGTGCCGCCCAAGTTATTCATGACCTAGAATCAGACAGTGAAAGCATTGGTCAGGTATTGGGCGTAATTCAAGGTATCGCCGAACAAACCAATTTATTAGCTTTAAATGCCGCTATTGAAGCTGCACGCGCCGGCGAACAAGGCCGAGGCTTTGCTGTAGTTGCCGACGAGGTTAGAACCTTAGCCAGTCGCACGCAAAACTCAACCGAAGAAATTCGCCAAACGATTGAACGCTTACAGGCACGCGCAAAATCTGCAGCTAACGTTATGGAACAAGGTCAACGCCAAGCAAAATCAAGTGTCGAGCAAGCAGCATCTGCGGGTGATGCATTAAGCCGTATTAATGAAAAAATTGACCAAATCAATAACATGAATACGCAAATTGCCACAGCATCTGAGCAACAAAGTGCGGTGACTGAAGAAATCAAACGTAATGTTAATAATATCGGCGAAATATCCGATCAAACAGCCCAAGGCGCTCATGCAACATCTGAGTCTAGCCAGCAATTAATGGACTTAGCTAATCAGTTACGTACTACAGTTCGACAATTTAAAATTTAACCCACTTCTAGGACACTAGACTGCAGCCTTAAAAAGGCTGCAGCAGCAACATAATATATGCCAATCCTACTCACTAGAACTTTTACTTTCTTATACTACTTCTGTGCTATTTTATTTGGCCTATGGAGTATTCCTGCTGTTTATTTTCTAAAAATTTTCTCTCAGCATAGCTTCAATTTAGCGCTAGCCATTACTTATGGCGTTTTACTTTTATTACTACAGAGTATCCCCACGCATAAAAAAATATATCGAACTTTTACACTCCTCCTTTTTGCGGTAGTTTTTCTACGCTGGAACCAGATGACACCAGCACAGGACAAAAATTGGGCCGATGGTGTCAGCCGCTTACCCAGCGCTACAATCGATAACAATGAAATACATATCCACGGTATTCGCGATTTCATTTATCAATCAGAGACCGACTATAAAATTCAATATATTGATAAAACCTATGATTTAGAGCAATTAAATCAGCTTGATTACATCCTATCTTACTGGGATGGTAACCAAGAAATTGCCCACAGCATTTTCAGTTTTGGCTTTGAAAATGGCGATCGTTTAGCTATTTCTACCGAGGTTCGCACCCAAAAAGGGGAAGAGTATGGTGGGTTTACTGGTTTATATAATCAGTTTGAACTGATTTACGTGCTAGCAACGGAAAGAGATGTCTTACAGTTAAGAACTAATTTTCGCGGTGAAGACGTTTATAGCTACCCAACGAATACGTCCAAACAAGAGATTCGTTACTTATTTAATATCGTTATTGATCGTGTCAATACATTGCATAACACTCCAAAATTCTACAACACGGTCACGCAAAACTGCTTTACTAGCTTAATGACAGACTTTCGAAAGGCGGGAGGCAAATACCACCCTTTTGACTATCGACTTTATGCCAATGGCTTTTCTGATGAAATGTTTTACCAAAATGGCAAAATAAAAAGCGCCCTACCTTTCTTAGAAACCAAACAGCGCTTTAATATTAATCAATATATACAGCCTGATATTTATAACCCCAATTACTCACAACAAATCAGGCCTTATAAAAACTAAGCAGGTAATATGTTGTGGGAGGGGCTTTTAGCCGAGACTTATGAACTCGCGGCTAAAAGCCCCTCCCACAAATACCCAAATAATACCTACAACTCCCGTAATGCGCTCGGATGCTTAACCAGCATCATATAAGCTTTTTTATAACGATTAACCCAGCCTCTTACTTCAATTTTCTGCCCTTTTAATCTCTGCACATCATCAAAATAGCGTAAATGTTCTTTTTTTATGCGCACATCAAAAGTATCTGTAAGTTTTAAGTACACACTTTTTGATGTGACTTTCACAGCAGAAACAGTCCCAGATACGCGCTGCCAACCTTTTTTATTCTTTTTAGTAAGCTGTTGAGCAGATTTAACTCTGTACTCAGAATGGCTCCATATACCCAGTTTACTAGCCTCAGCATCCTGCTCCGCTTGGGCTAATTCCGGAACATACTTAAGGTTAGGCGGAAAAACATTAACGCTGGCAAAACCTAAACGGACTAATTCACGATTAATATGTAAATCTTGCTCGGTAAAAATATGCGCTAAATACCGCTGATACTTATCGCGCTTTTCCTGATCAAATTCCAAGCGGATTTTTTTACCCATTAATGCTTTAGTCAGCCATTTTTTTGCAAGCTCTCCACCTGCTTGTTCTGCTTGATTAGGGTGTTCTATTTCAGGAGTATTAATACCTAATAAGCGAATTTTTCTGCCATCACGCAACTGCACCGTATCACCATCATAAACTTTTTTGACTGTATAATAACTATAGCTTTTTGCTAGCTGGAGCACTGCAGCTTGCTCATGTGGCTTATCAGAATAATGCTTACGGCCTTGTGCATCAGTCCATTGATAAACCGCAGCACAACTTAGTTGCGTTACAAGCAGCAAAGCAAACGTCCAATAATATTTTTTTATCATTTAATATAAAATCCTTGCTAAAAACCTCTACGTCATCAAATTAACGCATAAGCTTGTCATGATATTCCGAAATGGTTTTAACAGGAATCAGGGAAACTAAAAAATGAATTCTCGGTAAAAAACTTCGGGAATCACACGGTCTTGCCTGACTCAATGTACTAGCAACCAAATAGATTTAAAAATCATTGTTGATGATAAGTAAATTCCCTATACAATAAACTGATTAACAACAAGATACCAAGAGAGAGTCAATGAGCAGCCTAACTTCAGCAAATTTTATCGATAAATGCCAAGCTAAACTCAATTCATGCGCACAATATCAAAAATTAAAAACTCTGCCTAAAACTCAATTTTGGCTGGTATTATTTGGCTTATTCTTATTATCTCAGCTCATTGTCTTTGGCGCTTTATATCTATTCTTTGGCAAAATTGCGATGATCGGCTTTTTGGCCTGTGTCTTAGCTAGCTTAGCAACCGGACTTGGTGCACTACCTGCCGCCTTCTTTAAAGAAGTTTCCAATAATGTTTTTAATACCTTACTGGGTGCGGCGGCGGGCGTTATGCTTGCTGCTACAGCCTTTTCATTATTAGTTCCCGGCATAGAAGCAGGTAATGCATTATGGCCAGACAAGGGTTTATGGGTTGTTGCCTTAGGTATGTTAGTTGGTGCTTTATTTCTACATTTATCTGACAAAAAACTGCCGCATCTGCATTTTGATGATGTATCTAATATCCAGACAGCATCGTTGCAAAAAATCTGGCTATTTATTATTGCCATTACTATCCATAACTTCCCTGAAGGTATGTCAGTTGGAGTTAGCTTTGGTACTGGAGATATGCATAACGGCATCGTCTTAGCTATCGCCATTGCCCTACAAAACATCCCAGAAGGACTTGCTGTTGCCTTGCCTTTAGTGGCTTTAGGCTATAATAAATGGAAAGCTGTCGGCATTGCTACATTAACAGGCCTAGTTGAGCCATTAGGCGGCATCTTAGGTATCACCATGGTTTCTGCTTTTTCTTCGGTAATGCCTTTTGCAATGGGTTTTGCAGCTGGCGCGATGCTATTCGTTATTTCTGAAGAGATCATCCCCGAAACTCACTCTAATGGCCGTTCACGTTATGCTACTTTTGCTTTAATGATTGGCTTTATCATTATGATGGCCTTAGATAACTTACTTGCTTAATATGATCGCTCTTATTCAGCGCGTCACACAAGCAAATGTCTCAGTGGATGGCATACAAATAGGTACAATAGAACGCGGCATTATGGCTTTAATTGCTGTAGAAAAGCAGGATAATGAAAAATCTGCGCAACGTTTATTTGAGCGCATTGTGAGCTATCGCATTTTTCCTGACGCTGAAGATCGTATGAACTTGAATTTGCAAGCGATTCAAGGGGGATTATTACTTGTTCCTCAATTCACTTTGGCCGCAGACACTAATTCAGGTAATCGCCCTAGTTTCACTCCAGCTGCCAGCCCTGAAAAAGGCGCAGAATTATTTAATTATTTTGTTAATTATGCTAAAAATAATTCCCCTAATATACAAACAGGGCAATTCGGTGCCGATATGCAGGTAGCACTAATCAACGATGGCCCTGTTACTTTTACTCTAAAAGTTTAATTTCCTATGAACTTATTTTTACTCGAAGGCGCGGCATTTTTCTTGTACTTTGCAAGTAGTATCATGCTAATAAAAGGTATTAAAGAAAAGCGCCATCAAAAAACAGCATTAAAACTCGCCTCAATTGCTGCTCTAACACACTTGAGTGCTATTTTGCTTCAAGCTTGGGAGCAACAAACGATTAATTTTGGTTTCTTTCACACAGCATCCATTATTTCCGTCATTATTGTATTTTTATTATTGATCAGCTCTTTTTCAAAACCTGTTGAGAAATTAGGTATTGCCCTATTCCCTCTCGCAGCTTTCATGCTAGCTTTAGACTATGCCTTCCCCGACTTAACACCCATCCAAACTGAGTATTCACTCGCTATGAATACTCATATTCTCAGCTCTATTGTTGCTTTCTGTTTGCTCACAATCGCCGCCTTTCAAGCTTTGTTACTCGCCATACAAAATAATCAATTAAAAAGCCATAACCCTGGGCGATTAATGCTTTCATTTCCGCCACTACAAGCCATGGAATCTTTATTATTCCAAATGATTAGTACTGGCGTATTGTTTTTAAGCATATCTCTAGTCAGTGGTTTTATTTTTATTGATGACCTATTTGCTCAGCATCTGGCACATAAAACCATACTTTCCATACTGGCCTGGCTCACTTTCTCTGCTCTCTTACTTGGCAAGAAGCTGTATGGTTGGCGTGGCAGAACTGCCATACGCTGGACCTTATACGGTTTCCTTACATTATTACTGGCCTATTTTGGCAGCAAATTCGTCTTAGAAATTCTACTTAATAAAGTATAAGTACCAATATATTGATACTAGAAAAACCCTACACAACCCGTATGAAGCAGGCAGAATACGAAGCATTTCTAGCCTCATCTATAAACGCCTTATACTAGCTAATATTTAAAGGCTATCAAGACATTCATTAAGCATGTAAAATTACAGGATTTCTTTTCTAATTGTGGGTAGGTAAAGTGGATTTTAGAGGTACAACAATTCTTTCTGTACGACGCGGCGATAAAGTCGTTATCGGTGGTGATGGTCAAGTCACTTTAGGTAATACAGTAATGAAAGGCAATGCGCGTAAAGTGCGCCGTTTATATCATGATAAAGTCATTGCTGGCTTTGCAGGCGCGACAGCAGATGCGTTTACACTCTTTGAGCATTTTGAAGGAAAATTAGAGAAGCACCACGGCAACCTTACTCGTGCTGCAGTTGAAATGGCTAAAGATTGGCGTACTGAGCGTTCTTTACGCAAACTAGAAGCGCTACTCTCAATTGCCGATAGCAAAACTTCATTAATCATTTCCGGCAACGGCGATGTTATTGAACCAGAATATGATTTAATCGCCATTGGTTCTGGTGGTCCTTTTGCTCAATCGGCAGCTCGTGCTTTACTAGAAAGCACCGATTTAAGCGCACGTGAAATCGTCGAAAGATCACTTAATATTGCGGCTGATATTTGTATTTATACCAACCACAATTTACGTATTGAAGAGCTAGACGCAGAACCAAAGGACTAAGATAAACATGACACAAATGACGCCTAAAGAAATTGCTCACGAATTAGATAAGCATATTATTGGTCAAGCGAGCGCCAAACGTTCCGTGGCTATCGCCTTACGTAATCGTTGGAGACGCTCGCAAGTAGATATTTCGATGCGTGATGAAATCACGCCTAAAAACATTCTTATGATCGGCCCAACAGGTGTGGGTAAAACTGAGATTGCACGCCGCCTAGCTCGTTTAGCTAATGCGCCGTTCATCAAAATAGAAGCAACCAAATTCACCGAAGTGGGCTATGTTGGTCGTGACGTAGAATCCATTATCCGCGATTTAGTTGAAACAGCGATGAAAATGACGCGTGAAACAGCGACAGAAAAAGTACAAAATCGCGCCGCTGATGAAGCTGAAGAAGCTGTGCTAGATATTCTACTGCCGCGTGCTGAAGGCGGAATGCTATCTGATACAGAAGCATCTACGCGCCAAAAAATGCGTAAAAAATTACGTGAAGGTGATTTTGATAGCAAAGAAATTGAAATAGAAGTTCAAGCTTCACGCATCGGTGTTGAAATCATGGCGCCTCCTGGCATGGAAGAGATGACCAGCCAATTACAGGGTATGTTTCAAAACTTAGGTAATGAAAAAACCAAAACTCAAAAACTTCCGGTTAAAGAAGCGCTTAAATTATTAGCAGAAGAACATGCG
>JAUVAA010000170.1 GCA_030591965.1 bacterium
TGAGAGCATAGATCATGCTCTCGACAATAAGCGGATTGAGATAGACCTGAGCTCTGCCAAGCCTGAATATGATCAGACCAAAATAGTTTACGCGATGCTTGATTAAGTACTGCCATTTGAAATCCCCCTGACTAATTTAATAGGGAGCAGTCTGGCATTTATCTTGATTTCTGGGAATTACGTCGAGAATTGGGCGCTTACTCAATAACCTCTATGAGTTTTGATAATAGGCGATCAAAAGTCGAAAACCAAGCCATGTGACAACCTTTATTGCTGGTTTTGGAGGCTATACCTTAGTGGTAAAAATAATATTTTATATAGTCCGTTTAGGGTAGATAAGAGCCTTCTTGAAAGACAAGAACAAACCTTATTTTTTACTATAAAAATTCTACCCAACTCAATATTGAAACCCAGCTTTCATTTGTTATGTATGAAATTACCCTAACGCTAATCATTCTTCAACTTTCGTGTTAATTAGAATTAGCATATAAATATACTCTTCTTAATGTGAGGGCGTACAATGGTCTTTCAATACCAGTTAAATGAAGAAATAAAATGACAAAAATAAATGTAGTAGCAATTTTATCAAGTATCTTAATATTCAGTAGCAATGTATATGCTGAACCACTGACTAATCAAAACGTTCAAGGAACTTGGACACTGGACTACACTGAAAAATCTGGGGAACGCTTACCGCGGGAAGACATTTGGGTATTTAATGATAACGGTACTGTTACTATTAAAAATATTCCTCGTGAAGGAACTTATTATGATCAATTACCAGTAAATTATGAAGTTGAAAATGATAAACTAAAGGTCGCTATTTTAGGCAGATCAGGAAAATTTGATAATTTCTCTGTGATCAACAAAGATGAAAAAAATATGACATTGAAAGCTAGATTTGGCGATATTTATCAGTTTATCAAAAAATAAATTTCAGCTTCATAAATTCAAGGATGGGCTTCGCTTTAGGCTTGACCCATTCTGAAAATTTTATTTGTTACCAGCAAAATCCCTCGACTCCATATATGTAACTTCCAACCCCGCTAACCAATAACATCAGTTTATTAACTGATGTTACGCAAACATGAAGCGAGGCTTAAGCCTCTCATCCTAGTTTTCTCTTTCTGAAGCTTAACCATCAATACCATCTCGCTCCCATCGCTCCGCGCGAGAATGGTATGGGGGAACACTCAGCGTTTCGTACTTAGTGCTTTTGTGAATTCAGCGAACCCTTTCTTCTTGGCTACTCGACGCAGAGCGTCACAATATGCATTCCCACGCGGAGAGGCGTGAAAGTATTGTATTTTTAGCCTCCCCCCTTGAGAAGCATAGGTATCTACACAACTTTGGCATAAAAAAATAAAGCCCTCCCTTGCTGGGGAGGGTTGGGTGGGGAGAAATTAGAATACGCTGTTTGCTTTAGTTATTTTGATATTAGAGCATAAGGTTGAAGAACATTTTTTGATTCCCCCCTCATCCAACCTTCTCCCTCTGGAGAAGGCTTTAAGACTTGTGTAGATACCTATGCTTGAGAAAGGGGGATTGAGGGGGGATCTATGAAAACATAGATCATTGATATTATTTATATTTTAATTAAATATTAAACCTCCCCTAGCCCCTCCTTAATAAGGAGGGGGATTATACTGAGTACTTTCACAGCCTCGGAGCGCGGGAACGAGTGCTATTTAAGCTGTGCATAAAATCAGTTATTAAGCATAAATACTTAATAAGCCCTTACTGGCAACCGCACGTCCTTGGTTAATTTCCTCTGCTATATCATTCACTTCAGGTTCTATTTCTGTAGACCCTGTAGAGTTTCCCGTGTTATTTCTATTGTTTTCTGACATTGCCTCTTGCATTGCTTGTCTTGCACTTCCTTGCCCTTGCTGTTGCTGCTGAGAAACATTTACCTCTGCCAAGTTAACTTGTTGCGCATTGAGCATTTCGCGTAATTTAGGAATTGACGCTTCAATTGCTTCACGTACACCTGCATTTTGAGCATTAAATACGATGCTCGCTTGCTGATCTTTATCCACGTTAACCTGAATAGAAATAGGCCCTAAACCTTGTGGGTTTAAGCGCAGTTCCGCAGAAGGAATTGATTTTGTATGCATCCAAACAATACGTTCATTAAACTCTTGTTTCCACTCTGGATGATTAAATGGTTTAGTCATCGGCGGTAACTCCTGCTTAGTAACGCTGCTTTCTACTTGACGATTTAAAGCCATTAAATCAGCTGTAGAAAATTTATTAGCTTGTTCACTGCCAGGCTGGCTAGTAGATAATAAAGCTGAATCAACCGTTTTTTCTGCTCCTTTAGCACTAGCAAGTGTTGCAAAATCATTATTGCTATTATTAATTAATTTCTCACGTTTTAATAGCTGATTAAGATTAATCTCGGGCTTAACATCACCCTCAGTACTTTGCTCTTCTGAAAGTGCTATTTGTGCATAGCTCTTATTTTGTAAGACATTTTTTTCTTGTTTTAATAATTGTGATCTCGCTGCTTGAGCGTTTTGCGCTATCGCCTGATCACCCGTTTCAGGCATAACTTGTGCTTGCTGCATCGAGACATTAGTTACCAAAGCTTGCGTGTCTACTATGCTTTCCTGCTCTACTTGTTCATCAGTCTTATCAGTGCCAGAATAATGACGGGGTTCATGAGTTTTCAATACGGCGAGCTGATTAACCTGAGTTAATGAGCTAGTGAGGTTAGAAGCTAAATCAAGTGTATTAATTGCTTGGTCGCCAGCTAAAGCCTCTTGATCATTACTAGTTAATGCATTAGTCATATCATTTTCACTTAAAGGTACTGACAAAACCGGCTTCTGGCTCACTAGATTATCTACACTAGCCTCACCCGTTAATTTATTGGCTAAAGCGTTATCACTTAAAGGTACTGATAAACTTGGAGCCTGACTCACTAAGTTATCAGAACTTTTTATACCTTGCCCAACACTTGTTAATACTTCAGCATCGGCATCAGTCATTGCTCCCAGCTCTAACTTAGCCGCTAATCCTTGACGCGTAGATGCAGGCAATTTATTATCAATGTTCAAAGAATCTAACTGCGCCAATATATCCTTTAACGCCGCCATTGTTTCATCCAAATTAACATCTTGAGCTTGCATTTGCTGCTTAATTTGTGGCAATGCATCACCTAATAAAGCGGAAAAATCTTGCCCCTCCTTGCCTTTAATTAAACCTGCAATTTTTTCTAATACGCTGCTAGGCTGCGTAGTTTCAGAAGATTGAGCTTGCAGACCTTTTATTTGCTGCAAAAAAGAAGCAGAAAATTCTTCTCCAGCCCCCATACGAGGACCACCATTTAGCCCGCCCGCCGAGTCATTAACTGTTGCTAACGGTGTTAATGCATTCAATACACTTGCAGTCATGCCCTTCTCCTCTGTTTTTCTGACTATTTACATATTCAAAAGCACTATCTATGCCATTTCTAGCGTTTTTTACGAGAAGCTCTATCATCCATTTCTAATTGCTCTTTTTTTTCTTCTTGCTTTTGCTCATTTATCCGCGCATTACCTTGTATTTTCTGCATGCCTTGCGTGTACATATGCGCTTCTTCCCAGTTTTTTCTCAAGCGCTCCAGCTCACTATCCAGCGATTTTAATGTCACCTCTTCTCCCTCTATGGCTTTATCCATTTTTTCCATAAAAGCTCTAAACTCCATTAACTGCATAACAGAGATACCGCTTTTTATAAGGTGTTCATTTTTGCCCCTGTAATCTTGCCGATAACTCTTCAGGCTATTTAGCTGCGTTTCTTTTTGAACTTTTATATTCTGCTGCTTACCCAAAGCTTCTAGGTATTTTTTTTCCTGATTAATTTTTAAATCAACAATTACCTGTAAACGCTGCGACCTTTTCACCATTCCTCCTTAGCTAGCCAAAAGTGCATCAAGTTCACTTAAACTACGGCTAACATCAACCGCTTCATTCATACTTTGTTGTAAAAATTCGAGAATGGCTGGATTTTTCGCTATCGCCGCATCAATGCGTGGATCAGAGCCGTGCTGATAGGCACCAACACTAATTAAATCTTTGTTCTGTTGATATAACGAGTACAAACGGCGTAGCTCACGCGCCTGATTCATATGTTGCTCATCAACCACATCAGGCATCACTCGACTGATAGAAGCTTCTATATCAATAGCAGGAAAATGACCTGATTCAGCCAAACTACGTGATAACACAATATGCCCATCTAAAACACCTCGCGCAGAATCAGCCACGGGATCATTATTATCATCACCTTCAGTTAAGACTGTGTAAAAAGCGGTAATAGAGCCACCGCCTTCATCGGCATTTCCTGCACGCTCAACTAGGCTAGGTAATTTGGCAAAGACTGAGGGAGGATAACCTTTGGTTGCTGGAGGCTCGTCTATCGCTAAGGCAATTTCTCGGTGTGCTTGCGCAAAACGCGTCAAAGAATCCATCAGCAATAAAACATCTAAACCTTGCGCCCTAAAAAATTCCGCAATACTAGTCGCTAACATTGCACCATGAACGCGCATCAGTGGTGGATCATCTGCCGGTGTAGCCACGACAACAGCGCGCGCCATGCCTTCTTCACCTAAGATTTTCAAAACAAACTCATTAACTTCTCGGCCTCGCTCACCAATAAGACCTACGACGACAACGTCAGCACTGGTAAATTTAGTCATCATGCCTAAAAGTACACTCTTACCTACCCCTGTTCCAGCAAATAATCCCATACGCTGACCACGACCGACACTGAGAATTGCATTAATCGCACGTACGCCTACATCTAAGGTATCGCGAATTGGCTTGCGCGCTAAGGGGTTAATCGTTTCACCTGACATGGACTGTTTGGCTTCTGTTTTTAATGGTCCTTTATTATCCAAAGGCTTACCCGAGCCATCTAAAACACGCCCTAACAAACCAAAACCAACTTTAGCCAAACTATTACTACCCAAAGGTATCACACGACAGCCAGGCTCTAGCCCATGCGGATTACCCGAAGGCATTAGAAAAATACGATCACCGGCAAAACCAACCACTTCCGCTTCAATAAATTGTCCATTTTTACTTTGCACTTTACAACGTGAGCCAATAGCAGCACGACAACCCACCGCCTCTAAAGTCAAACCCACCATGCGTGATAGCTGACCTTCAACGACTAATTCAGGGGAGATTTCTGCTCGTTCTATATAAGGCGCTAAACGCTCTAGCCATTTTTGTGTGCGAATTGGTTCAGGAATCACCGGCGCATTCATTCCGAATCACCCTGCCGTTCATCACCTAAAACAGTCGCAATAATAGTGCTCAGTTTATTTTCTACTGTCGCATCAATATGTGAAGTATCTGTTGACACAACACAGCCACCGCGTGTAAGTAAAGGGTCTTCCTCAATCATCCAAGTCGGGGCGTCAGCATCCAAAGAAAGAGATTCGCGCACTAACCGCGCATCTTCAGGATGCAAAGCAAGTGTTATTTTCTGTCTAGCCACAGGTAAAGCTTTAACGGTCTCTTTGACCACCGCGACAATTTGCTTGGGATCTATTTTCAATTCTCGGCGTACAACTTGTTTAGCAATAATAATAGCGAGTTGGGCAATAGCCTGTTCTACTTGCTCATCTAATTGCTCAAACGGTTCAGTTAAAGACTCTAGCAAGGGAATAAATCGGGCAACTTGTTCTTGCAACAAATGTTTGTTTTCTGCATAGCCTTGCTCTAAGCCTTCTGCTTTGCCTTCTGCAGCACCAAGCTCTTTCCCTTCAGAAAAGCCAACCTCGTAACCTTCTTGTTTACCTTTAGCAAAAGCTTCATCATAAGCTTGTGCTTGCATCGCTTCGATTTGCTCAACAGTCAAAACCGGCGATGCAGCATCCTCTAAGCTAATCTCTTCTGATCGGCCACCTAAAACATCAGGTACATCCCATAAACTTAAGGTATCCAGTTCATCTTGAGAGAAATCTCGACCTTTAGATGAGGTCATCACCACCACCGCCACTACCTAAGGAAATTTCGCCCGCATCAGCTAATTTTCTAGCAATACTAAGAATATCTTTCTGCGCTTGCTCAACTTCACTAAGCTTAGTCGGTGGCGCTGCTTCTAAGTCATCGCGTAACATTTCTGCTGCACGCTTAGACATATTACCAAATACTTTTTCTTTCAAAGCATCATCAACGCCACGTAACGCTAATAACAATTGATCGGTTGATACTTCTCGTAATAAAGCTTGAATGCCGCGATCATCCACTTCAATTAGGTCAGAAAAAACAAACATTTTATCTTGTATTTTTTGACTTAACTCGGAGTCAGTTTCGCTTACTTCCTCCATCATAATTTCACTAATCGAGCCATCAATATAGTTCAAGATATTAGCCGCGGTATCAATACCTCCAATTGCAGACGCTTGTGCGCTTTCACCACCGGTCAACTGTTTCTCCATCATCTCATCCAGTTCACGCAATGCGGCGGGCTGAACACCCTCTAATGTAGCGATGCGCATTAATAA
>JAUVAA010000043.1 GCA_030591965.1 bacterium
AAACGCGGGTGATATTAATTTTTGGTGCTTCAACTTTCCAGCCCAATTCACGCCCTAAAATATCCACAGGAATGGTTTTACCAACATCTGAGGCTGTAGTTAAAACAGGCGTTGCTTGTAATAAATCAGCAATCATTTCTGCATGAGCATTGGCTCCACCCACATGACCAGAAAGCACAGGAATGACAAACTGCCCTGCATCATCAACAACAATAATACCAGGATCTTCATCTTTGGATTTTAGAAAGGGTGCGATTAAACGCACAACGGCACCTAAAGAAACAAAAAATATAATCTGATCGTAATTCTGGAATAAAGCGGAGATTTGTTCGCGAAAAGGACCGGCATAAAACTGTGTAGGATTGCTGGTCTTTGCAAAAGTTGCACTGAATTTTTCCGAGACTAAAACATCGGCATCAGGTAATTTTTCTGCGAGTTGAGCGACTTGGTGCGCGCCATGTTTGGTAATGGCAACCAGAACGATTTTTGCTGAGGACATAGATTTACTGGGAAATGGAAAAAGGAAATATTATAACCCAGTAAAACAGTAGGAAAAGAAAAAGCATCAAGACGATGCTTTTTCTTGAGCAGGCTTAGTATCTTACTTCTTTTTCAATAACAACTTCGTCATCAATCACTAACTTAGAAATACCACCTAGTGTTAGATGTAAAGTACAAACCGCTTTTTTGAAGCTGTATTTGTCATCTGTTTTTGAAGCATCCCAAGTCATAGAAACATAAGTTTGCTTGTCAGTATCTGTAGAGGTTGCAAAATAAACTGTATCACCTGTTGCATTTTTAATCGCCGTCGGGCATTTTGATGTTGCCATTGTTTGCATGGCGGCAACCGCTCTAATCATCGCAGCAGCTTCTCTAGACTCAATCGTGTCTTCTTTGTTAGAGCCCACCATTAAAAAACCAATAATAAAAACCGCGGCGACTGCGGCCATTAATTTTTGCACATTATTCATATTTTTTCCTCTGTTATTTTTATGATTAAGAGCTTATTTTTTCCGACATCCGCGGATAAGTTCCCCTCGCATTCTATGGGAATTATGTACCATTAGCAATGATAGATAATTAACCTTTTCTCCTCTTAAACTTAGAACATCATGGATGATACGTTCCTCACTAGACCCTGCTTTTTCAATAAAGCAAGACTGAGATAGCAAATCCTTACGTTCTAATAAACTAATTATATCATCAAGCAGTGGTTTTACTTTTAATAACACCAAAGTATCAAAATCGAGCAGCATATTTTCAATCATTTCTATGCCATAACCAGCAGGAATAATAGCTACCGTATCATCAGTATCGGCCAAAGGCATTTTTGCCCGTGCAGCAGCGGCGTGAAATGAACTAACACCAGCAATGGTTTCAATAATTACCGTTTCATCCAAACCGGCAACTGTTTTAGCCAAATGCTGAAAGGTTGAGTAAGTTGATGCGTCGCCTTCAACTAGAAAAACCACATCGCGCCCAGCGTGTAATTTTTCTAATACAATTTGTGCGGCTTGTACCCAATATTTAGCCAATATTTCTCGGTCATGGGTCATTGGGAAAACCAGCTCCGTGCTATTTTCTGGAATCTTTAAATCGGCAGCCAAAGCGATTTTTAACGCATAGCTTTCGCCTTGCTTTCTTTTTACCGGATAAGTCCAGTCTGCCCCCGAATGTAATAAAGCCCATGCTCTTCGCGTCATAAGCTCTGGGTCACCTGGCCCTAAAGATACGCCATATAAAGTACCTATCATGCTACTATTTCCTTTTGTGCGCAGACAATCCATACCGGGTTTTCTGCCTGCATGCGGTTCATCTGTAAAATAGGTTGGCTGCGCGAGGCTTGTAGTTGAATTATATCCCAAATCGCATCACTTTTTTTCAATGCCTCTAAGGCCGTATTGAGATTTTCTAATGTAACAAAATTCATCACTAAACAACCATTAGTTTGCAATTTAGCTAAACACAGCTCGATTAATTCAGCTAACTCACCGCCTGAACCACCTATAAATACCGCATTTGGTGCAGGCCAATTTTGCATGCCTAAAGGCGCTTTATTTTCGATTAAGGTGTAATTATGCAAGCCGAAATTACGCGCATTTTCTGTGGCAATGGCAAAATCAGCGGCATTTTTCTCAACCGCATAAACATGGCCTTGCGCGCAAAGTTTCGCGGCTTCTATGCCCACAGAACCAGAACCAGCGCCTATATCCCAAACAATGCTATTAGCTGTTAATTGCAATCTTGCCAAGGATACGGCACGCACTTCGCGCTTAGTTATTAAGCCTTTATCCGGCTTGCGCTGTTTAAATTCATGGTCGGCATAACCAAAAAGTAATTCAGCAGTTTTTGCTTCTGATCGGCACAAAATCACCACATCATTACCTGTAAACTCTTGACCAGCTAACTCAGCAATACTTAAATTTTGAAATAGCTTTTCATTGGCGCAAAGTATATTTTCGGCAACAACCATACTAAAGTCATCCGCCATATTTTCCATTCCGAGCATGCGTGCAATACGTGCTGGATTGTTTTCAGGACTAGTTAATATCGCTAATTTATCATGTTGATTAATAGCTTGTAGCAGCGCATACAGCCCATGATCAGCACCTGAACCTGTTTGCCACTCACCAGCATCTTTACTGTGTACAGAACAAATTTTGGCATCTTGCCAAGCCATCCCAATACGTGCAAAAGCCAATTGAATAGAGGAAACATTAGGCATAACCTCTAATTTATCCGCACCTAGTTTCTTGGTTAAAAAGCTAGCAACGCCATGACATAAAGGGTCACCTGTGGCTAAAACTACGACCTTTTTTTGTGCTGCTAAAGCTGCATTAATCCACTCAGGCACTAAACTCAAATTGCTGGTTAGATCTTTACATTCTGCCTGTGCAATCGTTCCAGCAAACAAATTTAAAACCCGACTTGCGGCAATTACCACTTCAGCTTCTTGTAAGCGTGCAAGTGCGGTAGCAGATAAACCTGAACATCCGTTATCCAGCACTCCAATAATTTGACAGCGCTTACTCATAATTCACCAACTTATTTCCATCAAAATCACACATTAAAATCTGATAGCTAAAACGTTTAGGATAACGCGCCTCAAGCGTAGCCACGACACGGGCACATAAGGCGCGATAAAACACTTCGCCTAAGCCTAACTCTTCCATGCGTTCGCCTGCAAAACGCGCCATTTTGTTATTGCTGATTTCAGCACAGACAGAATCTTCAGCACCGACACTCGCAGCCAATTCCGCTAATAATTGCGTATTTACCGCATTACGCCGCGCATGAGTAATAATTTCGCCTTGGGCAATTTTAGTCAGCTTACCGACCATACCACCGATAATAATCTGCTCAATACCGACCTTATCTGCACTGTCTAAAGCTGGGCCTAAAAAATCTCCCATTTGCACAAAACAAGCAGGATCTAAATCAGTTAATTCGCGTATGGTAAATTTCTCGGTGCGTCCCCCTGTAGTGAGCACAACGGCTTTCTGACCTTGATTTGCCGCGACTTCAACCCCTTGCACCACACTGGCGCGAAATGCAGCCGTTGAATAAGGATGCACAATCCCTGTTGTCCCTAGAATAGAAATACCATTAATAATGCCTAGGCGATCATTTAGGGTTTTTTTCGCCATGGCTTGTCCGTCGGGCACGGAAATTGTAACTTCTAGACCTTGAGTTTCCAATAATTCACCGGCAACTTCACGAATATTGGCTTCTATATTTAATCGAGGAATCGGGTTAATCGCTGGCCCACCTACTTCGAGACCTAAGCCACGCATGGTAATCGTACCAACGCCATCTCCCCCTTTTAATAACACTTGATTTTCCGAGTCAGGCAATAAGCGTACATCGACCGTTAAATGCGCTTTATCCGTACAATCAGGATCATCGCCAGCATCTTTTATAATCACCGCATGTGCTGTGTTGTCAGTCATGAAACTTTCATGCACGGCAAAAATCACGCGCTGCCCATTAGGCAATAAAGCTTCAATTTCTTCAGGCACTTGTCCAGTCAACAGCCCTAGCGTTGCCGCGCGTGCAGCCGCAGCCGAACACACGCCAGTGGTAAAGCCTTTTCGCGTACCTTTTGGTTTTTTAGGCGTCATAAGTCAGCAAAGTAATGCAGTAGAGTTATGTAAGGAGGGGCTTTTAGCCGCAACTAAAAACAACTATTTATTCGCTTGTTCAGCCAAAGCTAATAAAGCATGAATCGCTGCAACAACCAGCGTTGAGCCACCTTTACGCCCATCAGTAATAACCCAAGGGATATCTTGTAATAAAGCCGTGGCTTCTTTAGATTCGGCTGCAGAAACAAAGCCTACTGGCATACCGACAATTAAAGCAGGGCGAACGCCCTCTTCTTTTATCATACGTAAAACTTCTAATAAAGCCGTTGGGGCATTACCCACAGCGACAATACTATTATCAAGTAAACCTAAGCGCTGAGCTTTACGCATTGCTTGTACTGCGCGTGTGCTATTTTCTGCTTTTGCTTGAGTAATGACATCTGCATCAGAAATAAAATGATGTGTGGTCACAGCAAAATGGCTTAATCGAGGTTTAGATAAACCGACACAAATCATTTCCACATCAGCGATTATATTAGCGCCTAATTGAATCGCATTTAAACCTGCCGATACTGCATCTGGGTGAAATTTTGTTAGACCATTAAACTCAAAATCAGCCGTGGCATGAATCATACGGCGTACAATATTCCATTGCGCTGCTGAATAGTGGTACGCACCAACCTCCTGGTCGACAATCGCAAAAGAGTCATGCTCAATTTGTTGACCGGCTTGGGTCATTTGTTCTGTTACGGTATTTTGTTGCATTATGCTTCCGACAATCTAGCTTATTTAATTGTCGCTATCATAGCAAAATAAAGCGTGGTCTTGAATTTTAAGTACGCGAGCATTTACATCTAAAATTTTACCACGGGGACATAGGTATCTACACAATTTTTTGACATTAAAATACAACAAGTTGCAAGTCAGGGTAGCTCTAGGCTGTCGAAAAAGACTGTTTATTAAGGAAATTACTACCCTGATTATTGGCTATAAGATAAATAAAACCCATAGGATGTGCTGAGGAACGAAGCGCATCAATAGCTCATCGATGCGCCTCCTGCGTCGGCACATCCTATAAACAAGGGAAGTAAAACACCTATAAAATGGTTAATTTCGACAGCCTAGGGTAGCTCCCTCGCCTGCTAGAGAAGGCTTTAAGAGCTGTGTAGAGCCTGTGCCACGAAGGACACAGAGTGGAACGCTGCTTTCTCTGTGCTATCTGTTGTTAATAAAGGTTTTGTATCCACCTTTATTAACACCCGCCTAAACACAATCTTTACTTATTTTTAAACTGCGCGGCTTTAAGATTATGCCTATCAAGTAGACGATAAAATTCCGTTCGGTTACGTTTAGCTAATTTAGCAGCTTGAGTAACACTACCATTAGCTAATTGTAATAACTTCACCAGATACTCACGCTCAAAATTCTTTTTCGCATCGTTAAAACTAAGCGATAATTTTTGTTTTTCACGCAAAGCTTTTTCAACGAGATTTACCGGCACTAACGGAGTTGTTGCAAAAGTACAAATATGCTCAATGACATTCTTCAATTGTCGAACATTTCCCGGCCAGTCATAAGAAATCAATAGCTCCATTGCTTCGTTAGAAAAACCTTTAGCCACCGACTCTATCTGAATATCATTATGAGTAATGAAATAACTTGCCAGCAAAGGAATATCTTCTAGCCTCTCAGCTAAACGGGGTAACATTAAAGTGACCACATTCAATCGATAATACAAATCTAGACGGAATAAGTTATTAGTCGTCATTTCCTGTAAATCTTGATGGCTTGCAGAAATCACTCTAACATCTACCGCTATGGTCTTATTAGCGCCAACAGGCCGAATCTCGCCCTCTTGCAAAGCACGCAATAATTTCACTTGAAACGCGGCAGACATATCCCCAATTTCATCAAGAAATAAAGTGCCTCCATCGGCTATTTCAAACAATCCTTTACGGGCCACTGATGCCCCAGAAAATGAGCCTTTCTGGTGACCAAAAAGCTCCGATTCAAGCAAGTCCTCTGGTATTGCACTACAGTTGACCGCAACAAATTCTTTATCACTGCGCGAGCCTGCCTTGTGAATAGCTTGAGCAATAAGCTCTTTGCCTGTGCCACTTTCACCCTGTATATAAACACTGACATTCGTTTGCGCGACACGCTCAACTTCATCCAATAGATTTTCCATCATCGTGCTACGAGTAATAATTTTTGCCCGCCAAGCCGCGCTTCCTTCTATACCTTTCCCATGATCAACTCGTGTATTTAACGCAAAAGCTTTAGTCACTAGTTCAATCAGTTCTTCCTTAACAAAAGGTTTAGTGAGAAAACCGAAAACCCCTTGATGAGTTGCTGCAACCGCTTCTTTTATAGTGCCGTGCGCAGTAAGAATAATAACGGGTAAAGCAGGGTATTGTTGCTGAATATGACTAAATAGCGCCATGCCATCCATTTCTCCCATTCTTAAGTCAGTAATAACCAACTGGGGGCGATAGCTTGGCAATAGCGCAACTGCCTCCTCTGCACTTTCGGCCTTTTTTATCTCAAGCCCTAATGATCGTAACCGTAGGTCTAATAATTGCAGCAAACTTGGCTCATCATCGACTACTAAAACTTTCATGCCCTGAAAATTATTTTTTATAACTTGGCTCATAATCTAATTTTTTATTGATACTACTTTCTATAGCTTTAAGCGCTTGAATTTTTGAACTTAGCTCGATTAACTGCTCCTGTGCTATTTCCATTTGTTCTTGTGTTATAGCCAGTTGCTCTTCAGATTGTTTTAATCGATTACGCAAGCTACTGTTTTTATTGTACTGTCCTTTAATATCTTCCAGTACTTTAATTTGCATTTTATTTAACCATTGCAACTGCAACTCTGCGCTCTGCTGCGTCTGTATAGCACCCACTAGCTTTATTGCATCACCAAGCTTCACACAGCTATAATCACTGTTCAAAGCATAAACCAGCACCCAAGCGACTTGCCAGTCTGGGTTCTTGTCATATTCCTGCGTTAATTCCTTACAGGCAAGCATGCTTTGTTTTTTATTCAAGATAGAATATTGCTGAGTACGCTTGATCAAATCATACACTTGCCCCTGCTGAATTCTCCTTAATACATCATAAGCCTGCTCTTGACCAGTTTCGGCTACGGGCTCCGACGGTTGAAATAAGTTCTTAAAATAAGGTTGGCACCCCTGAATAGTAAAAATCAAACTGAAAAGAATATATTTAGCTAATCGCGGCATTACAAGTATCCTGCTTTTGCGGTAAATGTAGAAGAAATCGAGCGCCACAGTATTCATTACTGGCAGGCAATAGTTCAACCTTGCCTTTATGCGCATCAAGATAGTATTTTACTAAAGAAAGGCCTAAGCCTGTGCCTTTTATTTGCCAAATTTGTGGTGAGTTTCCTTGATAAAAGTCTTCAAAAATAAAAGGCTCTATATCCTTAGCAATACCGGGCCCTTGATCTTCAATCAGTAGCTGCACATCATCATTCTGCGCAAATAAACTAATGCCAATCTGGCCATTTTTTGGGGAAAATTTAAGCGCATTAGAGAAAAGGTTACTAATAATAATTTCCAGTTTGCCATAATCCGCGTTTATATGCGTTATACCTAGATTACTTTGCACGCTAATATTTTTACTACGTAAGGGCAACTGATATTCATTAATGCAGCGCTCAATTAATTTGTCCACATCAAAAGTCGAAAGATTCAAATCAATCTGAGAGACCACAGCCCTTTGATATTCCAACAAATTATCGATTAAATCATTAAGAGTGATATTACTCATGTGCATTAACTGAATAATTTCTTGCTGTTCAGTATTCAGCTCACCGACAACATCCTCAGCCAGTAAATTCGTTCCTTCTGTCAACGTTGCCAATGGCGTTTTAAGCTCATGCGAAATGGTACGTATAAATTGCAATTTTTCATACTCCAGCTGATTTAGCCTATTGCGTAACCACTCCAAGTGCACACCTAGCTCTGTTAAATCTTTAGGGCCACCAATGGCAATTGGCTGCTCAAAGCCTTCTTCTCCTAAGTGACGGATTGCAAGTGCTATGTTTTTAATCGGCCGCGTTAATAAGTACACAAAAGCAAGAGCAAGCAACAGCGCCATAGAAATACTGATGACAGTCGAAAAAATTAAATGCTCATGAATTCGACCGGCAAGATCAGATAAAGCACGTGCCTCTACGCCAACTTTTTGTTCCCCTGCCACTACAAGCTCTCTTGCTTGATTTGTTAGTTGATCAAATTTTTTAAGGTGCGCATTTGCTAAATTAGCTTGCTCCTCCTGAGCGCTAGGCAAGATATCTTGATTAAGCATGCTCTCTGCCTGCAATAATCCAGTTACCTGTGCATTAAAAGCCTCATCTAAACTCAGCCCTTGAAGATCAGCTATAACTTCCAAAAAGGAATTACGGTGCTGTTGATAAGACTCGAGAATAGCAGCATCATTAAGCACCTCGAACTGCCTGATACTTTGCTCCATTAAGATTAAACGATTAAGTGCAGCCCGGCTAATTTCAGCCGCCTGCACCGTTTGAACTAAAACCCTCTGGCTCTTTAGCGTGTAATTTGTAACCTCGCTCATCGTATAAATAATAGCCACCACTAACGGCAAGGCTACTATGACAAAGCTGACTAAAGCCCACTCCCGAAGAGAGCCATAAATAATCCGTCTACTTTTAGTAGATTTTTTTTCCTCTCGTTTTGAGGTCGTTTTACTCATAAAACTTGGGTTTACTAAGGGTTATAGTCCAGCTCTTTTGTACAAAGCAACATGAAGGCTTGAGGGAGAATTGACTATCATAACAAAATAAAGACTATAAAAAGGAAATTAAAGACTTTCGCTTTTATGCCAAAAAGTAAACTTTTCACGACATCTATCCTTGCAAATCAGGAATTAAAGTCCATAATTACAAGCATGATAAAGCGCCATTTACAAACAAAACTCGAATATTTAATCGGTAACTACCCTGCTGTCGCCCTGCTAGGTCCTAGACAGGCAGGAAAAACAACACTTGCCTTAGCCATTGCCGAACATCGTAACGCTATCTACCTCGACCTTGAATCAGAACAAGATAGAGCGAAATTAACGCAAGCAGAACTGTATCTATCGCAACACGAAGATAAACTGGTGATTCTTGACGAAGTACAGCGCGCGCCCGAACTGTTTAAAAATTTGCGTGGCTTAATTGATCAAGGCCGACGTAAAGGCTTGCGCAGCGCACGATTTTTATTGCTTGGCTCAGCTTCTATCGAATTACTTAAGCAATCCAGTGAAACCTTAGCAGGTCGTATTGCTTATCTTGAGTTACCACCGATTCATGCCTTAGAGGTCTCCGGCTCTCAGCGTGAACACTTATGGACGCGCGGTGGATTTCCAGACAGCCTATTAGCAGCTAATGCCCAACTTAGCTTTCAATGGCGCTTAGATTTTATTCGCACCTACCTGGAACGTGATATTCCTCAGCTCGGCCCACGTATTCCTGCTGAAACCTTGCGTCGCTTTTGGGTAATGCTAGCGCATAATCAAAGTGAACTATTAAATGCCTCAAAGCTCGCAGGTTCACTCGGTGTAGATGGCAAAACCATCGCAAAATATTTAGACCTTATGGTCGATTTGTTGCTGGTACGCCGTTTACAACCTTGGCACCATAACACAGCTAAACGCATGGTTAAATCCCCAAAAGTTTATGTGCGTGATAGCGGAATTGTACATGCGCTATTAGGCATTCATAATCAAGAAAATCTGCTCAGCCACCCTGTATGCGGAGGAAGCTGGGAAGGCTTTATTATTGAAAATATTCTGGCCACTACGCCGCAAAATACTGAAGCCTATTTTTATCGCAGCAGTGGCGGCGCTGAATGTGATTTAATCCTTCAATTCCCCAATCAAAAAACTTGGGCTATTGAAGTAAAACGCAGCTTAACGCCTAAAGTAGAAAAAGGTTTTTACTTTGCCTGCGATGATGTTCAACCCGATGCGCGTTATGTCGTTTATTCAGGTACTGAAACTTATCCACTTGCGCAGGATGTAGAGGCAATTAGCTTAGATAACATTCTTTTTAAACTAAAAGACATTGATTACGCTATTGACCAATAATAAGGAGAGAGGAGGATTTAAGCATGCCTAGCCATTTAACTCACCCGTGATCTTATGGCACCACACACGGAGCCCAGAGACGATGAACTGCATAGAGTCATGAAGGCTGCACTTGTGCTCAAGCGAAAAGCACAGTCAGACCTTTGGATGCATCAACGACTTCTTGGTGAGGTAAAAAAAACGAAAGCTGAGATGTTGTGAATAATTTGTGTCAATATTTCAATTGTAAAATTGAAGATTTATTTGAATTTATCCCAGACGAACCGACAACCATTAATAGCGTAAATACACCCGAGTAATGAACCCGCACTTTCAAGCATTAATCCTCAAAACAACCGATGCAACATCGCTGTTTAAAATTGAGAGCATTCAAAGCCTATGGAGCGGTTATGGCGAGATTGTGCGTTATGGATTAAAAGGTAGTCCATTCAAAAGCGTTGTGATCAAGCATGTACGCTTGCCGGATCAAAGTCATCATCCACGTGGCTGGAATACGGATTTATCGCATCAACGCAAAGTTAAGTCCTATCATGTTGAAATGGCTTGGTATCAACAATGGAGCTCTATTTGCTCTGCCAACTGTCGAGTGCCTCTTTGTTTAGCCGTTGAGTCGCAGCAAGATGAAATGTTTATGCTATTGGAAGATTTGGATGACTCTGGATTTCCTGTTCGTAAATCACAGGTCTCAATGATTGAAATTAAAGCCTGCTTATCTTGGCTAGCCAATTTTCATGCAACTTTTATGGGAAAACAACCCGATAAACTTTGGGAAGTTGGGACTTATTGGCATTTAGAGACACGACCTGATGAGTTGCAGGCTTTACAAGACATGCCACTTAAAAAACATGCTCAAGAGATTGACCAGAAGTTACGCCTAAGTCCCTTTCAAACCTTTGTGCATGGCGATGCTAAGTTGGAAAATTTTTGCTTTTCTAAAGATGGCAAGCAGGTTGCTGCAGTGGACTTTCAATATGTGGGTGGTGGTTGCGGCATGAAAGATGTTGCTTACTTTATCGGTAGTTGCCTTAACGAAGATCAATGCCAGCAACAAGAGACAAAATTGCTTGATTATTATTTTCAACAACTCAGGGTCGCACTGCAAAAGCGAGAACCCAATTTTCCCGTCGTTGCACTTGAGCTTGATTGGCGAGAGCTATACCCTGTCGCATGGACTGACTTTCATCGTTTTATCAAAGGCTGGAGTCCAGGTCATTGGAAAATAAACAGCTATAGCGAGCGTTTAGCGCGTGAAGTTATTGCTCAATTGGATAATAAACAATAGGCTTAAGTACAGTAATGCAACTCAGTGCCAACGATTTATATTTACTCAGCCAATGCGCTATTTCTGCTGCTCTACAAGCAGGACAGGTCATTGCTCATTTTCCTCGCGAGACGTTAACGGTCAACAAGAAAGATGCGGGCATCAGTTTAGCCTCTCAAGTCGTAACCGAAGTCGATCATCTATGTCAGGCCGTTATCTTACAAAACTTACTGCCTAGTTGTGCGATATTTGATTTAGCCTTACTTAGCGAAGAAAGCCCTGATGATTTACTGCGACTGGAAAAAGATTTTTTCTGGTGTATTGACCCTTTAGATGGCACGTTGCCTTTTATTGAAGGGAAGCATGGCTATGCAGTCTCTATTGCTTTAGTCTCTCGTGAGGGTGTGCCTTATATTGGAGTGATCTATGATCCAGTGAAGAATACGCTTTATCATGCAATTAAAGGAGGTGGAGCTTTTCGCAATGGTAAGCCTTGGCAGTTATCGGAAAATAAGCAAATAAAACCCTCACTGCATTTTATTTCAGATCGTAGTTTTGCTAAACACCCTCACTATCAAGAAGTGCTGCTTCAGCTTGAGCAGCTTGCTAAACAATCCAACTATCGTGATGTAAAAGTTATTCAACAAGGCGGTGCCGCGATGAATGCTTGTTGGGTATTAGAAAACTCACCCGCCTGTTATTTTAAATTCCCTATCGCACACGCTGGTGGCGGTGGCTTATGGGATTTTTCTGCGTCGGCTTGTATATTTAGTGAAATGGGAGCCTTTGTTAGCGATATATTCGGACAAGCTTTAGATTTAAATCGAGCGGATTCTACTTTGATGAATCACCGTGGGGTTTTATATTCGACTGACGATACTCTGGCAAAACAAATTATGGATTTATATCACACGATAAATCAGCGCTAATTTATTCTACTGAAATATTAATTTAACCACTCTTCTTTTTGAGTAAATAAGCACGCTATTTTTAATATAACAGCGCTAAAAATCGAATTGTTGTTAGGCTGAAATTCTTGATTTATTTAGTCTATTTTTGGCGCAGAGCTAAAACACGATTTGGGGGTAAAAGTCATATGGTGCGCCCGAGACAATCCACATAATACACCTAATCTATTGATTTAAAATTAACTTAATAATTAATAATATAACTTATACCCCCACATGTACCCCCAAACTTACAAAGTACCCCCTGTAAAATAGTCACCTTAATATGCTTATTATTTCTAAAGCTCCAAGCCTTTAAAAAACCATTATTAACTAGCACTCATTGCCGAGTCTATAACTTGTAGCTTTCCCCGTAACATGCCGCTTCATTCAAGATCTCTATCGATGGCTGTCCTGAAATTATTGGGAAAGTATATATCTATCCGAGTAAATGGCGTTGACGCACAAAAAATACGTGGCAAGTGCCAGGAAGAAAAGATAAAGGCTAGAGCTGCCAAGCAAGCAACTGTTTCTATGTTGCGTGGTGCAAACAAGATTTCACTGAAAATATGAAATGGGGTACGTATTATTGCTTATGCGGACGGTAAGAGCTTGGGCGATGCTTTGGTTGATAGTGGGTTGGATAGGGAATATTTTCGTGAAGAGAGAGAAGGGTCGCGTGGACTTATGTATGAGAAAGGAGCGCTAATGACTGTCGAAGCTAATAACTTATGCGATTCATAGACAGCCTGGGCTAATAGTTGGCTTACGATTTGATCGTCAATTTCAATTCCGTATATCCCGGCATAGGAATGATCATCTTTAGTACATTTATCTATAAACTTAAGTATTGCTGTGGTACTGGGGTTATTGTTAATAAGGTTATAGGTATTGTTTACATTTAATATGGCTATTTTTGCAACATTTTTTTTTGAAATCTTCCCTCGTAGTATTTTTTGTATATAGTATTCCCTTAAATAATTAATTTGCTTACTTTTATCTAAATCAATTTTTTCTAGGTGATTTACTGATAGATACCCGTCATCTTTGGGATAAATGTCAAATGCAACAGACGATATACGGCCGCTTTCAGTAATAGTTCTTTTTGAGCAGTATCTACCAACATTATGATTTTTTGGTATATCAATCATAATAAAGTTAATCTTTTTATTTGTTTTTTTTCTAAATATTCATCAAGTGTGTCAACAGTGATTTGTCCACCAATTCTATTTACTCTTTCAGGGTTGTGTAAGTTTGTAGAAAAGCATAAAAATTTACAGTCTCCATTTGGGAAAAACTCTATAGTGAATAAATTGTCATTATTTTCATGCCACTCTACTTTTGTGTTGCCTTGTGGGGAAATAACTATATCTGGATATCTAGGTTTATAAGCATTAATGAATCCAATAAAGTATTTAATAGAACCTAATGATGGTTTTGCTTCCCAGTCCTCTATTTCATCTATGTCGATTAAATCTAATAATCTATTTTTTATTTTTTATTTTTTTATTATAAGGGTAATTGTATTGTAAATTTTCTAGCGCAGTACTTATTGATTTTTCTAGTTTAGAGTCTCTTTTATTGTCTTGTATAAATAAAGGTTGGTAAACGTGACTTTCTGATAATTCATAAACAAAATCTTCATCATGATATGCACTATAAAGTTTAGTGGAGTCGTTATCATTGATTTCAAAAAAAAGTATGCGTGTTTCATCAGGGGCTGTTGATGACCCGATAACACTTTGATCATTTATGTATTTGTCAGTGTAATACGAGCTCATCTATCGCCCTTGACAGAAATTTCTTTAGCTAAGGAGGTTAATTCTAAAAAAAATTCAGTAATTTTATTACTTGGTAGGTCTTCTAAAATATTTGAGCTTGTACTAATGTCAATTTCTAATCTGCAGGCAAGTTCTTCATTAATTTGTGGTGATGGTTGTTCGGCAACTGCATTAAAATTCAGTTGACGTAGTCTTATAACACTCCATCTAGAAATTCTATTGTAATTAATATCGTGGAGTTTTTTAGGTCGATTTATTGAATAATTAAACTCTGAGCTATTTTCAATATCAAGTGTAATACTTGGTAGGTAAGGCTGTAGTTTAGTATATCCTTCTTTTTTATCATTAACTTTTTCAAGTAAAACTTCACCCCAGGCGAGTCTCACGCATGAAGGGCAGGAACTTTCTAACCAGGATTGTAGTTTTGGGGCTATTAAATCAAAAGTATTACTTCGTAAGTCAATAATAGGCAGCGCTACAGATCTAGAATGTTCTTCTGAAATAGATAACAGCCAATCAATTCTTTCGGGACGTACTGTTAGGGTTAGTTGGGCGTTTTCATTAAATACCCCACTATATAGTGTAAGTCCATTTTTAGGCTGCTGAGAAATAGTGTCCGGCTCAGATCCAACAACCTCTTTCCACCATGTGCTCGTGTTAGGCACGCTATTGGGTGTCAAGAAGATAGACAATCTTAAATTTTCTGAATTCCAGTTAATATCCATAAAAATAGTTTATTTTTTGTTTATTGCTCATGTAATGATTATAGGTTACTTAGTATCACTATGCAGTTATTTACCGCGGCAGTATTATTAGGCCTAACTGACTTAGGGTTAATTCTTCTAATAACCGGCTCAGTAAACCAGCTATGAACCCTTTATCCGACCTTATAATTGTCATCTGTGTTGAAGAAAAATAGCTTTTACCTGCTTCTCGTAGCCGTAGCCATTCATGCAGAAACAATATGATTAGTTAGTAGTAAGTCGCAGAAACCTACAAAAACCAACATTTTTAAATATGAAGTTTTCTGAAGTTTTAACACCATCATTAACGCCAATAATCTGTGAGACAAATACTATGTTTTGAGTACCATGTTTTACCATGTTAAGAAGCAATATTTTGATAGGTTTTCTTACTGAAGAATAAGATTTTAATGTTAACAGTTTTTAGTTTGAATGTCAGCTATTGTCAGCATGGCATAGCATACGCATTATTTAGTGGGACAAAAGCGGCTACACCACGCGACATTACTTAGTCTTAGTGGGGCATTATGATTTTAATTTAAGGCATTGTAGGTATAAAAAACTGACCAGTATCAAATAAATGATTTATAGCTGTCAGTTTTGCTAATCAAATTAGTTAGAGCCTTGTATTGTCTGGCTTTAAAGTGGTTCTTACACTGTCAGTTTTGAATAGTTCTTTTTAGTGGCTATAAAGCAATATTCAAGGGGCGGATTTAGCCTTGATTTTTCAGCGACACGCCTTATATGGCATGACTTTATGGGTTGATTTTTTAGCCGTGATTCCTTGCAGTTATCTTAGTCTAAATAATTTCTTAACCTTAACTATTCTTAATAGTTTTTAGTTTGTACCTTAGCTAGGACAAAATCATTCGCACCATGCGCCATGATTGAGTTTAACTAGGACATACTGATTTTATTCTTGGATATTGAAGGCGTAAAAACATCAATTAAGAGGATTAATTTTGTTACGTCACAAACATCTTCCCACACCTAACGCCTCGAAAGACCTTATCGCTCTCAATGCTGGTGCGTATAAATTTGTATTTGTGGCGGTATAGGCAGAGGAGCATGTTTTACCGTCTCCCTCCCTGCAGCTAACCCCCATAACGCCTTTACATCCCGCTCTCCTTGCTTATACCTTTCCCTTGATGCGTTCCAAGCGTCACTCATTGCGCGACTGGATTGAGTTTGTGCGTTTAGCTTGGCGGCCATAAGATTACGATTAGCCACACTAGCAGCTGCACTTGCCTCGTATTTCTTTTTTGCCTCTAGTATCGCCGCCTTACGATCTGCTTTTTCTTTGCGTGATTTTTCCAGAGAAATTTTAGTGGCTTCACTTTCTTCTTTAAACACAAAAACCAATAGAAAACCAATAGAAAACCAATAGGAAAACCAATAGGGTCAGTATCGATTGATACATTAAAATAACTCAATGTTGCTGCGGGTCGATTTCCGCCTTTCAACATAAGATTCATTACATTTTTAATTTTTAATCAGGTATAACGTGGTGAAACTATACAGTTATTTGGCTTTTATGGCCGCTATCCACGTTAAAACTGCAATGTGTCGCTACGCGAGCATTTAAAGATTAAAACCCTAAAGCCTCGCACTGAAGTTGCATAGCTTTAAACCAGCGAACTGAGACCAATAAGATAGGCAAATTTTTTAGCCTAAAGACTAATATTTCGTTCAGGTAACGGTTTTTTAAGGTTCACAATATGTAATATGTGGACACTCCTCTCTATTTTCTTAACAATGTAAAATGCGGTGTATTGTTTGTAAGCAAGGGTTCTAATATCGCCTTTGTAGATGATGCCGCCTTCAGGAAAAACCGATAGTGTTTTTACCAGCGAGGACACCAATGCTTTAACAAACTTGTGTGCCATTTTAGGACTGTCTAACGCAATATAATAAGCAATATCCTCAAGTTCTTGTTCCGCCTGAGGCATTATCTTTACCGTGTAATTCATTATGAATGATGCGCGATACGTTCCTGCACCTGTTGCATGAGTTTCTCAGAAAAATCAGCATTCAACTCCTTACCTAAGCCAGCACTTGACTGCTCCAGTCCTTTTTTAAGTTGAGTATCTAAATCAGATTCCGCTAACAGGCGTAACCCAGCGCGAATCACTTCACTAGCTGAAGCATACATGCCGCTATCGACTTTTTCTTGAACAAAGTATTCAAGGGGTTTTGTTAAGGATACATTCATGGCTCACCTCACACAGAGAAAAAGATAAGTAGGCAGTTTACTCCAATACCGATAAATAACAAAAATTGTTATTTATTTGCATCATCAAGAATATAAAGACTATCCAAGTTGCTGTATTGCCTCATTCCTTCAACCAATAGGAATCAATATTATCGATTGATACATTAAAATAACTCAATGCTACTGCGGTTCGATTTCCATCTTTCAATATAAGGTTCGGAATCTTTCATATAGTGCCAAAAGTAGTTTATACCAATCCCAATAAATAATTACTGTAATGGTCGTCATTCCCGAAGTCTTTAATCGGGAATCCATGCGCACACTATAGATTCCTGCTAAAAGCATGCAGGAATGACGATTTTTCTTGGGTATATGAGTTTAAGTGCAAATATATTGGGGTTGGTATTACGCTTTTAGTATCCATTTAATATGTTTCGTGGGAGTGGCTTTAGCCACGACAGTTCATGCCATTATCGCGGCTAAAGAGGCTGTGAAAGTATTCAGTATAATCCCCCTCCTTATCAAGGAGGGGCTAGGGGAGGTTTTATATTTAATAAAAATCTAAATAATATCAAAGACCTATGTTTTTATAGATCCCCCCTCA
>JAUVAA010000144.1 GCA_030591965.1 bacterium
GTACAAAAAGACATCAAAATGGTGCCTTATAAAATCGTTGAAGCAGAAAATGGCGATGCATGGGTAGAATGTCACGGTAAAAAGATGGCTGCTCCTGAGATTTCATCACGTGTTTTGATGAAAATGAAAAAAGATGCAGAAGCCTTTTTAGGTGAAGCAGTGACTGAAGCGGTTATTACTGTCCCTGCTTATTTTAATGATTCACAACGTCAAGCAACGAAAGATGCGGGTCGTGTTGCTGGTCTTGATGTAAAGCGTATTATTAACGAGCCTACTGCTGCTGCACTAGCATTCGGTATGGATCAAACACCTGGCGATTCTACTATCGCAGTTTATGACTTAGGTGGTGGTACATTCGATATTTCAATTATTGAAATTGCTGACGTAGATGGCGAGCACCAATTTGAAGTATTAGCGACTAATGGTGATACTTTCTTAGGTGGTGAAGATTTTGATTTAAGAATTATTGATTTCTTAGCCGGCGAATTTAAAAAAGACAATGGTATTGATTTACACAATGATCCATTAGCATTACAGCGACTAAAAGAAGCCGCTGAAAAAGCAAAAATCGAATTATCTTCTTCTGAGCAAACTGATGTTAACTTACCGTATGTCACAGCGGATGCATCAGGCCCTAAACATTTAAATGTTAAATTAACACGCGCTAAATTAGAGTCTTTAGTTGATGATTTAATTGAGCGTACTAAAGGCCCTTGCTTAACTGCACTAAAAGATTCTGGTATGTCTGCTAAAGATATTGACCACGTTATTTTGGTCGGTGGTCAATCACGTATGCCAAAAGTACAGGAAATGGTAGAAAGCATTTTCGGTAAAGAGCCACGTAAAGACGTTAACCCTGATGAAGCAGTTGCTTTAGGTGCGGCGATTCAAGCGGGTGTATTAGGCGGCGATGTTAAAGACGTTTTATTATTAGATGTAACTCCACTATCTCTAGGTATTGAGACTATGGGTGGTGTTATGACTAAGTTAATTGAGAAAAATACGACTATTCCAACGAATGCAGCGCAAACATTCTCAACAGCTGAAGATAACCAAACCGCTGTTACTATCCATGTTTTACAAGGTGAGCGTGAAGTTGCTACGGGTAATAAATCATTAGGTCGTTTTGATTTATCAGATATTCCACCAGCACGTCGCGGTGTACCACAAGTTGAAGTATCTTTTGATATTGATGCTAATGGTATCTTAAATGTATCAGCAAAAGATAAAGCAACCGGTAAAGAGCAATCTATTATCATTAAAGCTTCTAGTGGTTTATCGGACGAAGAAGTAGATCGTATGGTAAAAGATGCTGAAGCACATGCTGAAGAAGATAGGAAAATCACCGAGTTAGTGTCTGCACGTAATACTGCAGAAGGCATGATGAATGCGACTGAAAAATCAATGGAAGATTTGGGTGATAAAGTCAGTGCAGAAGAAAAAACTGAAATTGAAGCTGCGGTTGAAGAGCTGAAAGAAGCGGTTAAAGGCGATGATAAAGAAGCAATCGAAGCTAAAACAACGGCTTTAACTGAGTTATCAGGTAAGTTAGCTGAGCGTGCTTATGCAGAGCAAGCTGGCGCAGAAGGTGAAGAAGGTTCTGCTGAACAACCATCTGCAGAGGAAGACGATAGCGTTGTTGATGCTGAGTTTGAAGAAGTTAAAGACGACGATAAAAAATAAGTCGTTTTTTACGCCATTTTAATAATGGATAATACGCCTCGGCACAGATAAATCTGTGACGAGGCGTTGTTGTAAGTAAATATAATGAAAATAGTTTTTGTCACTGACCTTTGAGGCTGTTGAGTTTTACTTAGTAAACCTCTCGAGTGACAGGATTTATAAAATAATTTTAGCAGGGGTTAGACCCTGACTTAGTTAGGGTACGGACTAAAAACATGGCAAAACAAGATTTTTATAAGCTACTGGGTGTTGATAAAAACGCAAGTGAAGCAGAGATAAAGAAAAGTTATCGCAAAATGGCGATGAAATTTCATCCTGATAGAAATAAAGACAAGCCAGAAGATGCTGAAGCACAATTTAAATTAGTGAAAGAAGCATACGAAGTTTTATCAGACCCACAAAAGCGTTCAGCCTACGATCAATTCGGTCATGCTGGTGTTGATGGCTCGCGAGGCGGTGGTTTTGGTGGTGGCGGTGCTGAAGGATTTAGCGATGTTTTCGGCGATGTCTTTGGTGATATTTTCGGTGGCGGAGGCGGAGGAGGTGGTCGTCAGCGTAGCAGTGTGCAGCGTGGTGCAGATTTACGTTATAACCTAGAATTAACCTTAGAAGAAGCCGTTGGTGGTACAGAAGCTAAAATTCGCGTACCGGTACTGACAACTTGTGGTGAGTGTAGCGGTACAGGTGCTAAAAAAGGCTCTAGCCCAGTAACTTGTACAACTTGTCAAGGACATGGCCAAGTCAGAATGCAACAGGGGTTCTTCTCTGTGCAGCAAACTTGCCCTACTTGTCATGGTGCTGGTCAACAAATTAAAGATCCTTGCCGTAAGTGTCACGGGCAAGGGCGCGTACAAGAAAATAAAACCTTATCAGTTAAAGTGCCTGAGGGTGTTGATACTGGGGATCGTATTCGTTTAGGTGGTGAGGGTGAAGCAGGTGCTCACGGTGGACCATCGGGTGATTTATATGTACAAATTCAAGTAAAAGATCATCCAATTTTTACTCGTGATGGCGCTAATTTGTACTGTGAAGTACCGATTAGTATTCCAGCGGCTTGTTTAGGTGGTGAATTAGAAGTGCCTACATTAACGGGTAAAGTAAAATTAAAAATACCTGCAGAAACGCAAACAGGTAAGTTATTCAGGCTGCGCGGTAAAGGCGTAAAACCTGTTCGTGGTGGCGCGGTGGGTGACTTGATGTGTCGTGTGCAGATTGAAACGCCAGTTAAATTAACTAAAGAGCAAACTGCATTGCTTCAGCAATTCCAAGATTCATTAACGGGTGGTGGCAAGAAGCACAGCCCTCAAGAACATACGTGGATAGGTGGTGTGAAAAGCTTTATCGATAAATTAACAGGATAATCAAGATGATAAGAGTTGCAGTAGTTGGCGCTTCAGGGCGTATGGGCTTATGCTTGATTAAAGCGGCGGAGCTAGCTGAGAAAACCAGTTTAAGTGTTGCCGTTACTCGAGCTGGTAGCGCTTCTTTAGATAAAGATGCGGGTGATTTAGCTGGCATTGGAGCAATTAATATTGCCGTGCAAGATGATTTATCCAAAGTTTTGGATCAGTTTGATGTACTGATTGATTTCACTCGTCCTGAACCGTCTATGCAGTATATAGAGTTGTGTCGCCAAGCAGGCAAGCAAGTGATTATTGGTACAACGGGTTACTCTGAAGAGCAAAAAGCAAAAATCGCAGTAGCCGCTAAAGATATTGCTATCGTACTGGCACCTAATATGAGTGTAGGTGTTAACTTGTCGCTAAAGTTGTTAGAAATGACTGCGAAAGTGATGGGTGACTATACCGATATTGAGGTGATTGAAGCGCATCATAGGCATAAAGTCGATGCACCATCAGGCACTGCCTTACGCATGGGCGAAGTGATTGCTGATACCTTAGGGCGTGATTTAAAAGATTGTGCTATTTATGGGCGTGAAGGTGACACTGGTGAGCGTGATCGTAAAACCATTGGTTTTTCTACGATTCGTGCTGGTGATATTGTTGGCGAACATACGGTTATGTTCGCTGATGAAGGCGAGCGTGTAGAAATTACCCATAAAGCCACTAGTCGCATGACTTTTGCTAATGGCGCTGTAAGAGCTGCCGTATGGTTAGAGTCGCAGAAAAATGGACTGTATGATATGCAAGATGTCTTGGGCTTGAAAGAGATTTAAGCTAATAAAGGGTAGGGCGGACTGAAGTCCGCCCTACATATAATCGCGTTTTTTTAACTTTGAGAAACCTGAGCTTGCTCAAAAGTTGCCATTTGCGAATGTAAAGCACAGGCAGAACGTAATAACGGAATCGCCAAAGCCGCACCGCTGGCTTCGCCTAAGCGCATATTAAGATTTAATAAAGGCTTTGCTTCCAAAGCATCTAAAATAAGTTGATGTCCTTGCTCTTGAGAGCAATGTGCAAATATCAACCACGGCTTTATATCTGGATTAATGCGCAAAGCTACAAAAGCTGCGACACTACAGATAAAACCATCGACTAAGGTGGGCAGTTGTTGTTGAGCAGCGGCCATATAGGCACCAGTTAATGCGGCAATTTCAAAACCACCTAAATGCTGTAAGACCGTCAGTGGCATAGGGCTAATATCTTTATGCTTATCTAATGCTTGTTGAATAATGTCTGCTTTGTGTTGTATGCCTAGACTATCTAAACCAGTGCCAGCCCCAGTCAGCTGCTCGGCGCTTAAATTAAGTAAGCTACAAGCAATAGCTGTTGCACTGCTAGTATTAGCAATGCCCATTTCCCCGCCAATAAATAGCTGGCTATTATCAGCTAGTGCTCTAGTGACCGCCTCCCTTCCTACTTGCAATGCACTTTGTAATTGCGTTTGAGTCATTGCCGACTGAGTTAAAAAGTTAGCCGTACCAAGAGCAATTTTCTGATTAATAATCGCTAGCCCTGTTAATTGACTAGCAACTCCAATATCAATAATTTCTAAGTGAGCTTGGTGCTGCTGTGCGAGTACACTGATCGCAGCGCCACCGTGTACAAAATTTTTCACCATTTCCGCGGTAACGGCTTGTGGGAAAGCTGATACAGCAGCCTCGGCAATGCCATGATCCGCAGCAAAAATACTGATCCACACTTTATCGACACTAGGCTTATCGGTGGCTTGCATGGCTGCAATGCGTATGGCAATTTGTTCAAGTTCACCTAAAGAGCCAGCGGGTTTTGTTAGTTGCTTTTGGCGGCTGATCGCGGCTAATAGATAGCGTTGATCAGGCGAGGCAATAGGGAGTGTTAGCCAGTTCATTAGTGTTTTAACCGTTGTGCTAGTCCAGCAGTGATAAGTGTGACTTGTGGGCAAATCTGCGCAACTTGCTGGTGTAAGCGTCCTGCTTCATCAACAAAGCGGCGGCTCATGCTATTCATAGGAATAATGCCCGAACCGACTTCATTACTCACCAAAATGACATCTGTTTGCAGAGTGGGTAATACGTTCAGAAAAGCCTGCTTTTGTTGTAAAAAGACATCTTCCTGATAGTCGCCTTGAGGATCAAAGAGAATATTTGATAGCCATAAGGTTAAGCAATCAACTAATATGAAATGCCGCGTATTGTCGTATTCTGCTAACTTATCCGCTAACAGGAAAGGTTCTTCTACCGTTTGCCAATATCTAGGGCGGTCTGTTTGATGTTTGTTTATACGCTCTTGCATTTCTTCATCGCCAGCAGTACCTGTAGCAATGTAAATGACCTCTTTGTTACTAGCTTGGGCAAGCTGTTCGGCATAGCGACTTTTACCAGAGCGAGCGCCGCCTAAAATAAGGTGTTGCATGAACTTAGTTTCCTTGCAGGCGCACAGCTAAAACGTCGCATTTTGCATGATGTAAGACACCGTTAGCCGTTGAACCTAGTAGTAAGGCTAAGCCATGTCGGCCATGAGAGCCAACAATAATCAGGTCGACATGTTGTTCTTCAGCAGTCTCTACAATCTCTAGGGCTGTACTGCCCATTTCTAAAAATTGCCGATCTGCGGGTACCTCCAGTTTTTTGGCAATATCAGCCAAACGTTTTTTTGCCGTATTCATTAGCTCTTCGTTTAAATCAAGATCGAAGGGAATGACTGGGCCATAAGCTGCATCAGTTATAGGTAGGTAGTCGACTATATGAATAATACTCAATTTAGCATTATATTTTGTGGCTAAATAATGAGCTTTTTGAGCGACGACTTCGCCATGTTCGGAAAAATCAGCAGCTAATAGAATGTGTTGATAATTGTTCATGAAAGCTCTCCTAATTGGTCGGGGTTATTGCTGGAAATAATACGCCCATAATTTGATAAGCGCTAAAGATATATAAAAAAGCAATGCCTAAAGCAACGGAAAAGGACTGGCTCAAGGCATGACGAATAATATGTGCGGTAATGAGCCAATGCCATATCATCAGTCCGAGCATTGCTAAAAAGGACTGCGCATTGTTCGGGTTAATGCTCAATGTGGCAACCGCAGGCATGGCGCCAAGGCTGATCAGTGCATCTGTGCCGAGTAGAGCGCAAGTGGTTTGTACAAAACGCTGAGGTTTTTTAGCAATCGTTAGCGCTAAGCTGGAAAAGCTTAGAATGATAATAAGCTCTACAACTACTTGAAGCAGGGCACTTAGTTCATCAACCGATATCTGAATGAGCATAAAGCTGATGATGGCATAGCCAATAAGAGACCAGCGTAAGATGGTTTGCGAACAAGTAATGTCTTGTGGGCTTTTTTTGAATAAACAGATATTAGAAATCAGCGCTAGGTAATCGTACATGGTGTGTTTTATATGAGGTTTGCTGAAGTTAGGTTCTTTTCATTTTATACTATTAATGTGTAGTGTAGGTATTTCAATAGAAAAATATCACCTTGCCAGATAGTTTACTTGTAAGTTAACATCTCACGAATGAGAGAAATATTATTTTACAAGACTGAGTCTGGTGAATGTCCTGTTGAGGACTTTCTAAATAGCTTAAATAGTAAACAAGCACAAAAAGTAGCGTGGGTTATGCAAATAGTTGAGGAATTAGATAAAGTTCCAGCGACTTTTCTAAAGAAGCTAGCCAATACTGATGACATCTGGGAAATTCGTGTACAAATCGGAGGTAATATTTTTAGATTTTTAGGGTTCTTTGATGCGGGTAGCTTCATAGTATTAACAAATGGATTTCAAAAGAAAACACAGAAAACGCCTAAACCTGAAATTCTTCTCTCAGAACAACGAAAGCAAGTTTACCTAGCGAGGAAAAAATAGTGAGTGATTTAAAAAAATATATATCTGAAAGAAAAAAGCTGGATGAAAGTTTTTCTTTAAATTTTGATGAAGGTTATCAAGCCTTTAAAATCGGACTTATGCTCAAAGAAGCAAGAGAAAATGCGGGGATAACACAGGAAGAGTTAGCAGCCCGCCTAAGTACAAAAAAATCAGCTATTTCAAGAATAGAAAATCATGCTGAAGACGTAAAGCTTTCAACACTTGAAAAGTTTGCTAGTTCTTTGGGGAAAAATCTTGAGGTTCGTATATATTAGGAGCATAACGAATAAGAATGAATTGTGTGAGCAACCCAAGCAAGTAGCCTGTGTGAAGCCTGCGTAATACGAGGTGTTCGTCGCGCTGATCTCCCGTATTCCGTAAACTCCATACGGGCTTGCTGGGCTTTATAAAATGAGCATAAACATGTCCTATTTGAAAATCATATCGTTGGTTCTTGTTTGTATGGTAATGGCGGGGTGTGTTGGTTTATCCTCGGTAGAACAATCAGCGCAACGGTCATCCCCTAAGATTAAATTCAGTTTAGATGAAATTCGTCCTGATGGTTTGCGTGGTTCAGCAGGTGGCTTGGTGTCGGTCGCTTATGAGTTTTGTGTGCCAGCAGATAATAGTGTGTATCAAGAGGTACAACGGATTGATCCTAGCGTGCAAATTCACCCTAGTTCGCGTGGCCGTATTACTTGTGCAACAAACCAAGCGCTGAGTATCGGTGAGACACATCAGTCGCACTGGAAAGATATATTGAATAAGCTTGCAGCGCTACCTTATGTTACAGAAATTAGGAGGTGTGATTTTGAATGATGGCTTTAGGTGTAGTGCGGGGTATTCGTTGTGCTGATCTCCCGTATTCCGTAAACTGCATACGGGCTTGTATCTCTCCAAAGCATGATATATTGCTTAGCTAGCATTATATCAAAGTATATGACTAGAGTTTGCATACGGGCTGAGACCAAAGAGTCTGCGACGTAGATAAAACCCATAGACTTA
>JAUVAA010000211.1 GCA_030591965.1 bacterium
AACCTGCATCGCAAGTTAAACAGATCTCCCCAGATAAGAACGTAAACTGTCACTACACTGCCTTGCCATTTACCGTATCTCGCGACCCTGTGGGTTTCGCTATCATTGGCTAACTCACCTATACCACTCGGCCTGTGTGACATTCTTGTTCATAAGCTCGTAGTTTTTCGCTCGGGCTTCCTTCTCACAACACCTCGCGGGGTTGTGGTGCCGTCGGCTAGTAGTTATACTTATTCGAAATATAAATGAATAAGGTAGGTTCTCCTACAGGGGACTTTCACCTCATTAGTTCACGCCCATGCTGGGCGTACCAAAAAAAACACAGCTGACCGTTGACAGCGCAGTTCGTTCTCAAAGGTCATTTTATATCAAAGTTTAGTGCGTTGTTGAAGTTCACCGTATATCTTCCAGCGTCAAGTGACCAAGGCGTTAGGTTTTATAAAAACAAGATGATCCAAGGTAAACGAAAATGAAAAAAATATTAATTATGATGTTTATCATGTCCTTAATTTTTGGCTTATTTCTCCCCGTTTAATCCATCACCCTAAACAACATTTCTTTCACTGTTTGCGGCTCAAAAGGTTTATCACAAATAGCGGATACACCCGATTGCTGTATATTATTTAAGCGCATTTCATTGTCTTCGCTAGTAACCATTAAAATGGGAATAAGCGTATTACCCATCTCTTGGCGGATAAATTGAATTAATTCTTGGCCATCCATCACCGGCATATTATAGTCGGTAACAATTAAGTCGAACGCATCTTGATTGGCGCTGAACATATCAACACCTTGTTTGCCATCATTAGCCGTCGTGATGTCAGTAATGCCCATATTATTTAAAACGCGGATAATATGCTTCCTTGCCATTAAACTGTCATCAACAACCAGTACTCTTAATGTTTCAACATCATAATGCTCTAAGCTAATTTCCTCAGGATCTATGAACTCAATTGTGGATTTTAAAGCACGATTTAAATCAGCATGATTAAACGGTTTAGGTAAAATAGCAATAACGCCAGCCTGTCGAATCGGGTCTAGGGCTTTAAAATCAGTTTCACTCGAAATCAACATAAATGGGACATTCTGACTAGCTTCTGACTGCTTCATCGTCGTTACCAGTTCCGTTGCCGTCATGTCAGGTAAATACATGCTGCTCATGACTAAATCAGGCGCATAAAAATTAATACTTTCCAGTGCTGCTGAGCCGCTAGTTACCCCTTCTATTGACGTAATACCTTCTTGCTGCAGATGTTTGATGATAACTTTTAATTGAGTTGATGAAGGCTCTACCAGTAAGATAGATAACTCTGAAATATTAAGTGTAGACATAAATACCCGACAAAACTAAAAATAATAAGGCTAACTATACCGCTTGTAGACGTTTATATATAGCCTATAAGCCATATTTTTAATAGGCTTTTAAAAAAGGACGATTGAAACTTAATGAATAAGCAAAATATTTATGTAACTGGTGCCGAGCAAGGCAGTGGCAAGTCAATTATCATGCTTGCAATGATGGATATGCTAGCGGGTTATGCTGGGAAAATTGGTTTCTTTAGACCTATTATTCATGAGCAAGAAGATAAAGATGAATTAATCCAATTAATCAGACATCGCTATCAAATTGATTTACCTTATGATGCGATGTTCGGTTGTCATATGGAAGAAGCTCAGGCTTTAATCGAAAAAGATAAATATAATGAATTATTAAAACGGATTTTAACCAAATACCGCACCCTTACTAAAGAGTGTGACCATGTTTTATGCGTTGGGCCTGATTATGTCGGTGACAATTCTATTTTTGAATTTGATTTTAATGCCGAGGTAGCCAATAACCTAGGCTGCTTGATTATGCCAGTAGTTCAAGGCCAAGGGCGCAATAACTTACAAATTGTCGATGCAGTCAATCGACTTAAACATGTTTTAACTGAATTTGATTGTGATTTATTAGCGAGCGTTATTAACGGTGTTGCCACGGATCAAATTGAAACCCTGCGCATGCGCTTCAAGCACAATCCAGAGAGCCGTTTTCCTGTTTATATTGTTCCTGCCGAGCCGTCATTAGAGAAGCCGAGCGTTGGCAATATTGCGCGTCAGCTTAATGCCGAGGTCATATTAGGTGAGAAACAATCTTTAAACCGCTTAGTTAGCCAATATAAAGTCGCTGCAATGCAAGTGCCCGGTTTTTTAGATTATCTTGAGGCTGGCGACTTAGTGATTACGCCAAGTGATCGAGCAGATATTATTCTCGCTTGTTTTATGGCCTACACCTCTACCAATTACCCGCAAATTGCTGGTTTACTATTAACCGGAAAGAAAAATACTGCCAAACAAATAAGGCATTTACTAGAGGGCTTCGATGATACGCCTTTTACCGTATTATCGATCAAAGAAGATACTTTTAGTGCGGCCATGAAAGTAAAAGCAATCAAAGCTCAGATTTATTCGCAAGACGAACGCAAAATTGCCACGGCTTTAGGTTTAGTCGAAAGTAATTTAAGCTTTGACGAACTAAAACAGCGACTTGTCGCGCAACACTCTGACCGCGTGACACCTTTAATGTTTGAGTATGAGCAAATGCAACGCGCTCAAGCTAATCAGCAACATATTGTTTTACCTGAAGGCTGTGAAGAGCGGATTTTGCATGCGGCTGAAATTCTGTTATTAAGAAATGTCGTTAAGCTGACGCTATTAGGCAATGTCGAAGATATTCAGCAGAAAATCAAAAAATTAGGCCTGCATTTAGATGCTGTTAATATTATTGATCCTCTGCAGTCTGAATTACGTGAGCTTTACGCAGAGCAATATTATGAATTACGCAAAGAAAAAGGCATCACTTATGATATGGCTTTTGATACCCTGTCAGATGTCAGTTATTTCGGCACAATGATGATCCATACGGGTGATGCAGACGGCATGGTGTCTGGTGCAGTACATACTACTCAGCATACTATTCGCCCTGCTTTTCAAATCATTAAAACTAAACCGGGAACCTCGATTGTTTCCAGTGTCTTTTTTATGTGTTTAGAGGATAGAGTTTTAGTTTATGGCGACTGTGCAGTCAACCCCGACCCGAATGCTCAAGAGCTTGCAGATATTGCTATCAGTGCGGCACAAACGGCTGAAATGTTTAATATTACGCCGCGTATTGCCATGCTCTCTTATTCCACTGGCGAGTCAGGTAAAGGCGTAGCGGTTGATAAAGTAAGACAGGCCGTCAAACTAGCTAAAAAAGCGCACCCTGAATTAAAACTAGAAGGTCCTATGCAATATGATGCTGCTGTCGATGCGGGCGTAGCTAAAACAAAACTGCCTGAAAGTGAAGTTGCAGGACATGCGACTGTGTTTATTTTTCCTGATCTTAATACCGGCAATAATACCTATAAAGCCGTACAACGCTCTTCTGGTGCTATTGCTATCGGGCCTATTTTACAAGGCTTAAATAAACCTGTGAACGATTTAAGCCGGGGGTGTACGGTCACAGACATTGTTAATACTGTAGTTATGACTGCGATCCAAGCCCAAGCTAACCATTCATCTAAATAAATATTATGTTTGAACTTTACCTCGATACCGCTGATGCACAACAAGTTGCCAGCCTTAATCAATCTTTACCTGTTTTTGGTGTCACCACTAACCCATCCATTTTAGCCAAAGCTGGGCTTGGTGTTAACCAAGCCCTACCTGCTTTAGCTAAAGCCCTCAATGGGCAAGCTCGACTTCATGTGCAAGTGGTTAGTCAAACAGCTGAAGACATGCTGGCAGAAGCCATAAAACTACATGCCTTACCTTATGATATTGTGGTCAAAGTACCGGCAACACGTATTGGTTTAGCGGCTATAAAATTAATGAAAGCCGAGGGAATCACTGTATTAGCAACCGCTATTTACAGTGTGCAGCAAGGATTTTTTGCTGCTTTATGTGGTGCGGATTACTTAGCCCCTTATGTTAATCGCATCGATGCAATGGGCGCTAATGGAATTGCTGTGGTCGCTGATCTACAGAACCTAATCAATCAACAAGGTTTATCAACAAAACTACTTCCAGCCAGCTTTAAAAACACGCAGCAAGTCTTGGATATTTTACAACTCGGGGTTGCCTCAATTACTTTACCTGTAGATATAGCCGAACAAATGATGAATCACCCAGCCGTACAGCCTGCAGTTGATCAGTTTAGTAGCGATTGGCAAGAAAGCTTTGGTGATAAATTAGCTTTTGAGAGTTGAATATTTAACGTTGCAGATTTTCTCATTCCCAAACTCCGTTTGGGAATGCGTGGGAGGTAAGCTCTACTTACCGAAAGTCACAGCAGAGCTGTTGTTACATGCATTCCCAAGCTGGAGAGGCTGTGAAAGTATTGTGATTTTAGCCTCCCCCTTGAGAAGGGGGGATTGAGGGGGGATCTATAAAAACATAGGTCTTTGATATTATTTAGATTTTAATTAAATATAAAACCTCCCCTAGCCCCTCCTTGATAAGGAGGGGGATTATACTGAATA
>JAUVAA010000005.1 GCA_030591965.1 bacterium
GTCGGTGGGCGAATAACAGGCCATGATATACGTCAATTATTGGACGAGCAGTTTCAAATAAAATGCTGTCTAAATAGCGTTTATAACCTATTGGCTCGGTTAAATATTGTTTGGATAACAGTTCGTTCAAAACATCCAAAGCAAGATCAAACCGCACAAGATGATTTTAAAAAAACTTCAGTCAAATAGTCCAGAACTTAATACCGAACTCCATTGATATAAAAGATACTGAAGTTTGGTTTCAAGATGAAGCGCGGGTAGGACAGCGAGGAACCGTTACTCGCATTTGGGCGAACAAAGGAACGCGGCCCCGAGTCATTCGACAACAGCAGTTTAATGCAGCCTATATATTTGGTGCCGTCTGCCCTGCTAATGGCAAAGCTGCTGGCATCGTTATGCCCAAAGCCAATACGGAGGGAATGCAGTATCACCTTGAAGTGATTTCAGAATCAGTCTCTCCAGGCAAGCATGCTGTATTGGTTGTTGATAAAGCGGCATGGCATTTAACAGGAAAACTTGAAGTGCCTGAAAATATATCGATTGTGCCACTTCCTCCTTATTCACCAGAACTTAATCCAGTCGAGCAAGTTTGGCAACAACTACGGCACCGGAGCCTAGCAAACCGATGTTTTAAAGATTATGAGCATATTGTTGAAGCTTGCTGTGAAGCGTGGAATAAATTTGTTACGTGCCCCAGTAATATCCAATCATTATGCGCCAGAAAATGGGCCATATTAATATGAGTATTTATTGGGATTGGTATAATTCACATCAAACATCATATGGAGCTCAATAATAGAACTTTGTCCACACCATCTCACGAGCAAAAACCAGAAAATATGTTAGCAAGCTTAGCTGCATTCGCTCTTAAATTTTCAACCGTGACCATAAGCGTGAAATAGTGACATAGTACACATGTTAGGCATTGCCGTTAACATATGAAGGACAAAGCCACAACTCCACTTTGTTAGCAGGCTAAATTTCAGACAAAAAAAAGGCCTACAAAGTAGGCCTTTTTCTTAGTTGCTTAAAGTAAAAATTAAGCTTCTAATTCAGCTAAACGTTTAGCTAGTATTTCTTCTAAAGTAATAATTGCCTTTTCGAAACCTTGAATACCTTCAGCAAGTTTATCAGTTGCCATACGGTCAGCCTTATGCATTTTATCAAAAGTTGCTTTATCAACATTAATTTCTTCAATATCCATTAATGCTGCTTTTGCAGGATCAAGTTTCCGAGGTAAATCACCTTCAGTTGTTTGCAATTCTGCCAATAAAGCAGGAGCAATAGTTAATAAATCACAGCCCGCTAATTCAGTAATTTCACCTAGGTTACGGAAGCTTGCACCCATAATTTCAGTTTTAAAACCAAATTTTTTGTAATAGTTGTAAATCTCTGTTACAGAAACAACACCTGGATCTTCAGCCGACTCATAAGAATCACGACCTGTATCTTTTTTGTACCAGTCAAGAATACGACCAACAAACGGAGAAATTAAGGTAATACCATTTTGCGCACATGCAATCGCTTGGTGTTTACCGAAAATCAATGTTAAGTTAGTATGAATTCCTTCTTTCTCAAGAACTGCTGCTGCTTGAATACCTTCCCAAGTAGCCGCAACTTTAATTAAAACACGCTCACGGTTTACACCAGCGGCTTCATATTGGGCAATTAAATCACGACCTTTAGCAATACTTGCATCTTTATCAAAAGAAAGACGTGCATCTACCTCAGTAGAAACACGACCAGGTACGATCTCAAGAATTTTAAGGCCGAAAGACACTGCTAAACGGTCAAATGCAAGTGAAGCCACCTCTGTAGCTGATGCTGCTGCACCTAGAGTTTCACGAGCCCCCTTTAATGTATCATCAACAATACCTTGATATTGAGGCATTTGAGCTGCCGCAGTAATCAATGAAGGGTTAGTTGTTGCATCACGCGGTGTGAACTTTTCGATTGCACCGATATCACCTGTATCAGAAACAGCAACCGTTACTGCTTTAAGTTGATCTAATAAATTAGCCATATATTGACACCTTTTATAATTAGTAATAAAAAACAACACACTACTGTGTCGATAAATCAGGATGCACGCAAGAATTGATTCTAGCGCTACTAAGCTAAATTTTGTTATAGCTTCAGTTTTCTTAATTCGTAATATTCTCTGTCTATATAAGTTATGCAATTTATATAGACAGAGCAAACAATAAATCCACTTTTCTTAATTCTAATGTAGTTAAGAAAAGTGGATTTAATTGATAGTCCAGTCTGAATATTGTAACAAATATTATTACCTTCAGCCTATTCAAGACTGAAAGTAATAAGTACTAAATATTGAAACTAGCCTGCTTGTTGGCTCAAGTATTTTTCAACACCTGTTAAAGCAACAACTGGGTCAGCCACTTCATCAATAGCTTCTACAGCAACCTGCTTTGCAGCACTAACTTGTTTTGCTAAATATTTAGCCACGCTGCTAGTCGTATGCTTTGGCTTGCTCTCTAAATATTGAGCCACACCTGTTAGCTTATTACTAACAACTGCAGGTTTGTTTTTAGCCTCTAGTGAGAGTTTAAGCATATATTTACTAACACTAGTAACTGTTGTTACTTTGCGAGTCTCTAAATACTTAGAAACACCACTTTTGACTGGCTTTGCATCAACATTATCCGCTAAGTACTTAGCTACACCTGTTGCGCCTTTGACAGCAACTTTAGCTTTATTAGCTTGCTTAGCAGCAATAGCCTGTCTTGCGACATACTTAGCCACACTACTTGTTTTCGCTTGTCCTTGCAGGTATTTATCGACACCGCTTGGCCCTCTAGAGGTTGCACTGTTCTCATTTAAATACTTAGCGACTCCAGTCAGCCCATCCGAAGATGCACTTACGCCTTCATCACTACGATAAACAGCTTGAGTGGATGATTTTTTACTGGAAAAAATATCTGATATAAAGCCAAACATACTTACCCCCGGTTCTGGTTACGCATATACTTTTCTACGCCTGTGGTTTTGTTTGCCGCAGCTTTTTTCTGTTCTACAACTCTTTTAGCAACATATTTAGCAACACCTGATTTAGGTGTTGGTTGGTTTGCTTCTAAATATTTCGCTACCCCTGAAAGTTTAGGTGCTTTGCTCTGCAAGTATTTAGCTACTCCAGTTAAACCGCTTGCACTTTCAGTGCTTGATTTAGCTTTACGTTTACTAAAAAAACCGCCAGATTTAGCCTGCCCTTTAGTTTTAGCTGTGCCTTTAGATTTTTTAGAGTACAAAAAACCTGCAACGCCTAAAACAACGATAGCAAAAAGAGGGTTCATTGAAGATTCTTCACCTGCTGCCGCAGCCTCAGCTGCCTCTTCTTCTACTTTTTCTGTCCACACAGCTAAAGTAATCGATTCATTATTTATATCTACTTTTTTATGCTTATATTCTGTATCGTGATAAAGCACTTCTGGCTGAAAAGTAGCTGCTGGATAATTAGCATCTGGCTTTGTTTTTTCGCCTAAAGTTGCAGCTGAACTATTAGATGAAGAGCCTTCATGCTTATAGTCTGCATCTTGGAATAAAACTTTGGGTTGAAAGTCCGCTGCCGGGTAGTCATTCCCCGCCATTACAAGAGGACTTGCAAGGAATAAGGCAGTAAATATGCCTTTTTTGATATTATTTTTTTTCACGCAATTCACCTATATGTCGTAAGAAACGAAGGAAGCCACTGATCAAGTATAACTAATCAGTGGCTATTCGTAAATGAGGAGAAAAATCTCCTCTATACGTTTTTTAGACTATAAAACTTCTTTTACAGTTTTAACAACATTATCAACTGTGAAGCCAAAGTGCTCCATCAATACTCCGCCTGGTGCAGATTCACCAAATGTATCGATACCAACAACACCACCTTCTAAGCCAACATATTTACGCCAGAAGTCAGTAACACCTGCTTCAATCGCAACACGTTTAACGCCTGGAATTAAGATACTATCTTTATAAGCTTGATCTTGACGATCAAACACATTGGTCGATGGCATAGAAACAACGCGAGCATTAATACCTTCAGCTGCAAGTGCGTCTTGAGCTTTAGCCGCTAAATCAACTTCAGAGCCTGTTGCAATTAAGATAACTTGCGCATCACCTTTAGCTTCTGATAATACATATGCACCTTTACGCATAGCAGCAAAGTCAGCTACGTCATGTTTACGACCAGGAATGCCTTGACGACTTAATACTAAGCTAGATGGACCATCTAAACGCTCAACAGCAGCAGTCCATGCAACAGCAACCTCAACTGAATCAGCAGGACGCCATACATCCATATTTGGAATGTAACGCATTGCAGATGTGTTCTCGATAGGCTGATGAGTCGGGCCATCTTCACCCTGACCGATAGAGTCATGAGTTAAGACTGCAACCGTACGAATTTTCATCAATGCAGCCATACGGAATGCACTTTTTGCATAATCAGAGAACATATGGAATGTTCCACCGAATGGCATTAAACCACCGTGTAGAGCCATACCGTTCATGATCGCGTACATACCGAATTCACGTACACCGTAAGAGATGTAGTTACCATTCTCTTTACCGCTAACATGTTTGAAATCAGCACAACTTGTTAAGTTAGATCCAGTTAAATCAGCAGATCCACCTAAAAATTCAGGAAGTACAGGCGCTAGTGCTGCAATGATATTTTGTGACGCTTTACGAGATGCAACACTTGCTGCAGCTTCGTTAGTTTCAGCAATAATTGCATCCGTTGCTTCTTTCCAATTTGCAGGTAATTCTTTCGCCATACGGCGTGTAAATTCTTTCGCTAATTCTGGAAATTCTTTTGTGTAGGCTGCAAATTTAACATCCCACGAAGATTCTTTTTCCGCACCAGCAGTTTTAGCATCCCAACCTGCGTAAACATCAGCAGGAATTTCAAAAGGGGCAAAAGTCCAACCTAGTTGCTCGCGTGTTAATGCAACTTCTTCATCACCTAATGCAGCACCGTGACAGTCATGGCTACCGCTTTTATTAGGAGAACCAAAACCAATGATTGTTTTACAACAAATCATTGAAGGTTTATCTGTAACCGCTTTAGCTAAAACAATCGCAGCATTGATTGCATCAGAGTCATGTCCGTCTACAGAGATAACATGCCATCCGTAAGACTCAAAACGTCTAACAGTATCATCTGTATACCAACCATCAATGTGACCATCAATAGAGATATTATTATCATCCCAGAACGCGATTAAGTTACCTAAGCCCCACGTACCTGCTAAAGAGCAAGCTTCATGAGAGATACCTTCCATCAAACAACCATCACCTAAAAATACATAAGTATGGTGATCAACAATATCATGTCCAGGACGGTTGAATTCAGCAGCAAGCAACTTTTCAGCCATTGCAAAACCAACACCATTGGTAATACCTTGACCTAAAGGACCTGTCGTTGTCTCAATGCCAGGCGCATAACTGTACTCAGGATGACCTGCGCATTTTGAATGTAATTGACGGAATGTTTTTAATTCATCCATAGGCAGGTCGTAACCTGTCAAATGTAATAATGAATAAATTAACATAGATCCATGACCGTTTGATAATACAAAACGGTCGCGATCAGCCCAATCAGGGTTGGTTGGATTATGCTTTAAATGGTCATTCCACAATACTTCGGCGATATCCGCCATGCCCATAGGTGCACCAGGATGACCTGATTTAGCTTTTTGAACTGCATCCATGCTCAAAGCGCGTATGGCGTTCGCTAGTTTTCTGCGCGAAGACATATTCTTCTCCTGAGTTATTTTATAAGTTATTAAACGTAAAAATAGACATGTGTTAAAGCATGTCTATTCTGTGATTCTTTCAAGTAATAAAAAAAACGAGTAGCAAAGCTACTCGTTTATTTTCTATTCCATGTTAGCGTGTCTTTCTCTCATTATTTCTTCTGGAATACCTTTCTCATGAATAATATGAGAAACGGTAGACTCTAAAAACAATAATGTTGACAATTCAAACACTGTTCCCATAGGCATACCCTTGACTTTAGCATACATCTCAGGAGTACCGATTTGAAACACACCATCAGCTAAATCACCGATAGTTGAATCGCTTTTTGTTGAGATCAACATAATATCAGCGCCAACATCTTTCGCTTTCTTTGTAAAGGCAACCAATTGTTCAGTCTCACCAGAGCCTGAAATAATGATTAATAAATCACCTTGTTTAATGCTTGGCGTGACAATCTCACCTACAACACTAACATCGTAACCGCTGTGTACTAATCTCATGGCAAAAAAGTTACCTACAAGCTTAGAACGACCAGCACCCGCTAGAAAAATACGATTTGCTTTATCAAGCATTGCTGTCAACTTTTCATCATACGAGTCATCAGTTGCTTCAAGAATGCTGGATAATTTATCTACGACAAGTTGTTGATGCATAATATTAGTCCTTATGCAGCGTCAACTAATTCACGAATTTCACGTGCTGCTTCAGCTGGAGATGCCGCACCGTAGATAGCTGCACCAACAACAATGATAGATGCACCAGCACGAACTACGTCTTGAACTGTAGATTGGTTAATACCACCAGCAACAGAAACACGAACGCTTAAACCTAAGTCAGCAATAGCAGCTAAATCATTGAATGGTGTGTCGCCAGCCGCTTGAGCGTCAAGACCTGTGTGTACACCAACGATTTGTGCGCCAGCTTCTACAGTTGCAAGTGCGCAAGCTGTTTTATCATCAACATTGATTAAATCAATTTGAGCTTCTGCGCCATAAGCGTTTGCAGCAGCGATAACACCTTTACAAGTTGCTAAACCAGAAACACCTAATACTGTACAGATATCTGCACCAGCAGCATAAAAAGGAGTTGCTTCGTATTCGCCAGCATCCATTGTTTTAAGGTCAACTAATAACAATTTGTTTGGAAATCTAGCTTTTAATTCTGTTACTAAGTTAATACCATTGTGTTTGATACATGGTGTACCGATTTCGAAGATATCAACTGATTCAGCTACTTGCTCAGCAAGTGCGATAGTTGCGTCGAAATCTAAAGAATCTAATGCCATTTGAATTAATGGTGTTGCCATGTTATGTACTCCGATTTAGTTATAATTTTGTTACATACTTTTATTTTTATGCGAACGGAACTTTAAATCAGAAAGCAGGCTTCTGTCAAACCCTAATCTATTGCTTAATCCATTAAAAACTTTCTGCTTATTCTATTCACACCCTACTTTAAGCTTTGCTTAATTCCATAATTGAGCAATTAATTGCCCATACATCCTTTAATTAACAACAACTAACCTCACCATTTTGAAGAGGTTTATTGATTTTTTAAACACAAAAAAAGAAACCTTCCTTTTCTTTAATTATTTTTGTTTGTGTAGTCTATATATTCGAAAACAGCCACAATTTTACTTACTCCAGTAACATTTTGCACTACTTTTGCAGCCGCGATTCCCTCTTCCTCATGCACAATGCCCATCAAATACACTACTTTTCTTTCCGTAATAACTTTAACCCGCGTTGCATCAAAACCAGGTTTTCCTTTCACCTCGGTTAGTGCATCTTTAACTTTAATTGTTATTAATGCATCCCCACTACGCTCTTGCATAGTCGAGATAGGAGCAACGACCAGCTCATTATGCACCAATTTTACACCAGAAATAATTCGTATATTTGCAATTATTTTTTCTCGTATAGCTTCAGACTCAGCCTCACCTGTGACCAGCACTTTACCATTATAAGAAGTAATATTAAAGTGGGCATGCTCCTTTACATCATCTAAAGCATGTAATTCAATGATTGCACTATCTTCAATATTCTCATCTAAGGTAATAACTGCACTACTACGCCTATCATGCAAGAACGAAAGACCTGTTAATTCGGCAAGGCCATTAGCCAAGCTACTACACCCAGTTAAGCTGAAAATACAAAGCAACGCGAAACTTAATTTCATAGCAATTGGTTACCAAATAATTGAGTATCTATCAAATCACACAAGCAATGTGTAATCAAAAGGTGCGCCTCATGAATTCTTACCGCTGACTGGCTAGGAACACAAAGACATACATCCGATTCATGCAACAGAGCAGACAAAGAACTCTCATTTTCCCCGTTGAGCAATATTACCGCCATTTTCTTATCATGTGCCGCATTAATCAACTTAACCAGATTCAGGCTACTCTCTTCAGTACTATAAAGCAACAACACATCAGATGCTTGCCCTAAAGCACGTAACTGCTTGGCAAATACATCATCATAATGCTGAGTACTTGCGATTGCAGTGAGCATTTGCACATCATTTACCAATGAGATTGCAGGCAACGAAGGTCTTTCTCGCTCATAGCGATTAACCATTATTGATGCAAAATGCTGAGCACTTGCAACTGACGCACCATTACCGCAACTTAATACTTTTTTATCTGCCAGTAAAGCATTAACAATTTGCTGCGCAGCAAATTCTATTAGCTCGGCCAATTCGCTCAAAATAAGCTGTTGTGTTTGAATACTTTCTGTAATCTGATGATTTATATTTGCTTGCAGACTCATATTTTAAAATGCATTTTTTACCCATTGAGGAGAAGTATCTCCTGTGATTGCTACAACATCAAACCTAATTGGCTGATCAATTTTTTTTGCTACTATATAATGCTTTGTCGCCGCAATAATCCGCGCTTGTTTAGTCGAGGTAACACTTTCTAAAGCGCTGCCGTAACGATCATTTTTGCGATACCTTACTTCGACAACAACCAGAACACCCTTGTCATCCATAAGCAAATCCAACTCACCCCATTTACACCGGTAATTACGCTCCACTAAGACTTGTCCTTGCTGCAAAAGAAAACTCAAAGCTCGCTCTTCATACAGATTGCCTTTTTCTATTGTCGTTACCTTAGTATGCACGTGATTCTTCTTCAGGCTTGATAAGTAACTCTCTCTCTAGCAAGAACTCCGAAGCATTATCTTGAAAATCGACAGTTATATTCTCCGCAGTATCAATTAACAATGCCTCCCCTTGCTTAAATTTAGCACATATTAAACGCCGTTCGATTCGGTTAACTGCATTTAATGATAGCCGGCCAGTGGCACCTTGATACTGCATTGAATCTAGTTTATTAAGGTGCGGAACCACATTATACGCATCTATACCAAACGCTATTAAACTTAAAAAACTATCTGGAAATTGCTCCCATGTACTTTGTAGCGTGCGTTTATCTAGGTCACCTTGATAAGCCAGCTCAAATAACCAAGGAATACTACAGAACCCCACGCCTTCCAAGTCTATATCTTTTTTCGGCGCAGGCTGCCCACCATAGACCCTTGATAAACCATAAACGGCAATCGATTCAGCACGATTATGATAAAACTGTGGATTAATCAATCGCGCCACCTTATTGGGTGCGACCATAAATATGACATCAACATCTTGCCGCCGATAAGGATTAGATTCAACATTTGCAATAACCTTCGACAGCATCTGAATACGATACTGACTTTCATTTATATTTAGCAGCTGCTTCACTGGAAAGCTAAAGTCCTTCGCTCCCCTTTCAAAATCCTGAACGTCTAGTACATCCCCCTCCAAATCGTTCCATGCATTTTTGAAATAGGTAGCTAAGCGATCGCCATCCATTGTATTCGGCGCGAGAATAATGGCATTTTTATGCCCCTCAAAACGCGCTTGATTAGTCGCCTGCCGCACTTCATCAAGAGGACTTAATGCGAACTGATACAAATTCACCTTAAATAATTCCTCTACATAGTTTAAAGCCAAAACAGGCACTGAGAACTCTGCCCCCGCGGCTAGCTGACTAATGAGCTGTTTATTAAGCGGCCCTACAACCAACTGCGCTCCATCTGCAATAGCCTCATGGTAAAGCGCGACAATATCTTTACTTTGAGTATCATAAAAATGCAAATTAGGGCGCTGCGCATCTTGCTGATGCTGATAATAAGCCGCCATAACCCCCTCTTTGACGGCTTGAGCATGAGCAACATAAGGACCTGATTCCGGCAAAAAAACTGCAATTTCGCTAATATCACCAATATTAACTCTGTTTGTGGAAAAATAACCCGCTGCAATTAGCGACTGCCCCGGATGTTGCGTATATTTCTGCATCCAGCTGTCTAGTGCCAAATTAAATTCTGACGAGCCTTTATTGAATTTGCGCATAATGCTCGCCAATTCGACCCAGCCCGAATAAATATCATATTTTTGCAAACTTAACTGACGCTCTTGTACATGAGCAGGCAATAGAGCCAGTACTTCTAAAATAGATATATTATTTTGAGTTTTTTCATCGCCAAACAGATAAGAACCCAAGGTAATTCGTTCACGCGCACTCGCCTCTAACTGCCCCGTTAATGCAAAAGCGAAGGCACGCGCACTACGATACTCAAGCTGTTTATCTCTAGTTAATGCAAAAGGCTGAATTAACTGCAAGCGATTAATTGCTTGTTCGGCATTTCCCGCACTTAAATCTATTTGTGCATACAGCAAATACAAATGATTGCGCTGATCTAAACCCAAATCAGCCGGCCTTATTAAGTCCACATATCCTTTTGCCTGCTCATCAAAACCCATTTTAAATAAAGCATGCGCAGCTTGTAACCGAAAAACATTTTGCTGCCCAGAGGGATGTTCCGCTAACTTCTGATATAGGATAGCCGCTTTTTCATACTCCCCCATAGAATACAATTGATCTGCTTGCCGACTAATGCTTTGCGAACCTGAATCTAGTGGCCTACCTCCCCTAGATTGAGTCGTACAACTAGCCATTAAGGCCACACATAAAATCAACCCTAGCTCAATATATCGCTTCATAAATAACACGCCTAAAATATCCCTGACATACACTGCCCCATTACAGCTAACTACCTTTTCAAATAAAAACTATAGATAACCCGCGCTATTATTGAACCCCAAATACTTGAGTAATGATACTATAAAGTTATATTTCACTTATACCCTAGGATTTTAAAATGCCCGATCAATACGGCACATTATATGTTGTCGCAACCCCTATTGGTAATTTAGCCGACTTCAGTCTAAGAGCCATCGAAACACTGCAGCAAGTTGACCTTATCTGCGCAGAGGATACCCGACACGCCCGGACATTATTACAACACCACGGCATTACAACACATTGTATTGCGCTACATCAACACAATGAAGACCGTGCTGCACAAGGAATAATCGAGAAAATCCAACAAGGTATGTCCATTGCCATCATTTCTGATGCAGGTACTCCTTTAATTAGCGATCCAGGCATGCCTTTAGTTGCTTTAGCCCATGCATCCGATATTAAAGTATCGCCTATTCCTGGAGCTTGCGCCCTAATAGCGGCATTATCAGCATCCGGCCTCCCTGTTTCCCAATTTTCTTTTCTAGGTTTTATTCCGCGAACATCTAGCGCACGGCGTAATTTATTTAACGAAAAAAAGAATAATACCGAATCATGGGTGTTTTATGAGTCATGTCATCGCATTGCAGACTGTATGAACGATTTAGCGAGCACACTTCCACCCGATCGCATCATTGCAATTGCACGCGAAATAACAAAAATGCATGAGACCATTGTAAAGTCCAGCATACAAGACATGCTCGCGCTTATCGAGACAGATAGCAACATGCGCCGTGGCGAGTTTGTAGTCATGATCACTGGCGCGGTTATCGATAAAAAAGAAGAAGAATTAACTGAACAACAACTAAAAACGCTTAAAGCCTTACTACAAGAATGCTCAATAAAAACAGCCGTCAGTTTGGCCGTAGAAATCACCGGAGTACGCAAAAAACTACTCTATCAAACAGCCTTAGAATTATCATCAGACAATCAAAAATAACGACTTCGTCACAATTCAGCTATAATAAACCCAGAGTTGGTCAGGCAGTCGCTTTTTTACTTTGCAATACAAGTAAAACAGAGGAAAGTCCGGGCTCCAAAGGGCAAGGTACCAGATAACTCCTGGGGGGTGTGAGCCCACGGAAAGTGCAGCAGAAAATAAACCGCCTAACTCTTAGGAGTTAGGTAAGGGTGAAATGGTGCGGTAAGAGCGCACCGCGTGACTGGTAACAGAAACGGCATGGTAAACCCTACCTGGAGCAAGATCAAATAGAGGAGCTGACTCGTGGCCCGCGGGGCTCCTGGGTAGATTGCTTGAGCCATAAGGTGACTTATGGCCTAGATGAATGACTGTCCTCGACAAAACCCGGCTTATCGACCAACTCTACTTTTTATATTTTTATAGGGTCGAAATAGATTAATCCTAATAAGGGTTTATCTTTCGGTTCATAGACACAAGAATGAGACAGCCATGGAGCTGATATTTAGTGGATTGATCTATCGATCAATAGTTTAAACAAATGCTACGATTCCACTTCACTTCATTAGACTATTTCATTCCTACTTCTAAAACCGCTTTCACTAGCTAAGAAACTCATTACCTATGATGTCCACAACACCAACTAACAACAACGCGATTCTCGCTTTACTTCATTTATGTCACGTGCGCAGCTACCCCACTAAAACGACGATTATTCGTCCAGGTGATAAGGGTGATTGCTTACATTTCATCATTGAAGGCTCTGTCAGTATTTGTGCTGAAGATAATGATGGCCATGAACTGATATTAGCTTACCTAAATAAAGATGAATTTATTGGTGAAATAGGTATATTTAAAGGCGCAGAAATCCGACAAGTAAGCGTCAAGACACGCTCAGCCTGTAAGTTAGCAGAGATTGGTTACACTCGATTACATCATGCATTAAAAAACGAACTAGCTGATCAAGCCGTTGATTTACTCAGTTTATTTGGCCAGCAACTTGCTGACCGCCTACTTATCACTAGCAGAAAATACTGCGATTTAGCCTTTATGGCGGTTGAAGGTCGTATTGCACGCGCCTTATTAGACTTAACTAAAGAACCCGATGCCATCACTCACCCCGACGGCATGCAATTACACATTACCCGCCAAGAAATTGGCCGCATTGTCGGCTGCTCCAGAGAAATGGTTGGTCGAGTACTGAAAGAAATGGAAGATAAAGACCTTATTTCAGCACACGGAAAAACCATCGTGGTATTTGGTACACGCTAAACTAATTGCATTAATGGCAGACAAGTAGGCCACAGCACCCTATCAAGAAAAGGCAGCGCCCCTACCTACCCTGCTACATCCATAATTTCTAGCAATTCACGCGCTTGCTCATCTGCATGATAAGAAGAGCGTACCATCGGCCCGCTGGCAACCTGCTTAAAGCCTAAATCTCTAGCCAAAACAGCATATTCATCAAACTCTGCTGGCGTGATATAACGCTGCACCGCCAAATGCTCAGCACTGGGCTGCAAATATTGACCCAACGTTAGAATAGAACAGTGATGTGCACGCAAATCACGCATAACCTCAAGCACCTCTTCTTGCGTTTCTCCTATACCCAGCATCAACCCTGATTTTGTCGGTACGTGAGGCAAGACCTCATGATAAGCATGTAATAAGCCTAAGGACTGCTGATAGTCAGCTCCCGGCCTAGCTTGTTTATACAATCTTGGAATAGTTTCTAAATTATGATTAAACACATCCACAGGAGTCACTTGCAAAATATCCAATGCACGTTGCACACGACCTCTAAAGTCAGGCACTAACACCTCTATTTTAGTTTGCGGAGATTGCTCACGAATAGCAGTCACACAAGCAGAAAAATGTCCCGCGCCGCCATCTCTTAAATCGTCGCGATCCACCGAAGTAATAACCACATATTTAAGCGCCAGCTCTTTAATAGTTTTAGCAAGATTAAGCGGCTCATCAGCATCCAATTGTAAAGGCTTGCCATGCGCTACATCACAAAAAGGACAACGCCTCGTACATATATCCCCCATAATCATAAAAGTTGCCGTGCCTAAACTAAAGCATTCGTTTAAATTAGGACATGCCGCCTCTTCACAGACACTATGCAATTTATTTTTACGTAAGGTCTGCTTTATATGAGTAATATCTTCATTCGCTGTTAATTTAATACGAATCCATTCTGGCTTACGCAAAACTGTCTCTGCTTTCTCGACTTTGATAGGAATTCTAGCGAGCTTTTCCGCATTACGCTGATGTGTTGCTGGAGTGCCACGTGATGGTGCTTGAGTAGAAGACATAAATATTGTTACCGATAAATTGTTTGACGTTTAAAGCTTAATGTACACCGTTTAAACGCAATAAAAGACCACAGAGACATTAGCAAGCCGCTGAATCTAAAGCTTGAATAATAGAATGGACAACGGGTAATGCCAATTCGAAAGTATTGATATGCACTCCCTGGTCAGCTAACTGAGTTACTTGCAGACCTTGGTAGCCACAAGGATTAATATAACTAAAGGGCAACAAATCCATACAATTATTGAGACTCAAGCCATGATAGCTCGAACCTTTTTTAATACGCAAACCAACCGAACCAATTTTCTCACCCGCGATATAAACACCAGGAGCATCGCGCTTCGCCTCAGATTGCAGCCCATACTGAGCAAGCGTATCAATCATTGCTTGCTCCAAAATACTCACTAACTGACGCACGCCTAACTGTCGACGCTGAATATCAATTAAGGTATAAACCACTAATTGTCCAGGCGCATGATAGGTGACTTGCCCTCCTCTATCGGTATTAACAAGAGGTATATCAGAAGTCTGCAGTAAGTGCTCGGGCTTACCATTTAAGCCCTGAGTAAAAACTGGATCATGCTCAACAATCCATATTTCATCAGCAGTGCTGTGATCTCTGGATAAAGTAAAATCCTGCATGGCCTGCCAACAGCTTTGATACTCTTGCCGACCTAAGCGACGCAATTTAATGCCCATAACACTTCACTTGATTAATAAATGCATGGAGTTCGCTTTGTTGCTCGATAAGGCCACTTTGTAGCATCGGTAATTCAGGTGTTAATCGCATAACAGTTGCAGCAAAAACCCCCGTACCTGTACTATCCATCTCACCTGTTGCAAGCCATTGCTTACAATTAGAAACACCGCAACTCGGTGATTTATCTTTTAAAATCATGCCTGCTAAATTATGCATCTTAAGAAATATTTGCGCATAAGCCTGCATTTTCTCAGTTAAATCAATGCTTGGCTCACCGCCACAGGTCAATAAGCGAGTCATCAAACCTTGTTGATGTAATGCTATTTTTTCGCGCGGTACACCTAAACCTATTTCCATCTCGGGGCACACCGGCAATAATTCAAAAACCTCAGATAAAGACTGAATGCTTTCATTAGCTTGATGCTCACCATCATACCTAACCTTGTATCCCAGAAGACAAGCACTAACAGCAATTATTTTCTTGTTGCTCACAGAATCATCAAATCACATCGTTATCAAGACATCTGGGCAAGCAGTCAAATCCATATAAACTGCATCCAGCTGCGCTTTACTCTGAGCTTCAACCGTTATCGTTACGGAAATATATTTACCACCTTTACTCTCACGCGTTTTCACAGCTGACGCACTCAAATCACTTACATGGCGACGCACAATTTCAACCACAATCGCTTCAATATTAGGTATATTTTTACCCATCGCTTTAACAGGAAACTGGCAAGGAAACTCAAAAGGTGTATCGTGTTCTAGCTCTGTCATACAACAACCTGCTTATATTCTTGAAACAATTCCTGCATAGCTAGCCATACCAAACCTACCTGACCATTACCGACAGGCTCATGATCTAAAATAGTGACAGGCAAAATTTCCCGCGTTGAGCTGGTCAGCCAAATTTCACTTGCTTGCTGCAAAGCATCTAATGAAATAACATCTTCTTCGATTTGTATATGATTGGCTTTTGCTAGGTGAATAATCACATCACGCGTAATGCCCGGCAGAATTTCATTGGTTTTTGGTGGTGTAATTAATACGCCATCAATCACTGCAAAAATATTACTGGCCGCACCTTCAGTTGCATAGCCTTCTTTAATCAAAATAGCTTCCGCACTACCTTCATCGATCGCTTTTTGGCGCAATAAAATATTAGCTAATAAAGTGGTCGCTTTAATATTACATAATTGCCAGCGCACATCATCTAAGGTAACCGCTTGTACCCCCTGCTCACGGGCAAAAGGAGCAATTGGGTTACACATAGCAAATATAGTCGGCGTACAATTTAACGGAAAACCATGGTCTCTTTTATCAGCAACTCCGCGGGTAATGTGCAGATAAATATATTGCGCATCACCTTCAACTAACAAAGGCTGCAAAATATCCAGCCATTGCTCAGTCGTATAAGATACTGGCAAGCGTATTGCTTTTAAACCGTCATTTAAACGCTGTAAATGCGCTTCAAAACAAAACAAGTTACCGGCGTAAGCGGGAATCACCTCATACACACTATCGCCAAACAAAAAACCGCGATCCAACACTGAAATCTTTGCTTCCGCTAGGGGTAGATATTCGCCATTTAAATAAACATTTTTCTCGTGCATTATCTTACTTTATTAACATTAAGGCCGAATCATAAGCGCGCTGAAAAAAACCACCTTTTTCAATGGAATTTAGCGCTATCAACGGCTTAGAAGTAATTATTTTATCGCGCAACATGACATTGACTGCACCTAAGCTATCACCAGATTTTACTGGTGCTAATAGTTTCAAATCAACATTAGTTGTCGCTTTCATTTCCTTATAATGACGCCTAGAAATAGTGACATACATATCATCAGCTAAACCCAAATTAACAACCTCACTCGCGCCTTTCCAAACTCTAGCTGTGGTTAGAATCGTATTCGCATCATAAAGCTTATGCGTTTCAAAAAAGCGGAAACCATAATTTAATAAAGTCTGACTTTCATTGGCGCGAGCACTTTTACTCTTAGTACCTAAAACCACAGAAATTAGACGCATATCTTCTCGTTTTGCCGATGCAACTAAGCAATATCCTGCAGCTTCAGTATGCCCTGTTTTCACGCCATCAACAGATTCATCACGCCACAATAAAGTATTACGATTTTTTTGCGTGATATTATTAAAAGTAAATTCTTTTTCCTTATCCCAGCGATAATATTCAGGAAACTCTCTAATTAAAGCGCGCGTCAGCAAAGCAAGGTCGCGAGCGGTAGTATAGTGCTCATTCGGCGCTGGTAATCCAGTCGCGTTGACAAAATGAGTACTACTCATACCCAACCTATGCGCTTGTTGATTCATCATCTCGGCGAAAGTGCGCTCATCGCCCGCAATATGTTCTGCAATGGCAACACTCGCATCATTGCCAGATTGAATCACAATCCCCTTAAGCAAATCCTCCACTTTCACTTTTTTATTCACTTCAATAAACATTTTAGAGCCCGGAGTTCGCCACGCTTTTTCACTGACGGTGACCATTTCATCGAGACTTAAGCGATTATTGCTTAATTCACGAAAGGCGATATAAACTGTCATTATTTTCGTTAAACTAGCAGGCGGTAGAACTTCGTCTGCATTTTTCTCAGCTAGGATACGCTCACTATCTGCGTCGAGCAAAATATAACTACTTGCCGCTAAATTTGGTGGCGCAGGAATAAGAATCTCAGCTTCCGCGTTAACTTGATTAAATGGTAGGCAGAAGAAAGCCAATAGGGCGATTTTCAAGACTAATGGGTAATTAACCGATATTTTCAAAAACATAAGCAAAAATTTAAACAATAAGGAAAAATCACTCAGTAAACAAAGCGATTGGGAAAGTATATCATGTGACCATTGCTATTATTTTCAGGTACACCTTGAAAAGGTTTATTCTGAAATAAAGTGGCTATTATAAATACCTATATTTTTTATTTTTTCTACAATTTCATCAGCTTCAACAACTGATACTACAGGTCCTACCTGCACTTTATAAACAATACGTTCTAGTGTGTGGGTATCAACTATTCTGCTTGTTGTTAAGCGTAATTCAGCAAATCGTTGCTGTAAAGTGAGCGCATTTTTCTGCTCACCAAAAGCACCTATTTGTAAGTAAACATGCTTAGCTTGGGCTGCAGGCACAGCACTATTGACCTCACCCGGCTGAACTGCAACGACTTCGACAAACCCAGTGCCGGCTTTTTCTAATCCTAGCTTAATCGCCGCCGCATAAGATAAATCAATAATTCGATGCTCATGAAAGGGCCCGCGATCATTCACCCTAACAATCACTGTTTGTTGGTTATCTAGATTAGTCACGCGCACATAACTTGGAATAGGCAAAGTTTTATGAGCCGCAGTCATGGAAAACATATCATAATCTTCACCTGTTGCCGTCTTATGCTGGTGAAATTTAGTCCCATACCATGAAGCAATCCCTTGCTTCATATAGCCTTTATTCGTTGACAATACCTGGTACTCTTTACCAAGCACCGTATATTTTTTAGGATTAACAGATTTAGACCAAGGCTCATACTGAGGCACTGCATCAGGTATCGTTGCTATATCAACACTGACTTGATCAGGTCGCCCATCAACAATATCAATAGGTGCTTCAATTTTTTTCTGAGTTGTACAAGCAGTCAATAAGCTAACACTTAATAATAAAATCAGCTTATTCATGATTAGCTCTCATATATTGCTGCTTAATTGCTGCACTTAGCTGAAAAACAGCCATGGCATAAAGCGGGCTATGATTATAACGAGTAATAACATAAAAATTATCCAAACCTACCCATAAATCATCGCCATGCTCCTGCTCAAAACTTAACAACTTGACACGCGTTTGCTCACTTACCTGCTTAGGCACTTGCACCCCTAAGTTTTGCAATTGCTTAACCGTAATATCTGGACTCAAGCCCTTAGTCAATGCTTGTTTATATTTATCACCATTTGCCTGCACAACGAAAGCAATACCTTGTCCTGTTTGCCATTTATGTAAAGCAAAATAATTAGCCACACTCGCAATAGTATCTGCAGGATTGTGCCAAATATCACGTTTCATATCGCCTTCAAAATCGGCCGAATAATGCCTATAACTACTCGGCATAAACTGCGGCATGCCCATCGCCCCAGCATAAGAGCCAACGGGGTCAAGTGGATTCATTTGCTCTTCACGACATAATAATAAGAAGTGCTCTAATTCGCTTATAAAAAACTTACTACGCTTAGGATAGTCAAAAGCTAAGGTAGCTAAAGCATCTATCACTCGATGCCCTCCGGTACGCTCTCCATATAAGGTTTCGACTCCAATAATGGCGACTATAACCTCTTCGGGTACTCCATAACGTTGGGCAGTTAGCTCTAAGCTAGTACGATTAGTTTGCCAAAATTTAACACCGCCTTGAATACGCGAGTCACGTATAAATATTTTTCTATATTTATACCATGGCATGCCTTCTGCAGGTCTAGTCATTGCTGCAATTATATTAGGCTTAATTTCTACAGATTGAAATAATTTAGCTAATGCATCGGGTTCAAACTGATGTTGATCCACCATTTTGCCAATAAATTTCTGCACAGCGACTTGATCTTTTATCTCCGCCAGAGCTAAAGGACTTGCCAAAGAGGATAAAAAAATGAGACTAGCAATTAACAGCTTGTGCATAATTATTGTTAGAAATTTGATAAGAATAAACGAAGGTTTCTTACAGGAAGATTAAATTAGATTTTTTGATGCGGCCAGCAAAATCTAATGCAAGAAAATATTATATAAAAAATGTCGGGTTACGTTATCTGCGCTCTGCTAGATAATCTAACCCGACCTACGATTATTTTTTCACATACAGATCAGTAATCGTACCAGTGACCATTTCAGCTGCGAAAGCAAAGGTTTCTGAAAGTGTTGGATGCGCATGAATGGTTAAACCTACATCTTCTGCATCAGCACCCATTTCTAAGGCTAATACCGCTTCCGCGACCAATTCACCTGCATTAGGGCCGACCATACCAGCACCTAAAATACGACCTGTCTCAGGATCACACAGCATTTTAGTTAAGCCTTCATTACGGCTTAAACTTAATGAACGCCCACTTGCCGCCCAAGGAAATGCCCCTTTTTCATAAGGAATTCCTTGTTTTTTGGCTTCATTTTCGGTCAAGCCCATCCATGCAACTTCTGGATCAGTATAAGCAACTGATGGAATCGTTAAGGCATCAAAACCAGATTTATGTCCTGCAGTGACTTCAGCAGCAATCTTTCCTTCATAAACGGCTTTATGCGCTAACATCGGTTGACCAACGATATCGCCAATCGCAAAGATATGCGGCACATTAGTTTTTTGCTGCTTATCGACAGAAATAAAGCCCCATTCATCTACCTTTACGCCCGCTTTATCAGCGTCAATTAAAGCACCATTCGGCTTACGTCCAACCGCAACTAAAACTTTATCAAATAACTCTGGCTCAGGCGCTTTGTCACCGCCAAACGTCACTAATAAACCATCATCTTGCGCAACAATTTTTTCTACTTTAGTTTTTAACCAAATGTTTTTATATTGTTTTTTGATATGTCGATGCAATGGCGTGACTAAATCTTTATCACAGCCTGGAATAATCTGATCCATTAGCTCTACAACACTAATTTCAGAACCCATCGCATGATAAACCGTCGCCATTTCTAAACCGATAATACCGCCACCAACGACTAATAATTTCTTCGGCACATCTTCGATATTCAACGCATCGGTTGAATCCATTAAACGTGGATCATCATTTGGAAAAGGCGGGATCTTCGTTGCCGTAGAACCAGCCGCAATAATGGCATTATCAAAAGTGATTTTCTGCGTACCCGCCTCACTAGTCACCTCTAAAGCATTAGCTGAAGTAAATTTACCCAAACCGTGCACAACCGTCACTTTACGCTGTTTGGCTAAACGCGCCAAACCACCATTTAGAGTGCTAGTAATCCCCTCTTTCCAGCCTCTGATTTTATCTAAATCAAATTCAGGTTTACTAAAGCTTAAGCCATGTTGTTCAAAATGCTCCGCCTCATGCACGATTTGCGCAACATGCAATAAAGCTTTCGATGGAATACAACCGACATTTAGACAAACACCGCCTAATACAGGATACCTTTCTACCAAAACCACTTGCTTACCTAAATCAGCGGCACGAAAAGCAGCGGTATAACCACCTGGACCACCACCAAGAACTAAAACTTCTGCGTGTATAACATCTGTCATTTTATTGCCCCGATTACAGTAACAAGCGACGAATATCGCTGAGGTATTTAATCAATGTCGCCATAAAGCGTGCACCTTCAGCACCATCAATTACACGGTGATCGTAGGTTAAATCCAACGGTAACATTAATTTAGGCTCAAATTCAGAACCATTCCATACCGGCTTCATTTCTGAGCGAGTCACACCTAAAATGGCAACCTCAGGCGCATTAACAATCGGTGTAAACGCTTTACCACCAATACCGCCTAAACTAGAAATAGTAATACAACCACCACTCATATCAGCAGGCAATAACTTACCATCACGCGCTTTTTGACTCAGGCTATTTAAGTCGTTGGTTAATTCCGCAATGCCTTTTTTATCAACACCTTTTAATACAGGTACGACTAAGCCATTTGGTGTATCAACCGCAATCCCAACATTAAAATATTTCTTCAGAATTAAGGACTCACCATCAGGCGATAAAGAACTATTCACCGTTGGAAATTTCTGCATCGCAGCAACTAACGCTTTAACAATGAAAATCAAACCTGTGACTTTAATATCCGCTGATTTATCTGAATTTAACGCCTTACGGAAGGCTTCCATTTCAGTAATATCCGCCTCATCATGATAGGTCACTAACGGTAAGTTCAACCAGACACGGCTTAAATTCTTGCCTGTTAGACGTTTAATCTTACTAAGCTTCTGCTCTTCAGTTTCACCAAACTTACTGAAATCAACCGCAGGAATCGGTGGAATACCTGCACCACCCTGAACTGCACCGCTAGTCGCACTAGAAGCCATGACTTGTTTAACGAAGTTTTTGACATCATCCTTTAAGATGCGGCCTTTACGACCACCACCTTGAGTAATCAAGCTAATGTCTACGCCTAATTCACGTGCAAATAAACGTACACCAGGTGTTGCATGTGCTGATTTACCCGACCTATTGGCGACAGGCACTGGCGCTACGCTTACTGGGGATGGCTTTTTAACATCAGCCACAGGAGCAGCTGACGCTACAGGTGTCACTGTTTTAGCCGTAGGTGCTATCGCAGTCTGAGTTTGAGTCTCCAAGCGAATAATTAAATCGCCCTCGTTCACTTTATCGCCCACCTTAACCAGCACTTCTTTAACCACACCACCCTCGGTAGAAGGTAAATCCATACTGGCTTTATCGGTTTCTAACACCGCTAAAGTTTGCTCTTTAGTAACCACATCGCCTACTTGAATTAAAACTTCGATGACATCAATATCATGCACATCACCCACATCAGGCACAGCCACTTCAATCACACTAGCAACGCCAGCTGTTACGACAGGCTCACTGACTGGTGCAGCTGTTTCAACTTGTACAGCAGGATCAGCCGCTATCGATGCAGACTCTTCTACAGCAGCAGGCGCAGCATTATTAACCGCAGCGGGTTCAATAGTAATCACTAAAGAACCTTCATTCACTTTATCGCCTACGCTGAGATGCACTTGCTTCACAACACCGGCTGCAATAGCAGGTAAATCCATACTCGCTTTATCGGTTTCTAAAACAGCAACGGTTTGCTCTTCTTCAACCACATCACCCACTTGAACCAAAATCTCGATGACATCAATATCATGCACGTCACCGACATCAGGCACTTTCATTTCTGTTAATAGCGTCATAATTTGCTCTTCTGTTAGATTAACCAAGGCGCAGCGGCTTCTGGATCAATATTGTATTTTGCGATAGCAACATCTATTTTCGCCGCGTCAAATTCACCTTTATCTGCCAATGCTTTTAATGCCGCAATCGTTACATGATAACGATCAACTTCAAAGAAGCTACGTAGCTTAGCCCGCGTATCCGAACGACCAAAACCATCTGTTCCCAATACCGTATAAGGCGCAGAAATATAAGGGCGAATTTGCTCAGCAAAAGCACGAATATAATCCGTTGCCGCAATCACAGGAATATCCGCTTTAGGAATACAGCTTTCTACATGTGATACTTTTGCTTTTTTGCTTGGGTGCAAACGATTCCAACGCTCACACGACTGACCATCGCGCGCCAATTCAGTAAAACTGGTACAGCTAAATAAATCAGACTCCACACCCCAATCGTCACGCAATAATGTTGCCGCTTCAACCACTTCACAGAAAATTGTACCTGAACCTAATAAATGTACTTTAGGTGTTTTCTTGCGACTAATGCCAGATTGAAATAAATACATACCTTTCAGAATATCTTGCGCTGATTCTTCTGGCATTGGCGGTTGGTCGTAATTTTCGTTCATCACGGTAATGTAATAAAATACATCTTCTTGCTCGCCATACATACGACGTAAACCGTCTTGAACAATCACTGCCAATTCATAGGCATACGTTGGATCGTAAGAAATACAGTTTGGAACCGTTGCCGACATTAAATGACTGTGGCCATCTTCATGCTGTAAACCTTCACCATTTAATGTTGTTCTACCCGCTGTACCGCCTAATAAGAAACCGCGTGTACGTTGATCTGCTGCCGCCCAAATTAAATCACCCACACGCTGAAAACCAAACATGGAGTAATAAATAAAGAATGGAATCATCGGCACACCATGGGTTGAATACGCAGTACCTGCGGCAATCCAATCACATAAGCCACCTGCCTCGTTAATCCCTTCTTGTAAAACCTGACCTTTTTTATCTTCTTTATAGTACATCAACTGATCAGCATCTTGCGGCGTATACAACTGCCCCACTTGCGACCAAATACCTAATTGGCGGAACATACCTTCCATACCAAAAGTACGCGACTCATCAGGCACAATGGGCACAATACGTTTACCAATATTTTTATCTTTCACTAAAATATTTAAAATACGCACGAATGCCATTGTCGTTGAAATACCACGTCCAACTTTAGTGCCATCTAAAATTGACTGAAAAGCACTTAGCGCAGGAATCTGCAATACTTCCGATTTTTGTCTACGCACAGGAATAGCACCGCCTAAATCGGTTCTACGCTGTTGCATATACTTATATTCTTCAGAATCTTCAGCAAACTTTAAATAAGGTAAGCTTTCTATTTCAGAATCTTTAACAGGCAGCTGCCAACGATCACGAATATCGCTAATCGATTGTAAGCTCATTTTTTTCTGTTGATGACTGGTGTTTTGCGCTTCACCAGAATCCCCCATACCATAACCTTTAATAGTTTTGGCTAAAATAACCGTAGGCTGACCTTTATGATTGACCGCAGCATTATAGGCTGAAAACAGTTTAATCGGATCATGACCACCACGGTTTAATTCCCAAATATCCTTATCGGTATATTCTTCTACTAAAGCTTGTAATTCTGGCGTATTAAAGAAATACTCCCTTACATACGCACCATCTTTTGATTTAAAGGTTTGATATTCACCATCCACACATTCCATCATGCGCTTCATCACCAAACCATCTTTATCTTTTGCAAGTATCGCATCCCAGCGTCTACCCCAAATAACTTTAATGACATTCCAGCCCGCGCCACGGAAACTACCCTCTAATTCTTGGATGATTTTACCGTTACCACGCACTGGGCCATCTAATCGCTGTAAATTACAGTTAACCACAAAAATTAGATTATCTAATTTTTCACGGCCAGCCATAGTAATAGCACCTAATGTTTCTGGCTCATCCGTTTCACCATCACCTAAGAATGCCCATACCTTACGGTCTTCAGTCTTAGCCATGCCACGATCTTGCATATAATGCATAAAACGCGCTTGGTAAATCGCCATAATAGGCCCTAGCCCCATAGATACCGTAGGGAACTGCCAGAAATCAGGCATTAACCAAGGATGAGGGTATGAAGATAAACCATTGCCGCCTACTTCTTGACGGAACTGATCCATTTTTTCTTCATCAAAACGGCCTTGCATAAAAGCACGCGCATAATCACCAGGACATGAATGGCCTTGTACAAATACCATATCACCGCCATGCGCATCAGATGGCGCATGCCAAAAATGGTTATGTCCTATATCGTATAAAGTTGCCGCAGAAGCAAAACTCGCAATATGCCCACCCACATTGGTATTTCTGTTGGCTCTCAAGACCATCATCATCGCATTCCAACGCACATAGGCTCGGATTTTACGTTCAATCGTGGTCATACCTGGAAATTTCGGCTGCATTTCGACAGGAATCGTATTGACATAAGCGGTATTTGCACTAAAAGGAATATCAGCGCCTGATTGTCTCGCCCGCTCAACCAATTGCTCAATGATAAAATGCACACGCTCATTACCATCTTGTTCTTGAATAGCGACTAATGCCTCTAACCATTCTTGTGTTTCTGTTGGATCAATATCAATTTGATCTAACTTATTGGCATTCAAACCATTACTCATTCCATACTCCTGCGACTTTTTTATAAGCTTTGCTTGGTCAACAAAAGCTTATAAAAACCATTCATAGCTAAAATTAAGAAAGGATATGAGCAAAGATTGCATTCGCTCTCTTTGCTCACATCCTTGAAGATTTTTATGTTTTCAACCCACCCACCTAACAAAAATCAATCACGACGAGCTGACCTTTCTTAAATGGGTTTAGGAAAATTAACGCTTTGCGTTAGCCACCGCAACACGAGCAAGCTCAGTTACTGTCGCCCAGTCTTTGTTCTTTACAGCCTCTACAGGAGCTAACCAAGAACCACCGACACAAGCCACGTTTTTCAGTGCCAAGTAATCATTGTAGTTTTCAGGAGAGATACCACCCGTTGGGCAAAAAGTAATTTGCGGAATAGGCCCAGCAATACCTTTTAACATAGGGATACCGCCTGCTGCTGCTGCGGGAAAGAACTTGAAATGATCCAAGCCATATTCCATACCTAGCATCAACTCAGATACACTTGAAATACCAGGAATTAAAGCGATTTCGCTGTGGTTCGCTGCCTCTAAAAGCTTAGGCGTTAAGCCTGGGCTAATAGCAAAAACCGCCCCCGCATCTGCGACTGCTTTTAATTCTTCTGGAGTGGTAATCGTACCCGCGCCCACAATTGCACCTTCTACTTCTTGGCTAATGGCACGAATCGCATCCATTGCCGCCGCCGTACGTAAAGTAATTTCCAATACGTTAATGCCACCGGCCATTAAAGCACGCGCCAAAGGCACTGCGTCAGCTGCATCCTGAATTACCATCACTGGCATGACAGGTGAAGCATTTAGAACATCAGAAGGTTGAACTTTCCAGTTATTAATTGTCATAGTCTTATATTTATTTAGTATTTAGTAAAAGCGGACGTTTATTTCTTAACGCGGCAATAAAGGTTAGTTTCATCAAATAAATTCGTCGCCCCTGTTTCTGCCGAAGAAGCACCGACACGGAAAGCACCGAACATTTCACGTCCCATTCCCCAATGATGTCCCTTCGCGCTATTTGCGGCAGGTTTACGCGCATTAAACTCAGCGTCATCAACCAAGGCATTCACATCACCCGTTTGCGCATTTAAAACAATCATATCGCCATCGCGTACTTTTGCTAATGGGCCGCCATCTTCACATTCAGGGCACATATGAATTGCTGAAGGCACTTTACCTGATGCACCTGACATACGCCCGTCAGTCACAATAGCGACTTTAAATCCTCTATCCTGTAATAAGCCTAAGATTGGCGTTAATTTATGTAATTCAGGCATACCATTTGATTTAGGCCCTTGGAAACGTAATACAACAATAAAATCACGTTCCAACTCACCACGATGGAATGCAGCAAGCACATCATCTTGATCATCAAAAACTAAAGCAGGCGCTTCAACCACTTGATGCTCTTCAGCAACCGCTGATACTTTAGAAATACCACGCCCTAAATTACCATGCATTACATGTAATCCACCGCTCGCTGCAAATGGTTTTTCTAAAGAACCAATCACTGTATCATCTAATGACTTAGCTGGACCTGCTTGCCAAATCAATTTGTCATCAACGATTTTAGGCTCTTGCGAGTAATCACCCATACCACGATTATTAGCGACCGTCATAACATCGTTATGTAAATATCCGCCACGCAATAAATCAGCAATTAACACGCCCATGCCACCTGCAGCTTGGAAATGGTTAATATCCGCCTGACCGTTTGGATACACGCGAGTCAATAAAGGCACAGCATGCGACAACTCATTAAAATCATCCCAATTCACTTCAATACCTGCAGCACGTGCAATAGCAACAATATGCATCGTATGATTAGTTGAACCACCGGTTGCTAATAAACCAACAATCGCATTCACAATCGCTTTTTCATCAATCACACGACCTAATGGGCGGTAATCATCGCCTAGCTTAGTGAATTTAAGCACTTGGCGAGCCGCTTCTTTAGTCAGCTCATCACGTAATGGTGTGTACGGGTTGATAAATGAACTACCTGGAAGGTGTAAGCCCATAATCTCAACCATCATCTGGTTGCTGTTCGCTGTACCATAGAAAGTACAAGTACCTGGGCTATGATACGATTTTGATTCTGATTCTAATAATTCTTTACGACCAATTTTGCCTTCCGCATAAAGCTGGCGCGTCATGGCTTTTTCTTTATTGGTAATACCGCTAGTCATCGGGCCAGATGGCACAAATATCGCAGGTAAGTGGCCAAAACTCAGGGCTCCTAGCAGTAAGCCCGGAACAATTTTGTCACACACCCCTAAGTACAAACCACCATCAAACATATTATGGCTTAAACTAATCGCAGTAGACATGGCAATCACATCACGACTAAATAAAGATAGCTCCATACCTGGCTGACCCTGGGTCACACCATCACACATGGCTGGCACACCGCCTGCAAACTGAGCTACGCCACCCGCTTCTCTAATTGCCGCTTTAATTAACGCAGGGGAATCTTTATACGGTTCATGTGCAGAAAGCATGTCGTTATAAGAAGATATAATCGCAATATTAGCTTTTTTATTATCTGTTAAATCGGCTTTTTCGCCGGTGCTACAGGCTGCAAAACCATGCGCTAAATTTCCACATGCCAAAGTAGAGCGGTGCGGCCCATCTTCTGCAGCTTTATCAATGTGCTTTAAATATAAGCTACGCACAACATGACTGCGCTCTATGATTCGTTGAGTGACTTTTTCTACTACTGAATGCATATTATCTTCCTATAAAGTTACTGTAAAAGTAACAAATAAACTATATTATTGTGTTTTATGCGCGCCATTATACAGCAACACAGGCATAACAAAAAACCCCGACTATTATAAGTCGCCACCCAAAATATCATTCTCCCATTCACGACCATCACGCGCCAACAAAGTAGTTGCTGCTTCTGGACCCCACGTACCCGCTGGATAAGGTTTCGGCGCATCTTGCGTTTCTTTCCAAGCATTTTGCATAGAGTCAATCCAAGTCCACGCCTGCTCTATCTCTTCACGACTAATAAACAAAGTTGAATTGCCACGCATTGCCTCTAATAATAAGCGCTCATAAGCATCGACAATATGGCTACCCTTAAATGCCTCTGAAAAACTCAAATCCAACTTGTTTTCCTGCACTTTAATTTGCTCGTCGATTCCTGGGATTTTATTTAAAATTTCAACATCAACCCCTTCATCTGGCTGCAAACGAATACTTAATTTATTGGCAGGTAATTTGTCAAAACTGTCTTTAAAAATATTATGCGGCAACTCTTTAAACTGAATAATAATTTCTGAATGCTTTGCAGGTAATCGCTTCCCTGTACGCAAATAGAAAGGCACGCCTGCCCAGCGCCAATTATCAATATCCACTCGCACTGCAACAAAAGTTTCCGCGCCACTTTCAGTATTAGCGCCCTCCTCTTCTGTATACCCTGGCACAGCAACCCCTTTAATTTGACCAGCTGCATATTGACCGCGTACAGTTTTTTCCGAGACATTTTTTACAGTAATCGGACGCAAATCTTTTAGGACTTTAATTTTTTCATAATGAATATTATCCGCATCCAAACTAACCGGCGGCTCCATAGCAATAAAGGTCAAAATCTGCAATAAATGATTTTGCATCATATCGCGCGTCTGACCAGACTGATCAAAATACCCCCAACGCCCTTCAATACCGATTTCTTCTGCTACGGTAATTTGAATATGATCAATGGTATTGTGATCCCAGTTAGTAATAAACAGCGAATTGGCAAAACGTAATGCCAATAAATTTAAAACAGTTTCTTTGCCCAAGTAGTGATCAATACGACACACCTGATCGCCAGTAAATACATCTGCTACAGCATCATTAATTTCCTTAGACGATTCTAGGTCGTAGCCAATTGGCTTTTCCATAACCATACGTGATTCAGGGGTTAATGCCCCCGATAATTTTAAACCCTGACAAATCGCTTTAAATAAAAAAGGAGGCACGGAAAAGTAATTAATCATTCTGCGCTTTTCTTTATCAACAACCTTAGCCAGCTGTTTATATTCATCTGGCTGAGTTAAGTCCATTTGTAAATAACTCATGCGCGCCGAGAACCTCTCCCACACCGGCTGATTACGTTCTTCCTTCAAAAACTTTTCTAAGCAAGTACTCGCCGCTTTAAGCAACAAATTACCCTCATCAACAAAGCGGTCCACGCCAATAATTTTAGTATCAGGCTCAAGCAAATTGGCTTTATCTAGCTGATACAAACAGAGCAACAATTTACGCGTCGACAAATCCCCCAGCGCGCCAAAAATTACGAGATCACAGGGTTTGAATGTTTTTTTATTCTTCATTAGTACATTGCCAAAAGTCTTTAAACGACAGTTTATGGTTAATTAAAATGATTGCAAAGCAAACTGATACAGCTTATTTTAAGGCTATGTACCCACTAAGTGTTGGCAATTACCTAAATCATTGTTTTTAATTAGGTAATAGTAATAGGCAAATACCCGTAATCATTGGTCTTTGAGTCTTACCAACAGCTAATGCCGACATAGCCTATTTTAAAGCTCTAGCACTTAAAAAAGCTTGCTCAGATAAAGAGCTCCACTGCGAAACTTGAGCTCTAAATTGATTAAAAGACTGGTAAATCTTTTGCGCCATTGGATCTTTATTTGCTAATTCCAGCACCACGTCTTCAGATAATTGCTTTAACTTTCTAAGCACATCATCTGGTAATGGCATTAACTTAACACCGTGCTTATTGACCAAAGTATCTAAGGCCTGATTATTACGCGCAGTGTATTCGGAAATCATATCCATATTCACAGCCTTACACGCCGCCAAAACTATACTTTGTAAATCATCCGACAAGTCATTAAAAGCCTGTTTATTAATTAAAGCTTCCATAGTCGAACCCGGCTCATGCCAGCCCGGATAATAATAGTACTTCGCGACTTTATGTAAGCCAAATGCCAAGTCATTATAAGGCCCGACCCATTCAGTCGCATCAATAGTGCCCGATTGTAAGGAAGTAAACAGCTCGCCTCCAGGTATATTAACTGTAGTGCCACCTGCTCTGCGCAGCACTTCCCCGCCCAAACCAGGAATACGCATTTTCAAACCTTTTAAATCCCCTACTGATTTAATCTCACGATTAAACCAGCCAGCCATTTGCACACCCGAATTACCCGCAGCGGCAGGAATCAAATTAAATGGCTCATACAGTTCGCGCCATAACTCCATGCCACCACCATAATATAACCAAGCATTCATTTCTTGGGCAGTCAAACCAAAAGGTACGGCTGAAAAAAACTGCGTTGCTTCTGATTTGCCTTTCCAATAATATGCGCCCGAATGACCCATTTGCGCCGTACCTTTAGATACTGCATCAAACACCTCAAAGGCTGGCACTAATTCATTAGCACCGTACACCTTGACTTTCATCCGACCGCCGCTCATTTCATTAATCATTTTGGCCAGTAAGTTTGCCCCCGCACCTAAACCAGGAAAATTCTTCGGCCAGGCGGTGACCATTTTCCATTTAATTTTAGATTTAGCATGAACTACAGTAGGTGTTAGCACCGCACTACCTGCCGCTAAAGCACCAACACTGGCCTTATTAATAAAATCACGTCTTTTCATATTAAATTACCTAATCATCAATTAGGCGTTATTCTACCTGAATCATAGCGTTTTATACATCGCCAGCATTATCACTTATAATTACACTCCGCCAAAACTAAACTTATGCAGCTAAATTATTAACAAGCAAAAAATTTTGGAAAGAACCAGTAACCATAAATCCACACTAAAATTCCTTTGCACCCTGATTACAGCTTATAGAAGACAAGTTACAGCGACAGTTCATCTAATTTTCACAATTCAAGAGATTCAACATGAGAAAACTAACGGGTATTATCTTAGCAACAGCTCTAACAACAGGCTGCGCAATTGACCCTTACACAGGCGAAGAAAAAGTATCTAACACAGCCTGGGGAACGGGGATTGGCTTAGGTGCAGGCGCAGCAACTGGCGCAGCGATTGGCGCGCTTGCCGGTGGTGGTAAAGGTGCTGCAATGGGCGCAGCGATTGGCGCAGGCGCAGGAGCCGCAGGTGGTGCAGGCATTGGTTACTATATGGATACTCAAGAAAAGAAATTACGCTTACGCTTAGAAAGCACAGGCGTTCGAGTACAAAGAAATGGCGACAATTTACAGTTGATCATGCCAGGCAATATTACCTTTGCATCCAATTCTGGAACCCTCAATAGTAATTTCGCTCCAATTCTTGATTCAATTGCCATCATTTTTAAGGAATTTAAAGATACAAGTATCGACGTAGGAGGCTTCACCGACTCTACAGGTAGTAATCAACATAACCAGGAGTTATCTGAACGCCGTGCCGCTAGTGTAGCGAATTATTTAGTCCGCTCAGGCGTGAGTAGCAACAGAATACATTCACGTGGTCTTGGCGAGCGCTACCCTATCGCCTCAAACAATACTGCAGCAGGACGCGGACAAAACCGTCGAGTGGAAATTAATATCCGCCCTAGATAATTCACTTTATTTAAAGCATAAAAAAGGCCGCATAAAGCGGCCTTTTTCTTCAAACAATCACTAAAAGTTTATTTTAATAAGCCTTGTAATAAACCATTCAAGTTATGTACAAACTCAGCAGGGTCATCTAGCTGTCCACCTTCACTTAACACTGCCTGATCAAACAAGATGCGTGTTAAATCAGAAAAGCGCTCATCATCTTGCTCCTCTTTTAAACGTGTTACTAAAGCGTGCTCTGGATTGATTTCGAATACCGGCTTGCTACCACCCATACCCATCATGCTCATATCCTGACCCGCTTCTTTCATGATACGCTCCATATTTAAGCTCATCGCATCTTGCTCTGTTACTAAACAAGATGGTGACGCCGTTAAGCGATGACTTAAACGTACTTCACTTACTTTATCAGTTAATACTTCTTTGATTTGTGCAATCACTGATTCAAAATCTTTAGAGGCTTCTTCTTGCTCTTTTTTATCTTCTTCAGTATCAAATTTATCTAAATCTAACTGACCCTTAGCAACCGATTGTAAAACCTTACCATCAAAATCATTTAGGTTAGACACCAACCACTCATCGATACGATCAGATAGTAATAGAACCTCAATACCTTTCTTACGGAAGATTTCTAAATGCGGGCTGTTTTTAGCTGCGGCAAAACTATCCGCCGTTACATAATAGATTTTATCTTGGCCTTCTTGCATACGCTCGATATAATCTTCAAAAGAGACCTCTTGCGCATCCGTATCAGCATTCGTTGATGCAAAACGCAATAATTTAGACACACGTCCTTTGTTTTTATTATCTTCAATAGGGCCTTCTTTGATCACATTACCAAACTGGGCCCAAAAAGTAGCGTATTTTTCTTTATCGTTTTTCGCAAGGCCTTCTAGTAACCCCAGCACCTTTTTAACTGCACCCGCTTTAATCGTGTTGATTTTTTTACTTTGCTGCAGAATTTCACGCGATACGTTTAAAGGCAGTGAATCAGTATCAATTACACCACGGACAAAACGTAAATAACGCGGCATTAACTGCTCAGCGTCATCCATAATAAATACTTTACGCACATAAAGTTTTACGCCATGCTTTGCATCTCTGTCCCACATATCAAATGGTGCACGTGCAGGCACATACAGCAACATCGTATATTCGTTCGTACCTTCTACTTTACTATGCACATGCGCTAAAGGGTCTTGAAAATCATGACCAACATGTTTGTAAAATTCGTTATAGGCTTCCTCATCTAACTCATCTTTAGATTTAGTCCATAATGCAGATGCGCTATTAACTACCTCTTCTTCAACCTTAGCAGGCTCAGTTTCATTGCCTTCTTCATCCGTAATAGCTGGAATTTCTTTATCCATGACAATTGGCAAAGAAATATGGTCAGAGAATTTTTTAACAATAGAGCTTAAACGGTAATTATCTAAGAATTCTTTTTCATCATCCTTTAAATGCAAGATGATGTCCGTGCCGCGACCCACTTTTTCGACAGTTTCTAGTGTGTATTCACCTTCACCAGCTGATTCCCAAAGCGTTGCTTCTTCAGCACCTGCTTTACGCGTAATTAAAGTGACTTTATCTGCCACAATAAAGGAAGAATAAAAACCCACACCAAACTGGCCAATGAGTTCGCTATCTTTAGCTTGGTCGCCTGTTAATGCATCAAAAAACTGCTTTGTGCCTGATTTAGCAATAGTACCGATATGCTCTTGCACTTCTTCGCGCGTCATACCAATACCGTTATCGCTAACAGTTAGTGTTTTTGCATCTTTATCAAAAGCAATGCGAATTTTTAACTCGCTATCCCCTTCATACAAGCCATCATTAGACAGTGCTTCAAAACGCAATTTATCCGATGCATCAGAAGCATTAGAAATCAATTCACGTAAAAAAATCTCTTTATTACTATATAAAGAGTGAATCATTAATTGCAGTAAATGCTTAACTTCAGTTTGAAATCCCAGCGTTTCTTTTTTAGCTTCAACAGTCATTTTTCAATATTCCCCAAAATAAATAATCATTATCGGTTTCGATATTAGGGCAAAGATTGTGTTTTCAAGGGAAAAATATAGAATACAAATAAATACCTCGAATAATAATTCCTTATTCTTGCCCGCCAGCAATCAATTTCTGAGTAATGCTAGACCTAAAATCAAAAAAAATTTTACTGATTGAAGATTACCCTGTCATGCGTAAAGCGATAAGAGACATGCTTTATTCCTTAGATGTAGTCACACTTATTGAAGCTGAAAATGGTCAAAAAGCAATTAATGCAATGCAATCTCAAAAATTTGATATTGTCCTCTGCGACTACAATTTAGGCGATGGAAAAAATGGCTTACAAGTATTAGAGGAAGCTAGATTTCGTAAACTACTTCCCAGCTCCGCTGCATTTATTATGGTGACCGCTGAGCAGTTACAAGGCATGGTACTCAGCGCGGTGGAAAACAAGCCTGACGAGTATTTAACTAAGCCTTTTACAGTACAACTTTTATTAACTCGCTTAGAACGTACTTTTGAACGAAAACAGTTTTTTAAGCTGGTCGATGCGGCTATAGATATTGAAAATTATCCTTTAGCCATAAAATACTGCGACAAATTACTGGATGGAAGTCCAAAAAAAATGCATACCGCACTATTAAAAAAACGTGCCGAATTAGCCGTTCATACCCAAGATTTTTCGACTGCGCAGCATATTTATCAAGATATCCTAGAGCAAAGGGAACTTAACTGGGCTTTGCTTGGGATAGCACAAATTCATTATTTACAAGGAAACACAGAAGAAGCGATTGGCACTTTCCAGGAAATCATTAGTAAATACCCTATGACCCTGGAAGCTTATGATTTACTCGCTCAATCGTATGAAGCCACCGAACAACATATAGAAGCGCAAGAGGCTTTACATAAAGCAGTACTGTTATCACCACAGACCATTTTAAGACAACGCAAACTAGCAACTATTGCGAATAAAACTGGCGATTTAGAAACTGCGGAGAACGCTTGTAAAGCCGCCGTCGTACTAGGCAAATATTCTGTACACAAAAGTTCTAACGACTTTTCTAATCTAGCCCAAATCTTTAAAAAAGCAGATAAAAAAACCGAGGCACTGGAAATCTTACAAACCATGCGCAAAGAATTCCCTAATGACCCTAGTGCAGAGTTACGCGCGACTATTGCTGAAAACGAAATATATCAAAGCATGGACGAAGTGGAACAAGCGAAAGAAGCATTCAGCAAAGCACTAAGCATTAGCAAGCAATATGATCAAATACTAGATAAAGAAATCAAACTAGAGATGTCCAGGGTTTGCTACCAAAATGACCACGAAGAAACTGCAGATGAACTGATCAAGCAACTGATCAAAAGCCATATTGATGACGATGATTTCATAAATGAAATCAATATCATGCACAGCTCTATCGGTCGCGAAAATCATGCAGATGAACTGATCAATGCAACACGGCAAGAGCTAATCCATGTTAACAATGAAGGTGTAAAACTTTATCAACAAGAAAAATTTATTGAAGCCATTGCCGTTTTTGCCAAGGCATTTAAAGCCATGCCTGAAAATAAAACCATTATTCTTAATATGACTACAATCATATTACATAATATTAAAGTGTCAGGTTGCACTAAAGGCAATATGGCAGAAGCCAAATTTTATATTAACAAGGCGAAAAAACTAGGGGTTGCCCAATACAAACTCAATAGCATTCAAATGGAATATGCCAAGCTAGTACATAGCTTTAATAAAACGGCAACAAAATGATCCACTCGTCAGTACCCCCCGTAAGCTTCTCAGCTATCATTGGCTCCTCCATCCATGATGTAAAAAACTCGCTAGGTGTTATCAGCGAACTTATCCAGCAGCTCAAGCAGACCAATACAGAGAACAAACATATCTTGCAGTTAGAGTTTGAGGCTAGCCGCATGAATAATAATCTAATTCAATTACTTACTTTATATAAAATTGAGGCGCAAAATTTCACCTTAGATATTGATGAATATTCAGTTAGTGAAATTCTGAATGATATTAAAGCTCAACAGTCATCACTCTTTGACTTAAGTGACGTAGCTTTGGAAATTGAGTGCAATGAAGACCTGCTTTGCTACTGCGATTTTAATTTAACCTGTAGTTCAATTAACTCGATTTTAAACAATGCTCAGCGTTATAGTCATAAAAAAATCATTCTTTCAGCAGGGCAACAAGATGGCTATGTGTACTTTAGAATCGAAGATGATGGTGATGGCTTTCCAGAGAGCTTCACCAGCGTAGGTAAAGTGGACTTTAAAACCGGAAATACCGGCCTAGGTTTGTATTTTGTTTCCATCATTGCTAATTTACATAGCAACGGCAATAAATCCGGCTATATTAGTACCGCTAATGACAGCCGCTTAGGTGGGGCAAGTTTCAGCTTATTTTTGCCTTAAAATGACACTGATGGCACATTAATGTCATTGCCTGCCAACATTAAGGCAATTTGCAGTAAACTTTCCCAACAGTCCCCCTGTTGTGCTCCTTTAATTTGCCTGTCGGCCTGAGCTGCGACTAATAAACCTGTCATTAGGTTTTTCTGCTTAAGTTTAGCTAAAGCGTGACCGACCAATTTCTGTCGATTTCCCCACACTTGATATTGCATAAACACAGTATTTTTCGCCTGACCTGCGTCTATTTTCCGTTTAATATGAATAAGGTTACGCACTTCTCGCGCCAAAGCCCAAAGGACAATCGGTGCAGCGATACCTTCGTGCTGCAAACCTGAAAGTATTTTTAACACGCGTTCAACTCGCCCCGACAATGCCGCATCGACAAGATTAAACACATCATAACGAGAACCGTCCGCTACAGCCTTTTGAATCTGCGCATCAGACACAGAGCCTTGACCATATAACACATACAGCTTTTCGATTTCCTGAGCAGCAGCCAATAAATTACCTTCCACACGCGCAGCAATAATAGCTATGCCAGTTCTTTCTACAAGCAAACCTCTACACTGTAGCCGCTGTTGTAACCACTGCATTAAAGCACTGCTATCTAAAGGCCAAACTTGTACAGCAACACCGTGTTTTTCTAGTGCCGTCATCCACTTTGACTTTTTAGCTGCCTTTTCCAACTTACCTGCGCTAATTAATAACAGAGTATCTTCAGGCAATCGCTCACAGTAGCTCACTAAAGCCTTACTACCTTCAGCACCAGGTTTACAAGTAGGCATCCGCAAATCAATGACTTTTTTTTCTGAAAAAATCGACATTGAGTCGGCTGCTTGCAAGAAATCAGCCCAAGAAAAGCTGGCATCAACCGTCAGCACTTCTCGACTGTCATAACCTGCGATTTTAGCCGCCTGCCTAACCGCATCAGCCGCTTCACCTAGTTGCAGCGGCTCGTCGCCACTCAAAAAATAAATAGGCGCAAGCTTCTTAGCTAATGCCGCAGGCAGTTGTTCAGCTTTTAACCACACTATGGCAGGGTTTTCTTCAATTCAGCTCTTGCTCGATCAATAACCGAACGTACAGCCTGGCTATAAAGCTCTTTACGCAAGACCGCCTCTTCATTGCCTTTCGACAGCACAGTATTGCTACTCTGCTCATTAAAATATGATCTAGAAACCTCGATCGTTTGCGCAGAGATTAAAACAGCACCTTGATTATCGAGTAAATCAAAGGTCAAGCGATACACGAGATCATATTCATTAGAGTACCCTGAAGAATCTATAGAAATAGTTCGTCGCTGATAATCTTCATTGATCACATTTAAAATCATTCCCGCTTCAGCTGCCGTTGCCACTAACTCTCCTGAAGCAGAACGAAAAGTCCTAGCAATAGCATTAGTTAACTCTGCCGAAGCACCACGCACATAAATTTTCTGTAATGCTTCGGGAAGCTGAATTGCGCCACGCAAATGATAACCACAAGCAGTTAACAAAAGCATCAACATAAAAACAACACTATTTTTAGTCATCATACTTTTCAATGCCTTAGATAACGATACTTACTAGTTTTTTAGGTACAACAATCAGTTTTTTCACTGGCTTACCATCAATAAAGCGCACGACATTCTCCTCGGCCAAAGCAAGCGCTTCTATCGCGTCTTTACTAGCATCTGTTGCAACCTTGATTTTACCCCGCAATTTACCATTCACTTGGACGATCATTTGTACTTCATCTTGCACTAATGCTGCCGCATCAACGGTGGGCCAAAGCTGGTTAATATCTTCAGTTTTGCCTAAAGCTAGCCATAATTTCTGGCAAATATGCGGCGCAATCGGATACAACATTAAGGCAATCGCTTCCATTACTTCTTGACGTACGGCTACTGCACTATCGCCTTGCTCACCAAACTTAGCTAAGCTATTTAATAGCTCCATATTCGTTGCAATAGCGGTATTAAAATGATGTCTACGACCTATATCATCCGTTACTTTTTCAATCGCATGATGCAACTGCCGGCGTAAATCTTTTTCTGCGCTACTCAAGTTTTGCTTATCTAAAGCTGGCACAGCAGAGACACTACTAGTATGTAAATGCACTTGGCGCCATAAGCGTTTCAAAAAGCGAAAACTCCCCTCTACACCACTATCAGACCATTCTAAAGACTGCTCAGGAGGCGCGGCAAACATAATAAACAAACGTACCGTATCAGCACCATATTCAGCAATCAAATGTTCAGGATCAACCGTATTGCCTTTCGACTTAGACATTTTCGTGCCATCCATTAGCACCATGCCCTGAGTTAGCAGCTCTTTGAATGGCTCATCACACACTAACAAGCCTTCATCACGCATTAATTTAGTGAAAAAACGCGCATAAAGTAAATGTAAAATTGCGTGCTCAATGCCACCAATATACTGATCTACAGGCAACCAGTATTTAGCACTCTCATCCAGCATTGAATCAGCTTTGCTACTAGCAAAACGAGCAAAATACCAAGATGACTCCATAAAAGTATCAAAGGTATCGGTTTCACGTTTTGCAGCTTTCCCACATTTAGGGCAATCGACATGCAAAAAGGCATCGTGCGTTGCCAGTGGCGAATTCGAGCCATCTAAAACCACATCTGTAGGTAACTCAACAGGTAGATTTTCTTCAGGAACAGGGACTGTTCCGCAATCATCACAATAAATAATAGGAATCGGCGCTCCCCAGTAACGCTGTCTAGAAACACCCCAGTCACGTAATCGGAAATTAGTTTTACGCTGGCCTTTCTGCTCTTTTTCTAACTTATCAGCAATTGCATTAACCGCATCAGCCGAAGTTAAACCGTCAAATTCTGCCGAATTCTTTAATATGCCCTTCTCTGTAAATGCCTGCTCAATAATACTATCTTCGACACCACTAGTAGAAAAGATAACTTGCTTAATCGCGATACCGTATTTTTTAGCAAATTCATAATCACGCTGATCATGAGCAGGAACTGACATCACAGCGCCTGTGCCATAAGTCATTAAAACAAAATTCGCAATCCATACCGGCACTAATTCACCAGTAACTGGATGCTTTGCTTTGAAACCAGAGTTAATCCCTTTCTTTTCCATAGTTTCTAAAGCAGCTTCAGAAGTCTCGGTATGTCTACACTCCTCAATAAAAGCTGCAATATCTGAGTTATCTGTCGCTGCGGTTAAAGCCAAAGGATGCTCTGCGGCGACAGCTAAATAAGTCACGCCCATCAAAGTATCAGGTCGAGTCGTATAGATATATACATCATCCATTCCGTCAACAGTAAAGCTCATTTCCAAACCTTCCGAACGTCCAATCCAGTTTGCCTGCATAGTTCTGACCTGCTCAGGCCAACCGTCCATTTGCTCCAATGAGCTTAACAATTCATCCGCATAAGCAGTAATTCTTAAAAACCATTGAGAAATATCTTTTTTCTCTACGGCCGTGTCACAACGCCAGCAACAACCGTCAATGACTTGTTCATTAGCCAAGACTGTCTGATCATGAGGACACCAATTGACCGCAGAAGTCTTTTTATAAACTAAATCTTTCTCCAATAATTTAAGAAAAAACCATTGCTCCCAACGGTAATAACTTGGGTCACAAGTAGCTAGCTCTCGATCCCAGTCATAACCAAAACCTAATTGTTTTAATTGCTCGCGCATATAAGCAATATTTTCATAAGTCCATTCTGCAGGATGCACGTTATGCTTCATAGCTGCATTTTCAGCGGGCAAACCAAATGCATCCCAGCCCATAGGCTGCATTACATTTTTACCCTGCATGCGTTGATAGCGACTAATAACATCCCCTATCGTATAGTTACGCACATGCCCCATATGCAATCGACCGCTAGGATAAGGGAACATTGATAAGCAATAATATTTCTCTTTGTCTTCTGTATCAGAAGCCTGAAATACGCCTGATTGTTCCCATTGAGCTTGCACTTCAGGCTCAATCTCTAGTGGTTTGTAATTTTCTTGCATTGTTACTCGTCTTATAGCGATCAAAAGCGTTAGAATACCTTACAGTGAACTAAATCTAAAGCCTTTTTACGGAGCAATTCTTATGAGTGAAAATAAACTAACCAAAGCCTATAACGACTTCATGGAATACATGTATGAGGCAACTGATGACACAATCCATTCTATAGCCGATAACATAGACGCCGCAAAAGAGAAAGTAAGCGAATTAGGCGGACTATCACAAGAAGAAGTCAGTCATGTTGCTGACGCTGTTTCCAGAGATCTACATCATGCAGCGCAATCACTACCAGACAATAGTGACGAGTCTTTAACAGAATGGCTTAAATTTGATATAGCTTTATTAGAAAATTTTGCCATGGATTCATTTCTAAGTATTGCTGATAAAACGCGCTTAGAACTCGCTAAATTAGAACTCAATGCCAAGCAATACGGCCATCCATACAAGGTAGGCGATATTACTGCTCCAGGTACATTGAGTTGCGAAAAATGCGGTAAAGTTATTGCCTTTAAAAGTACCAGCGTTATTCCTCAGTGCCCAGAATGTGGTGCAGAAACTTTTATACGCTCTTGATATTACATATAATAACAACTTCATTTGATAGATTTATCGGGGAATAGAATGCGCAGGGTTATCTTTAATCAAAAAGGCGGGGTAGGGAAATCTACTATTACATGTAACTTAGCGGCAATTAGCGCTATGGAAGGTAAACGCACCTTGGTCATTGACCTTGATATACAAGGAAATGCCACCCAATATCTATTAGGAAAAAAAGTAACTGACTCAGATAAGACCGTTGCCCACTTTTTTAAAGGCTGTTTAAGCCTTGGACTTTTTGGTGGGCAAGCAGGCGGCTTAGAAGATGTTATCCACGAAACGCCCTTCCCTAATTTATTCGTGCTACCTTCGCACCCAGAATTAGAACCACTACAAGGTCGCTTGGAATCTCGCTACAAAATATTTAAATTAAAAGAAGAGCTGGACAAACTTGAAGGGTTTGATGAAATCTACATTGACACGCCACCGATTCTTAATTTCTATAGTCAATCAGCATTAATCGCAGCTAATAAATGTTTAATTCCATTTGATTGTGATTCTTTTGCTCGAGAAGCGTTATATACGCTAATGCAAACTCTAAGTGAAGTAAAAGCAGACCATAATGAGAACCTAGAAGTTGAAGGTGTTATCGTCAATCAATTTCAAGCTCAAGCACGCTTACCTAGACAACTTGTCGAAGAATTAATCGCAGAAGGAATCCCTGTTTTAAACAGTAAAATTTCCCCATCTGTAAAAGTACGCGAGTCGCATTCGGAATCTAAACCTCTAGTTCATTATGTCCCAAATCATAAACTAACTAATGAATTTCGTGAATTACATATAGAAATTCATAGTAAATAATTGCAGATTAAAAGCGAGATTTTAATTTAAATAGATCTCGCTAGTTTCTTCATAAAATAGTATTTATTAAGCAATACTCCAAATAAAACCATCAAAATAAGCACCATAATAGGCTTATCTCCAGTGCGAGCATAAGGCGTTAAGCCACTCATAGGATTAATCTCAGCAGTAACTGAAGCTCTTTGCATGACTGGTGCTTGATGAATTATATTACCTTTCTCTGAAACAACAGCCGTTACACCCGTATTTGTTGCCCGCAATAAATAACGTCCCGACTCTAAGGCGCGCATCCTAGCAATTTGCATATGCTGATACGGCTCAATAGATCGCCCGAACCAGGCATCATTAGTTACATTCACTAAAAACTTAGCCTGCTCTATATGTCGAATGCTCTGCTCTCCAAAAGCATCTTCATAACAAATAGAAGTTACAAATTCGTGTCCTGCTGCTTTAAGCAAAGGCTGGTCAATATCCCCAGAACTAAAATCACCTAGCCGAACATTCATTAAGCCTAATAAATACCCTGAAACAGGTTGCCACGGTAAATATTCACCAAAAGGCAGTAAGTGTATTTTTTTATAGAAGCCTTCAGACTCGCCTAGAGTTAGAACTGCATTATATAATTGTCCTGCCTTATTCTTATACGGCAAGCTCGTAATAATGGTTGTATTATGCCCCACCGCCTCTGCCTTTAAAGGCATTAAATAGCTGTCCTTAACATCGCTATAATAAGCAGGAATAGCTGTTTCAGGCCAAATAATAATATCCGAGTCCCAGTGTTTAGTGCTGTCATCGTAATATTGTTTCAGCGTTGTATTTCTATTTTCCAACTGCCACTTATCCTTTTGTGCAATATTCCCCTGAATTAAAGTAACTTTAATTGGATCTCCTGAAACATTAGTCCAACTTATACTTTGCAATACAGCACCAACAACCAATAAAAAAGTCACTCCCATGATGGGTTTGCTACACGTTTTTTTGCACAATAAACTTTCAGCTAGTAATGCTGAAATCATGGCGATAATTAGTCCCACACCATAAACACCAAAGGTAGGTATATATCCTGCTAAGTAGCTATCTAACTGACTATAACCAACTTGTAGCCAAGGAAACCCGCCTAATATCCATTCGCCACGAACATACTCTACAAACACCCATACACATGAAAAAACTAGCCAGTCAAAATAACTATTAGTGCGTAGTTTGATGAAAAGATAAGCAGACATTGCTGGAAATACAGCCCAAAAACTACAATAAAACAGCGTCATTAATATGGGTACAAAAAAACCAGTTGGCTCACCAACTACCATACTAACAAAGACCCAAGATACACCACTTCCAAAAAGGCCTAGACCAAATAAAAAGCCACGCAATGCTGCTCTTTTAGCGCTCAACTCAGGTGATAAAGAAACCCTCAAAGAAGCTAAAGCAACAAAAGCCAACAAAGAAATATCAACAGGGGAAAAAGAAAGTGTTAGTAAAGCACCCGCAATAAAGACAAGCACATCACCCCATATAGATTTAAATAGTTTTACCATACAGTTTTCATCTAATTATTTGAATCTAAATACTAAAAATATTAACAAGCCAGATATAGCTTAGGCAACCATTTTCTAAAAGGCAAAAAAAAACCCATCTTCGTTAGAAGATGGGTTTAGTATTAAGCGCTTGGCAATTCCCTACTTTCACATGGATAAATCCACACTATCATCGGCACTAAGCGGTTTCACTTCCGAGTTCGAAATGGGATCGGGTGGTTCACGCTCGCTATGGTCACCAAGCAAAC
>JAUVAA010000175.1 GCA_030591965.1 bacterium
ATATGCGCAAGCTTATTGTCGTATATCAAGCTATCTGCAAACAATGGCGAACCAAGGAATTAATCCATTGATTGCTATTCAAATGGCTTTAGCTGGGAAAATTAACTCTATGGGGTGAGTAGTTACCAGAAAAGAATTGATGGAATAAAAACCGGTCATTAATACCTGTTCTTGCGCAGACAACAGCAGTTCCTGTAGAAGATATAATTTCATCTGCTTCATCAATATATACAATAGCCTGTTGATAAGGCCGTACTAAAGCTATAATCGTTGAACCATTCCTAACAACACGCCTAGCTCGACTTGGAGCATCTCCATACTGTAGAACCTTCATATCTCCTAATAATTTCGGCCCTTGTATAGAAGCAAGGTCAAGATAACTAAACTCATAATTGTCGTCAGTCTTAGAAGAAAGCGTTTCTTGGTTAATTTCTGCAACTACATTTAGAGGTTTATAATCCCACGAATCATTATTTACAGAAAATAAATTATCTACATAAATTGAATAATATCGTTGCAAAGATTCTTCATTATTCTTTGATTTTTGCAATGCCACGTCAACCGACCATAATAATTCAGCCAATTGAATTTGTTGCTCTTTGGGAGGAACAAGAAATTCTTGATGCTTCAATATCCCCCAATTAATAGTAGGCGAAAGAGACCCCACCGAAATATCCACTGCACGATGCATAAATAAATCCGAATGAAGAAAAAATGGGAATAGCTCTGGGTCTATCACATCAGGGTTAGCCCGAAGCACCAAGGCATGAGCAGAGCAGAATCCGTCCCAGGTAGCAATACCTGCTTTACGCTGATAAGCCCGACGGCGGCCAAAAATAATATCACCTTTATAAAACTTTAACTTTGTACCATTAACATCATCAGGCGTTCCATGTCGCTTTATGTGCAATGATTCAGAATCAATATGTTCCAGACCAATATAAACCGTTAAGTCCGTATTATTGGGATCAACACGCTCTGAAATATTTTGTGCAATCTCATCAAAACGATATGTTTTCCAATTAGATTTATCTAAATTGTTTAAATCTATCCCTTGTTTACCCATGAATTAATAAGCCTTTGATTTACCGTTTGTTTTAAGCAGCTTGTTATTACTCATACTACCTACTTCCATTTGCGATGAAATAAGAATATTGGATCTCGTTCCCACACTCCGAGGCTGTGAAAGAATTCAATAATCTCTCTAAAAAGACAGATTACGTAGGTTGGGGTGAAGCATGAACCCCAACAATCATGGGCTTACTTTAGCCTCAGTTGTTGGGGTTCATGCTTCACCCCAACCTACACCTAATTATTTCACAGCCTCTCCGCGAGGGAATGCATGAGCCGACGCTCTGCGTCGCGGAACGCAGAGCATTGGAACGAGGCTGCATATTGTTTGTCCCATGTTGAATTTGTAGCCATTACTTGTATAAAGGATGGGCAAAGGGGTTTTATCCCGTGCCCATCACTCATACTGCAAAAGATGGGCACGAAAAAGCCCTTTTCCCATCCTACAGTTTAATTTGTTTTGTGTATGTAGTGATACCCAGCTTGATTAAGTTATGGATCACCTATCAACCCAGTATTCTGGTTTTCTATGCTGATGTGCGATAGCGATAATCAATAAATGATCGATTTCTACCGAATAGATGATTTTATAGGGGAACTTATGCAATAAATACTTTCTAATATCATTATTCTCAGTCGGCCATGCGAGAGGGAATTGGATAATACGTTTAATTGCTTGCCGAATTTCTTGTTTAAATCGCGTCCCTAAACCCGAAAACTCTAGCTCGTAAAAATCACAGGCATCTAATAATTCCGCATGCGCTAATTCGGTAAAAATGACTTTCATTCGTTATCAGTAAATATTTGTTCCATAGAAATACCTTTTAATCGTCCTTCACGGTAGGCTAATAATCGATTTTCTGCTTCGGTATTCCATATTTCTTCAATCTTTGCATCAGGCTGATCCAGGCTATTTAATAAGCTTTCAATCACTGATATTTTTTCTGTTGCTTTAAGCTGTAAGGCTTGCGTTACTATTTGTTGGGTATTCATCATTATCCTCATGTAGCAGGGAGGTACAAAAATTAATTTATGGTGTTAAATAATTGTTGCATACTTTTTGTTAGTTGTGTTGATGAGTCTTGCCAGTTTTTTAAGGCCTCATCTAGTGTTATTTTCGCTTGGGTAGTATCTACATTACTAACATATAAGGCCATATTCAAACTGGCTTTGTGGCTAAGGACTTGTTCAATATTCACCACTTTGCTAAACCCATCTTGGTCTTCGTAGGCTTTATAAGCGTTATAGATTCGGTCTATATGATTTGGTTCCAGATAGGATATATTCTTATCTTGTCGCACTTCTTTAACCGCATTAATAATAAGCACCTTGCCCTTTTTACTAGCTTCTTTATTGGTTTTAGTAATCAGTAAACAAGCTTCCATGGGTGAGTTATAGAACAAATTTGGCCCTAAACCAATCACGCATTCCACTTGATCTTGTTCTATCATCTTACGGCGCATACTGGTTTCAGCATCACGGAATAAAATGCCATGTGGCCACAGTGAAATGGATCGGCCATTACCTAAATCAAGACTCTTTTGAATATGCTGCTGAAAAGCATAATCCGCACATCCTTGTGGTGGTGTGCCCCATAAATTACGCCCATAGGGATCGCTTTCAAACGATTTTCTATCCCAGGATTTTATTGAGTATGGTGGATTCGCTAAAATAACATTGAATCTTTTTAGCTCATCATTTTCCAGCAATCCAGGATTAGCCAAGGTATCACCGCGCACAATATCGAACTCTTCTATACCGTGCATAAACATATTCATACGCGCTATGGCTGAGGTGAGTAAGTTTATCTCCTGACCATACAGTTTAAGCGTACGGTATTCTTTGCCTTCGTCTTTTAAATGCAGCGCACAGTTAAGCAGTAAGCCACCCGAGCCGCAAGTTGGATCGTAAACCAATTCACCTGGTTGTGGGTCCATAATCATAGTCATTAATTTAACGACGGTACGGTTGGTGTAAAACTCCGCTGCGGTGTGGCCGCTGTCATCGGCAAATTCTTTAATCAGGTATTCGTAAGCATTCCCGAGTTTATCGTCGGGGACATTGCTTAGGTTGAGTTTATGCTGTGAGTAATGCTCAATCAAATCAGTGAGCATTTCATCGGAAAGCCGTTCTTTATTGGTCCAACTGGCATCGCCAAAAATACCATGCAAGGTATCTGGGTTAGCTTGCTCAATCGCTCGCATAGCATTTTGCAGGGCTAAACCAATATTAACGGTGGTTTCACGTACATCATTCCAATGTGCGGCTTTGGGTATTTGAAAGTGATGGTTTTCAGCAAAGGCGGCATACTCTAAATCGTTGTCACTTTCTGCTAATGCCGTTTCAAACTCTTCATCGTAGACATCAGAGATGCGTTTGAAAAATAGTAGTGGGAAGATGTACTGTTTGTAATCCCCTGCATCGATGGTTCCGCGTAATGCGGTGGCTGCGCCCCAGAGGTATTTTTCTAGTTCTTGTTGGGTCATAAGGGTAATTCCTTTTAAATTATAATGGTTGCTGCACTCTTTCAGGCGCAATTTTTATAAATCTGTTTTTAAAATTTAAAAAGATATGTCACTCAACAAACAAATACTCCCCAGTGTTTGGGTTTTCGCATAATGACGTTTATCGGCTGTGATAAATACCGCGTTATTACATATTGCCATGGCATGAAAAAGTGCATCATAAATGGAAGGGTAGCCGCTTTTAACATGTCCCTTCGACATAATTTGTATGGCTTTTTTTCGTTCTGCCGCAGTGACTGCACGCATATCAAGTAAATATTGTTGCGCTTCAAGCAAGTCAACAACACTCTTAACAGGTACACCACAGCGCTGTGCAGTATTAACGACTTCCAAGTACAGCAAGTCAGGCGCTAATAGCATGGCATCACCCGCAGCCGCTTGAACAAAAAGCTGTTGTGCTTTGTCTCGGTCTGCTTCATCAAGATAAAGTTTATTAAATACTGAGCTGTCTATTACATAGCGCTGCATGATTAACCCCGACTCGCATCAATAACCTGCTGTGTCCGTTGCTCCCTAAGTTCATGCAATACTTCAACTGAGTCTTGATTAACTTTATAAGGCTTAAAATTAAGAACTTTTTTGAGTGCTTGTTGTTTATGCCAATCATTCACTGCTTTTTGTATGGCTTGACTAATAAAGGCAGCTCTTTCCCCTTTGGCTGCAATCGTATCTAGTTCTGTTTTTAAATGGTCGTCGATAGTAATACTAATTCTTTGCATTTTTATCACCTATAATTCTGTATTGAGTAATACTAGCACATCAAAATTAGAACTGTCGCGCCATTACAGAAAATCTTTCAAAATATTTTTAAATTTTTCTTCAGCCTCTAAACTCGCTTGCCAGGCTTGCTTTAAATTTGCCATCGCTTCCTCAACACTGGGCAAATTGTCTTCAATAATCTTTTCAACGTAGAGTGGAATATTAAGATTAAAGTCGTTTTCTGTTAAGTCATCAAAAGTAGCGACTTTAACGTAATTCTCTACATCAATATAAGCCTTATACCAGTCGTGAATTTGCTGTACATGCTTTGGCTCAAGAAAGTTTTGTGCGCGCCCCAGTCGTATTTGATCGGAGGCATCAATGAATATCACTTTGCCTTTTTTCTCAGCCTCTTTATTTTGTTTAAACACCATGACACAAGCGGCTAATTGCGTGCCGTAAAATACATTAGGGCCTAAACCTATAACGGCTTCTAGCATATCCTGTTCTAATAATGCTTTACGAATTTTCCCTTCTGCCCCTTTGCGGAATAATGCGCCATGAGGAAGTACCACTGTCATTCGGCCAGTGCTGTTCATGGATTTAACCATATGCTGCACCCAAGCCATATCGCCATTACCTTTTGGGGGGACACCAGCAATATTTCGTCCAAAAGGATCATTAGCCCAGTTATCAGCGCCCCACTCTTTAAGTGAAAATGGCGGGTTAGCGATGACACAATCAAAAGTTTGTAGACCGTCGGCTTCAAAAAAAGCGGGGTTGCGTAAGGTATCCCCTCTTAAAATTTCAAAGTCTTCGATGCCATGTAAAAACATATTCATTCTAGCGATTGAGCTAGAGGTTAGGTTTTTCTCTTGGCCATAAAGTTTAAGCGTTCGGTAGTCTTCGTTATTTTGTTTAAGATCATTAACACATTCAAGTAACATTCCACCTGTGCCGCAAGCGGGATCATAAATGGTTTCACCTTCATGTGGATCGAGGATTAAACCAAGCAAATGTACTACTGAGCGCGGCGTGTAAAATTCACCAGCTTTTTTGTTGGTTAAATCAGCAAAATGTTTAATTAGATATTCATAGGCTTGGCCCAGCATATCGGGTTCAACATTTTCATTGCCTAAGTCATACTGAGAGAAGTGTTCGATGAGGTTGATTAATAAAGCATCAGACAGTTTATTTTTGTTACTCCATTGGGCATCACCAAAGATACCGTAAAGGAATTCCTGGTTAGCTTGTTCTATTCCACGTAAAGCCTTTTCTATGGCTAGTCCTACATTTGTGGTTTGCTCACGCACATTTAACCAATGGCAATCTTCTGGTACTTCAAAGCGGTGCATTTCAGGAAGCGATGCATAATCTTTGTCGCCATCTGATTCATCTAATGCTATGCGGTATTCTTCATCATATACATCGGAAATACGCTTAAAGAATAGTAGCGGAAAGATGTATACCTTGAAGTCTGATGCATCAACCGGGCCTTTTAAAATCCATGCGGCTTTGGAGAGGTATTGTTCTAGTTGAGATAAAGTGAGTTTGTTTTCAGCCATTGAAAAAAGAAAGTCCCCTATAAGCTATCATTTATAGGCTGGAATTATAGCTAATATTTGTTTTTATTTATAATTAGTTATTTGTATGGCCGGTTGCCGGTTAGAACTATAAACCCACCAACAAATGTCAGCAATCACAGTATCAAATTGATTATAAGTCGCGATATGCTTCCTCACCTTCTGCGCTGCACCATTCTGATATTAATGGCACTAATGTAATCAATACCCAGAGGGAAGGTGAAGCCCCTTATTTTACTGACTTCTCTATTTTTAAGTGATTTTCGTAAGCCATTGATTCTTAATCCGTGTGTAAGGAGATGCTTTAATTGATAGATCTTAGATTCAATTAACTATTTGTACCCCCTATTTTGACTTTCTTTTGTGTTAATATGATTACTAGTGAACCACTTTAAACCAATAGGTCCTATTATGGCTGCCGAAGCTTTTACTGTTAGAACTGAATCTAACATTGTTCATCAGTTAGATAATATAGCTGAATCTTTAGATAGATCACGTAATTACCTTGTAAATCAGGCC
>JAUVAA010000021.1 GCA_030591965.1 bacterium
ACTAACAGTCCAATAACGCTGACGAATCGTTTCCGCCGTTGTTGTTTTGACTTTAATAGTAACGTGCTCAGGGTTATCCAAATGCTCATTGGCAATACGACGAATAACCGTAGGCATCGTCGCAGAAAATAACGCTTTTTGACAATCGTCAGGTAATTGCTCTAAAACCCATTCAACATCATCGATAAAACCCATACGTAGCATTTCATCAGCTTCATCTAAAACAAGACATTTTAAATTGTCTAATTTTAAGCTGTTTTTACGCATATGATCCATAACACGGCCTGGCGTACCAACCACAACATGCGCGCCACGTCTAAGCATGCGTAACTGTCCAGAATAATCCTGTCCACCATAAATAGGTGCAACATGAAAATCCTTCATATGCTTCGCATAAGTTTGAAAAGCCTCAGCAACCTGGATGGCTAATTCACGTGTTGGAGCTAAAACTAAGACCTGTGTAGCTTTTAATTTAACATCAATTTTTGATAATAACGGCAATGCAAAAGCCGCTGTTTTACCCGTACCCGTTTGTGCCTGACCAAGTACATCTTTACCTTCCAAAATCAATGGAATGGTTAGCGCTTGAATCGGAGAAGGGGTTTCATAACCCACATCATCCAAAGCCTTTAAAAGTGGCGCGATAAGATTTAAGTCAGAAAATTTTGGAAGTGAAAGTACTTCGTCAGTCATAGTGTTCCTAATTGTAGAGTGATCGCCTGCAAAATCTTGGTTAAAAAACCCTCAGCTCTCCGCTTTTCTTAAACAAGAAAAACCCCTAAGACACTATATTTTGACTGGCGAATTGTATTTGCCTGGTAGATATTTTCGTAATCATTACCAGTTTTGAAAAGATTACTTCGCTATGATACCCTAAGTGACTGTTTTATGCGCGGTTTATTTGCATTTTCCTCGCGTTTTCAAACTCTGTTTCACGGCCATTAAGTTAGTAAATTAATAATAATCATAGGAGGGGCTTTTAGCCTTCTCCAAAGGGAGAAGGTTGGATGGGGGGAAATAGGTAAGTACCTGATTTTATTCTCCTCACCCCAGCCCTCTCCAACAAGAGAGGGAGTAACTAAGCGTTATAACTCGTTGTATTTTAATTGTAAAAAGTTGTGTAGATACCTATGCCCACACAGGAACATAATGTTACCTTGTGCTGCGTTTGTAAAATCATATTCATCTTTCATTGACTTAACCTCTTTATATAGCTCCTGCGTTTACTCGACTTATGGGAACGAGAAAAAGGTTATTTACCCCAACAGTCAGCAGCACTTCCAGTTCCACTCTCTGATTTAGTTTCCGTACCGGCGGCAACCGTAAGGATTAAATTACCGCACGTAGCATCAGTTACAACTGGGGTTGCAGTGATAGTGTAATTGCTTGCGCTTACGCTAGACACTACCACATTATAATGCCCATCACTTGATGCAGTACTCGCAACAGCAAGATATGTAGTATTATTTGCCCTGTATTTTTCTTGAGCTAACTGTGCAGATAATATCGCCGCCTTACCATCCCCTCGCTTAGCCCGCAAAACATACTCCTGATAAGACGGGTAAGCAATAGACGCCAAAATACCAATAATTGCCACAACAATCATTAGCTCAATCAGGGTAAAACCCTTGTTCTGTATTTTGTTCATAAATCCTACCTTTTAAAGTAAGTAAAAAAGTGTTAAAAGCATAGCATAGTGTTACTTTATATAAATGCCGCTAAGCTTAAAATGTAGAGTAATTAACAGAAATAGTGGTATGAAAAATGTACTGTACAACAAAAGTCAGAAGTCTCTTATCTGGAAAATGCTTCAAGGTTAAAAAATATGAATAAAAAATACGGGCTGGGATTTACCTTAACTGAATTGATGATAACGGTGGCGATTATCGGCATTGTAGCGTCTTTAGCTGTGCCATCGTTTCAAGATATGATTGAGCGGAATAGGTTAAAAGAGGCGGTTGAAGGGCTTAAGTCAGATTTGATGTGGATGCGAACTGAGACAATAAAAAGAAGTTGTAATCTTCAAGTAACCTTTGCTCCTGCGACATGGAATTATACGATTTTTAGGGCGGCTGGAACCTGCGGATGTCCAGCAGGAGCAAACTGTAATGATAAGGTTATTGCGGGGTCTCAATTTACTGGAATTACAATGACTAACCCTGTTGTCTTGTCAGATAGTACAAATACATTATTTGATTTTAGACGAGGCTCAGTATCAGTAGGTAACTCAGGCAATGCTCAACTAAACTCTAGCAATTACAGTGTAAAAGTTGTCGTATCTACTCTTGGTCGTATTCGGATTTGTAATATTGCTGGTTCAGCTGGGTTAGGTGGATATGAAAACTGTTAATTTTTGGTGGATAAAGTAATGAAAAAACTAAAAGGCTTTACCTTAATTGAAATTATGATTTCTTTGCTGCTTGGTTTAATAGTTATTGGCGGAGCATTATCAATTTATATTTCAACAATTCGAAGTAGTACTGATATTACTAATTCTGCTCGCTTAAATTATGATTTAGATTCTGTAATGCAGTTAATGGTGAATGATATACGACGAGCTGGATATTGGGGAGGCGCTATTTCTGGAGCTGATGCAAAGACTAATAACTTTACCCAAGCCGCGACAGATATCCAAATTCGCAATATTGCTGCACCAACAACAGCTGTTAATTCAGGCAACTGCATCTTATATACTTACGATGCAGATAGTAGTGGCACAGTAAGTGCTGATGAATATTATGGATTCAGGCTAAACGGAGTTGAACTTGAAGCTCGTATAACTGGTACAGTTGCAACAGCTCAAAGCTGTGGTGTTGGTACTCAATGGAATAATATTGCTGATGAAAACAAAGTAAACATTTCAGTTCTTACTTTTAGTGATAATAACTCGAAATGCTTTAATTCAACATCTAGCGTGTTATATGCGCCTGCAGGAGCAGATAAGTCTTGTCCTGCTGCTGCCGTTGCAGGTTTTAGTGCTGCTGGAAATACATTAGTTGAAACGAGAGAAATTACAATTACATTAACTGGGAATATTGTAAATGACGCACCAGTCACAAAAAGCCTGACAGCTAATGTTAAGGTAAGAAATAATCGTATATTTAATCAATAAAGCGGAATAATTGCAGGGCACCTTATGAAAAGTAAATCAAAAAAAGCCTTAAATTCTCAAAACGGAGCAGCAACATTATTTACTGCTGTAATATTATTAATTGCAACAACCTTAGTTGCATTTATGGCAGGAAAAACGGCTTTGCAAGAAGTTAAAATGACGGCAAATAACTATCGAGCCTCTCAAGCAATAACGGCTGCAGATGCAGGCATGGATTACGCTCTCGCCTATTTCAATGGGGTAGGGTTAGCTATAGCAGGTTCAGATCATGACAATGACGGAACTTTGGATCATATAGATAACGATGTAGGGTTTGTTAACCCCAATAGAGCCACAATCATTTTTTATAGTGAAAGCTCGCTCGCGGCGGTTACCCCCGCCCCTCTTCCCTGCGTTAACCCAAGTGTAGACGGTACAGGTAATCAAAAAAGTGCACTTATCCAAGTGACTGGAACTAGTGATGATGGCATAGCAAGTAGAACTATTTTTCAATGCGTAGGGACAAGAAACCTCTTAAAAGGTGGTGGACCAAAACAATCTTTAATATCTGGAGCATCAGTTGGGTTAACAGGGTCAGCACAAATCATCAACCGTTACTCTGATTTGAATATCTGGAGTGCTGATAGTACGGCAATAAGTGGCGGTGCTATGGAAACCTATATCCGCCCGACAGATATGGAAATTAGTGACTTAACAGAAGCTGAGTTAATTGATGATACAACTAGCCCTTCCATTCCAAATGTCCAAAAAGTATCTAGCGGTGGGTTAGGTGGTGGAACCGACACCTATCAAAATGATGCTTTTTTAGCAGCAGCTAAAACTGCTACCGTTGCAAATATTTCTGGCGGGGGTGATGGCTCTGGACCTGGAACTTTTTTTAATTTATTTTTCACTGAAAGTTTGACTGCCATGTCAGAAATTGCAAATGGAATTCCTACTGCAACTGGAACTCAATTACTGTCAAGTGGTATTTCTGATGCAGGTTTAGATGGCCTAGGGGGAGTTGTTTTTGTTAATGGCGATGCAAGTATGAATGCTAACGGGACAACGATTGGGGCTATAGATGCTCCTGCTATTGTCATCGTGGATGGTGACTTTGATTTTTCTGGAGGCACTATTTACGGGTTGGTTTACGTTACTGGTGATACAACAATTACAGGTAATCCCTCAGTTATTGGCACAACAATCAGTGAAGGGTCTGTTTCAGGTAGTGGTACTTTAAAATTAGTCTATGCTCGAAAAATAGGGGACAGCACTGATGGTCCACCTATAATTGGAACGACTGGAATAATCAGTGGTTCATGGCGTGATTGGTAATAATTGAGGAGAATGAAATGACATTTCAAAAAAACAAACAATTAGGGGTGGGGTTAATTGAAGTCCTGATTGCTACCGTTGTGATTGCATTAGGCTTGTTAGCCGTTGCATCAATGCAAGGGACATTTATTGCCAGTAGCGGAGAGAGTAAAACTCGAGCTGAAGCATTAGTTATTGCTGAAAGGCGAATGGAAGAATTGCGCAATATGATGCAGGTAGGTGATTTTACTACCCTTCCAGCACTAACCTCTCCAGTCAATGGGGTGAATGCTAGTTTTGCTGTTGGTCAAGTTGTGGCAACACCTAGCGCACCCGATAGAAAGCAAATTACCCTGACAGTAAGCTGGGATGGCGGCGGAGCAGATAAGCAAATTATTCTTACCAGTGAACTATTATTTTCAGACCCTAAGTCATCTGTTTCTCTCTCAGAATTTGGAGAATCAGGAGGGGGTGGGGTTGGTCAATCACCTAGCCCGAACCAAAACGCGTCGGAATCAGTTGAGCAACAAATAGACATATTTGAGCCAGATGGCAGTGAAAAATATACTGCAGTAACAGGTACAACTAATTTGTATACTGTGGGTACAGATATATACCGAGATGATGGCAATAATAAAACGGGGACATTAGTTGTCTACTGCACTGATTTAAATGCCAGCCCTTTTGATATAGATTTAATAAATGGGGCTAATTACCCTCTTACATATGACAATACAGGTACTCCCCCCTTGGATTATGTTAATGGAAATATCGAAACGACTGATAAGACAATGTTATTAGCAAAACGTGTAAATTTAGATGGTATTTCAGGTAATGAGTCGATTGAGCTATATACTCAAAATGATGATTCTGTTACCGCTGATGGCACTACTATTAACGCTGATACCACTTGTACATTACAGCATAGATATTTTGGAGGCGTTATTATTCCAATAAAGGGCACAGTACACACCCTATTTGATCTTGACTTAATTAAAATTGACTTTAATAAAGAAGATATGTTTTGTGTGTTTAACCCTCAGCCAAATGGGGTGGTAATAGATGAAGCTCCCTATGCATGTTATGTGGGCGGGAATTGTGCAAGCGGTCCAAATGGAACTGATACAGATTTTACTACTTGCCCTAGTACCGCAGTTGCTGATGCAAAAGTTGGGGCTGGCGGGTTTAGAGGAAATGTGGGGCTCCTAAATGTTGATGATGATGGTGGCGGCAAGGAGAGTATTTGTTTTGGAGAAGAAATGGCCGGTACTAATACTATTTTTTCTACAGCTAGAAAATATAAAACCCTTAATTCTGGAGTTGAACAAGGTATTAATCAATCATTTACTTGTCAAGATTTCTTTATTGTTGGTCGCCAAGCTAATGTTTCACGATTAGCAGCAGAGTGTGCGGCCGAGGCTGGTACTTTGAACTTACCGCCGAAAGAAGTAGTTCGTAGTTTAACAAATGTGGCAAATACAGTCGCAACAGCAAATACTAGTTATTGTTCGCCATTAACGCCCAAAACCTACACTTTGACTGGTGCAGTTTCAAATGTGACAGGAACTCTTACGGTAACGGCTAATGGGAATTCTTGTACACTCAGCAGCAATAACTATACTTGCTCTGGAACAACTTCGGGAACAAGTCTTCAGGTGAATGCGACTACAGACACACAGACAGGAGGTTGTACCGCGGCCTTGACTACTGACCCAAGCACAGGAGTAACCACAGGAGACTGTGATATAGCATTGACTGTTCCTCCTGTATATATCCTTACTGGACAGGTCAGTGGCGTAGCTACCAACAAGCCACTGACAGTTACAGTGAGCGATGGCTTAATTTCTAATAATTGCAACCCAACTCAAGGAGCAGCAACAGCAACATATACCTGCTCTATATCAACTAATGAAACATCTATTAGGCTAGATGCTGTAAATTTCAGAGATAACGGAGCATGTACACTTGTAGGATTGACTGGGGCAGCTGGCCAGACAATTACTCTACCCAGTACTTCGTGTACCTTTGCTTTTTAAAAAGCCCTGTAGGGTGGGCAACGTTTTTCTGCCCACCATTTTTTAAAGCAAACATCCATTTTTAATAAAAAAGCCACCCAATCGATAATCCGGTTGGGTGGCTTTTTTGTAATTCAAAATAACAATGCATCCTAAAATATTGTTTTGGAATAAAGGGGTCAGAGCTCAATACTGACAAAAAACGGTGCTCACTACAAGCTGTTTAGTGTTTTCAATGCGCTGCTTATAGTGCTGTAATGTGTGCTATTATGCTTGCTTGGCTGTTTATTAACAAAAGAGGTCAATATTATGTTGTCGATAACTGCAAATGATTTAAAGCGTAATGGTATTGCTGGTATCGAGCGGGCAATGTTAAATGGCTTAGATAATGGTGTTATGGTTGATGTAAGAGGTAAGGCAAAGTATGTTATTTTGTCTGTTGATGAGTTTAATCAGTACCGTGAATATCAGCTTGAACAGGCTATAAATGAAGCGGAGCATTGTATTGATAACGGTAAATTTACGACTATTAAAGATGTAGAAAACTATGCTTTAGTATTGGAAAAAGAAATAGCGAATGACCTTTGAAATTATTCGTCCAGATTCATATGCTAAACGCGAAAGAAAGTTTTTTAAACAGCACCCTGAGCTTATTAAGCAATATGTTAAGGCCTTAAAGCTATTGTCATTAAATCCTTTACATCCAACATTGAGGCTTCACCCAATAAAAAATAAATATTGCCATTCAATATCTATAAATATGCAATATAGCGTTTTGTTGACATTAAAGTTGATGGATGACGCTAAGCTAGTTCTTATTGATGTTGGTGATCATGATATGTATGCGCATTAGGAGAATTAATCTCTTTCTGAATTCAGGAACTGTAAAAAATAGGCTCTATTTATAAAAAACTACCTGATTACGTATAACTTTCAACCTCCTCTTGTAGCCCGTTATGGAGCTTGCGGAATACGGGGGGTTCGGAGCAGCCATTCCCCCGCATTCCGTAACAACATGCGGGCTACAATGGTAACTCATTTGATTTAAAAATATTTTTTAAGGTAGCTGAAGCTTGTGGGTAATCAGGAAAAACTAAAAGCATACGCAGACATGTCCTTTATGCTGTACATGTAGTATTTCATTGGTATAATTATCGGCAACTTAATTATGAGAGGCAGTCATGCAAATTATTTCATTTACAGAAGCAAGGAATGGCCTTAAAGCTGTTTTAGATCGAGTTGTTAATGATGCCGATTGCACGGTTATAACAAGACGAGATAGTAAAGATGCTGTTGTTATGTCTTTAGATTATTATGATAGTTTAATGGAGACGGTTTATTTATTAAAGTCGCCTGCCAACGCTGAACATCTGCGCAAATCTATTAACCAGTTCAATCAAGGAAATGTACAAGAAAAAGAATTGATAAATGAATAGGTGTTTAGCTTGGACGAATGAAGCTTGGTCTGATTATTTGTATTGGCAAATTCAAGACAAAAAAACACTTAAACGCATTAATAAACTAATTGAAGCGGTCAAACGACAGCCCTTTGAGGGAATTGGTAAACCTGAGCCTTTAAAAGAAAATTTATCAGGATTTTGGTCTCGTAGAATAGATGATACTCATAGACTCATTTATTCCATTACAGAAACCCACCTAACTGTTATTTCCTGTCGGTATCATTATTCATAAAATAAGAATCAATGGCGCAAACTCGATTGAAATTATAAAATACACACTGATACAGTTGGGACTAGAACAGCCGTATAAGAGTGGGCAACACTTTTCTGTCCCACCATTTTAATAATAAAACCACTCAATCGTTTTAGTTCTGTAAAGTTGAGGATCGTTAAATAAATAAACGAGCTACAAAGGGTTAAGTTTAATGCCAGTTATTTCTTATTTTTTCGGTATATACATTCGTATGTATCATGATGATACATAACCCACCGCATATTCATGTTGAATATCAGGGAAATGAGGCATTGTTAGCCATAATAGATGGCGAGATTATGACCGGAACACTCCCTAATAAGGCACGTAAAATAGTTCAAGATTGGATGCAGGCGCATCAACAAGAATTACTCGATAATTGGCAACTAGCAGTAGCATTAGAGCCGTTGTTACGTATACAAGGAGCGGATAATGATTAAAATAACGCAAGCTGAATATTTACAAGATAAAATAATACAAGTGCATTTTTCTGATGGCAGTTGGGGTGACTATGATTTACAGCCATTAATAGATAAGCAAAGCTCATTAACCAAAGCATTGGAAAGTGAAAAGATTTTTAAGCAGTTCTATTTAGAAATGGGGGCGCTTTGCTGGCGTAATGGTCTAGAACTAGGCACAGGTAACATACAAGATAAATTAAAAAACAATCATCAGTTGCATCACCAAGAAAAAGTAGCTTAATAAGGGCCCTGTAGGGTGGGCAACGCTTTTCTGCCCACCATTGTTTTTGAACAAAGAAAATTACGGTAATTGTTGGGGTAAATAAATGGATGATGATATTCGCTGGAAGCAACGATTTACTAATTTTAAAAAAGCTTTTTTGCAACTCAAACAAGCCGTCGAGACTTATGACGATAGCGCAGAAGATATTATTAAGGAAGGCGTTATTCAGCGGTTTGAATTTACCCATGAATTGGCCTGGAAAGTCATGAAAGACTTTTTAGAATACGAAGGCTATCAAAACATAAACGGTTCTCGAAGCGCTACCCGCCAGGCATTTAATATTGGGTTGATCGACGAGGGACAAGTATGGATGAATATGATTGAGAGTCGCAACAGAACCGTACACACTTATCATGAAGATGTTTTGGAAATGGAATATAAAAACGTGACCAGTACTTACTTTTTATGTTTTGCAGCCTTTCATGAAAAAATGCTGACTTTGCTATGAGCTTTGGTTTAAATCAAACGACCCTTGAACATATTCAGTCCATTTTTTCTAAGCACCCTGAGATTGATCAAGTGGTGATTTATGGTTCACGTGCTAAGGGGAATTTTCGTAACGGCTCTGATATTGATTTAACCTTAATAGGGAAAGAGATCACTGAACAATTATTGCTGTTAATCAAACTAGAACTCGATGAGCTAAATACACCTTATCTATTCGATATTTCAATTTTTGACCATTTAGACTCATCTGACCTGAAAATGCATATTGCCAGAATCGGGAACATTTTTTATAAAAATGCTCGCAGTTTAAACGCACCCACAAATACTGAAAATTAAAGTCTGCTTAGGGATACATACTTAATAAAAACCTAAACTTATGCATCACTGACTGCCCTGAAAGGACTGGCAGTGGTTTCAGGTATTATTGAATTTGATTCCTTGCTTAGGAATCGCGATTAAATAACATGAGATTATACAAAACAATGTGAGAGCGACTTTAGTTGCGTTGCGTGGCTAAAGCCACTCCCACAGAATTCAAGGCTCGCATATTATTTACCTCACATTCCTTAGAGAAAAGACTACCAGCTTAAAACGGGACATCTAGTGGTGAAGTTTAAATGCCCAGTGCTTTAACAATAACATCTTTAAACAAGATCGCCAGCATACCTGAAAAGATAGCCCAAGAGAGGCGGTCGTGTTTTTTTCCCTGCTCCCTAATTTCTAGCTTTATTTCGTCAAACCTTTTATCCACTTGATCAAAACGCTTGTCAACTTGTTCAAATCGCTTGTCAACTTGTTCAAACCGTTTATCGACTTCTTCAAATCGTTTATCGACTTCTTCAAAGCGCTCTAAGGTCGTTTGCCTGGCATGATCAAAACGCTCTAATGCCGTTTTCTCTGATTGATCAAAGCGTTCTAATGTCGTTTTCTTGGCATGTTCAAAGCGCTCTAAGGTCACTTTTTCTGCGTTCTCAAAGCGCTCTAAACTTAGTTGTTCCGCACGAGTAAATTGACTGGCCATCTCTTCGCGTGTGACCGAGTGTTGGGCAGCTTGTAGCAAATGCTGCAATAAGTCTCTTTGCGTAAATGTATTTGAGTCAGTATTTTCAGACATTTTCTTATTTATCAATTATTTATTGATTCAAAGTCTAGTATTTATTGTGATCTTTGTCAATTTTCTAAGAAAAATTGCCACATATCTTATTCGCTAGCTTGCCAAGGTCTATCTTTGAACTATACTCATAATTTAGCTATATAAACGGAGATTATTCATGAAACAATTATTATGGGCTTTACTGTTGGTGTCATTTAATATTTTTGCGGCACCTGTTGATATAAATAAGGCGAGTGCTCAGGAAATGTCTGAGTCTTTAAAAGGTGTAGGCTTAAAAAAAGCGGATGCGATTGTTGCCTACCGTAAAGCAAACGGCCCATTTGCAAGCATTGATGATTTGGCGAATGTCAAAGGCATAGGCGAGAAAACTATTGCCAAAAATAAGAGCAATCTGCAAATAAGTGACAGTAAGAAAAAATAAGGTATGACTCGTCCCCGCTAGTTCCCATGATCTGAGGCTGCGAAAGTATTCAATATAACCCCCCTCAATCCCCCCTTCTCAAGGGGGGAGGCTAAAAGTACAATACTTTCACAGCCTCTCTCCGTGGGAATTCATGGGGACGCTCTGCGTTCCGTGACACAGAGCGTGGGAATGAGATTTTAACAAACTATTCTCGACCAGAAATGAGCGAATGCAAAAAACTATTCGGCCTTTTTCTTTTCTGTGCTCTCGCCTTCTTTCTTTTCAGCGGGTTCTGCCTCGATTTTAACTTCTTCCCGCTCTTTAGCTCCTGCCTCTTCAAGAATCTTAAGTAACTGCGTATGGCCTGATTTCTTGGCTTTAACTAATACACGTACGCCTAGCTTATCTTCCGCATTGACATCTGCCCCTGCACTAATTAATAAGTGAACTAAACGCTGATCACCAAAAATAATAGCTTCCATTAATGCTGTGGAACCTTGGTTATCAGCTAGATTTACATTCGCCCCATAAGCAATTAATACTTGCATAACGCGATAATTACCACTGTACGCAGCCACCATTAACGCGGTACGTCCACGAACCCTGCTATTAACATCACCCCCTGACGAGAGAATTGTGTGTACTCGCTGCGGTTGACCTTCAATTGCGGCCATAAATAAATCTTGCCCTGTTTCTGCAAACAGCGCGCCACTGTACACCACTAGATTTAGTATTAGCCCTAAGATACCGTTTCTCATTATGACTCCAGCCCTAGTTTTTTTAATCGATATCGTAAGGAACGAAAGCTCATACCGAGTTGCTTAGCCGTCGCAGTGCGATTCCATTTATTTTGTTCTAGCGCTTCACTAATCGCCTGTTTCTCTATATCTTCTAAATAGTCTTCCAAAGAACCCATAATTGGATTATAGGTTCCGGGGTCGGGTAGTTGAGCTGTCGCTGAATGTAAGTCTAAGTCTTCCTCGGTAATTACTTCACCATCATGTAGAGCAACCGCTCTCTCCAGAATATTTTCTAGTTCACGGACATTGCCGGGGAATTTATATTGCTTCAATGCCTTTAATGCGCCTGACGAGAATTTTAACTCACTAAGCTGATTATTACTGGCAATTTTACTGAGAAAAAATTCACTTAACTGAGCAATATCTCCGTTACGATTACGTAATGCGGGGACATTCAGTTCTATAACATTGATCCGGTAATATAAATCTTGCCTGAAGCTTCCTTCTTGAACCAGTTGCGCTAAATCTTTATGTGTGGCACTTAATAAGCGGATATCAACCGCTTCTTCTTGTTGGCTGCCAATGGCCCGAACTTTCTTTTCTTGTATCGCACGTAATAATTTAACTTGTAATACTAAAGGTAAGTCAGCAACTTCATCTAAAAATAAAGTGCCTCCCTCAGCGGCTTGAAACAGGCCTTGTTTATCACCATTTGCGCCGGTAAAACTGCCTTTTTTGTGACCAAAAAACTCACTTTCCATAAGCTCTGCGGGAATCGCGCCACAGTTAACCGCAATAAATGGGGCATCAGCACGAGAACTTTGTTTATGAATCAGACTAGCCACCAACTCTTTACCTGAGCCTGACTCACCTTTAATATAAACGGGTGCTTGGCTACGGGCAATTTTGCTGATTTTTGCCCGAATTTGACACATTGCTTCAGATTCGCCTAACAAAGTGTCTCTAGAGCGCCTATCTTGTTTAGGAGAAAAGCTGGCTTTTAAAGCATTACTAATTAATTGACGTAATACTTTCAGGTCAACAGGCTTAGATAAAAAATCAAATGCGCCCTGCTTCATCGCTTTAACTGCTGCTTCAGCACTTCCGTGCGCAGTAATGACAATAACCGGTAATTTAGGAAATGCGACCTGTATAGAAGATAATAACTCTAGGCCATCACCATCCGGCAGGCGCATATCGGTTAAACAGATATTAAAGTGCTGTTTTTTTAATAAGGCATGCGCACTACTCAAGTTTTCAGCTGTCTTCGTTTCTATATCCATTCGATTTAAAGTGATTTCCAAGAGTTCTCGGATATCCGCTTCATCATCAATAATTAAGGCTTGTGCTTTATTCATAATTTAATTTCATTCTGCTCTGCACTTGCTAAATATAAGCGAAAACAACTACCATCCGCTAAAGCTTGATAGCTTAATGAGGCTTGATTTAATTCAGCTAATTCACGAGAAATATATAAGCCTAAGCCTGTACCTGAATTAGAAGTAGTAAAAAATGGCTCGAACAAATGTTCTATCGTCGCCTTGGACATATTTTGTCCGTGATCAATAACCTGCAAACAAGCTTGATTAAAAAAAGTGGTCACTTTAAGTTCAATGTCTTGATCAGGTATATAGCCATATTTTAAAGCGTTTTCACAGAGATTATTTAGAATTTGCGTTAAATGTCCGGGGTCAAAGAGTATATCTTGCACCTCCTCTGCTACTGAGATATTAAATTGATTTGTCTGCCCGCGATTTTCTACCTCAAAAATAGCTAAATACTCTGGCAGCCATGTCGCCAGATGAATGCGCTCTTGCTTTGAATCCGTTCTACGCGAAAGCTGCAAAATATCTTCAATAATGGAGTTTACTCTTAAAGCATGAGCTTGAATAATTTCGGTTAAGCGTAAGTCGGCACCTGATAATTTCGGGCATTCTGCTAATAACTGCCCTGCATGACTTATTGCGCCTAAGGGGTTACGAATTTCGTGCGCAATATTGGCAGTCAGCATTCCTAAAGAGGCTAGCTTACCCTGCTGTACACGTTGATTATATAGCGCAACATCATCTAAAGTGATCATAAAAAAAAGCGCATGCCGAGTAGGCAAGGAAGTAAAGTGCACATGCAAATCTGCTTGGCCAGGCACTGAAATGCGCAAAAAATCTTTACTAGGATTAGCCGCCCACTGTTCAAAAGCATGCGCAAATGAAAGCGAAATATCCGCTAAAGTCTCCGGTAAGCTATTACGCCCTAATAAGCGCTGGCAGGCGTGATTATATCGAGTAATTCTTTGTTGCTGATCAGTAATGATAATTCCTGATTGCATATTCTGAATAATATATTGATTCAGTTCCTCTAAAGAGATAATGGTTTCTTGCTGCTGTGAAGTAATTAAGGCCGTCTGCTCTGTCCGTTTGGCCAAAAAATAAGACAACATAGCAATGGTAAAAAAAGCTGCACCCAACATTCCCGCATAAGAATAATAAGCATTTTTAAAATCCCCCATGCGAAAAACATAAGCTTGTTCGGCAAAAATAAATAAGCTGGCAATAGCAGCAAATAACATTGCACAACGACCACCAATTAACAGCCCACCTGCAGCCGTAGATACTAACATCAGCGCCCCTACTCCACTCGCAATCCCGCCGCAAGCATGCATAATCAAAGTAATCAGAAAAATATCGGTAAAAACAAGTAATTGTGCTTGCGCTGCATAGCTAGCAACACGCTTAAAAATAAATACCCACCCGATTAAAGTCATGCCTAAATAACTAAAACTAGTCAGTAAATACAGCCGAGTATATTCAGGCAGAATAATAAGCTGACCGATCCGCGAGTAATATAAACTTAAAAACAAGCCGGATAAAATCAAACGATAAACATAAAAGCTCTTTAATAGAAACCAAGCCTGTCGCACGGGTATTTTATAGCCCTTAGAAAAAGGGCAAGGTGAAAGCATATTAGCATCGCTTAGCATAAGTATTTTTTAAGATAAGTTATCAATAATTTTTGTGCATGAGTTAAATATCTAACTGCTATGATATGGGCATGGATATTTTTATTATATATGTTATCAAAACCCTGCTATTACCAATGGCTAGCTTGTTAATACTAGGGATTACTGGGCTATTTTTTTTAGATCAATACCGAAATTTTGCAATGGTTTTAATCAGCATTTCACTCTTTACACTATTGTTACTCAGCTTACCTTTGGTCACAAAATATTTAGCGGCCACGCAAGAAATTTATCCACCTATCAATAATAAATCATTAAAAAAATTTTCCGCACAAGCTATTGTTATATTGGGTGGTGGCTTACGTGATCCTGCACGTGAATATGCACAGCAAATCACCTTAAAAGATAACACTTTAGTTCGCGTCCGCTACGGTGCAATACTAGCAAAACAAACTCATTTACCCTTATTAGTCAGCGGCGGGAAAGTCTTTGACTCAGAACGTCCCTCAGAAGCTGAAGTGATGAGCTATGTGCTAAATAACGAGTTTCATCAGACTGTACATTGGCAAGAGCAACGCAGTCGCAATACAGCAGAAAATGCACTTTATACGCAAGAAATCTTACACAAGGAAGGAATACAACGTATTCTTCTGGTAACTCATGCTTTGCACATGCGCAGAGCTGTTGAACAATTTGAACAGCAAGGTTTACAAGTACTAGCGGCACCGACAGAGTTTTTATCTGGGCCAGGAAAAATCGATGTGTTTAGCTTTTTACCTTCAGCTAAAGCGCTAGAACACAATTCTTTGGTGATTCATGAAATTATGGGGCGAGCTTGGTATAAGTTGCGTTATTAAGAGTAGTCATTGCTCTTAATAACGCCAATAGAATACTGAGGGCTGAAATTCTGTGCGAGTGGATTTAACCACGCAACGCGACTAAAGTCGCCCCCCACCTTGTTTTAATCCCATATTATTTAATGTCGATTTCTAACTCGAACATTAGATCTGTAAGAGACTTCCCTTCCTCTCCTTTAGCAGCCTCTTTTGCCTCTCTCAAGTCTCTTAAATCTTCATAATCCTGCATTAACTCTGTTAGTGCTTGGTACTCATCAAAAGGAAGAATAACAAACTCACTTTTACCGCCCTTTTCTATTACCTGTGGATGTAGTTTCATGATATTACCTCTATGTATATACTTCTTTTCTATGTTTCACACGATAAACTGCAATTTTCGAACCTTCAATTTCAAAAAGCACACGATAATTACCGACTCGCAGTCGGTACTCAGGACTGAAATTTGTCAGCTTTTTAATATCGCCAGTTAACCCATTTTCAAGACTTTGAAGTTTAACAATAATCTTTTGGGCTTCTGGCTTTGGCAGACTTTTCAGATATTTAATTGCCTTAGGCATTAACTCTACAAAGTACATAAGCTGCTCCATCCCCCTTTCCTCTAATCGCTGGTTTTCTAAGCCTCAACCCAAACTCTTACTCGCTATTTCAAAGACATCTTTAGAAATATGCTCGGTATTAATAATGCGCTCTAACTGCTGCTTAATCAAAGTTTGACGCGCTTTATCAAAACGTCGCCATTGAGTTAAAGCACTGACCATACGCGAAGCAACTTGTGGGTTAATTTTATTTAAAGCAATCACTTGATTCGCTAAGAACTGATAGCCTTGGCCATTTTCAGCATGATAATGTAATGGATTAGATTGACTAAATGCACCAATTAGAGCACGTACCCGATTCGGCGTTTTTAAATCAAATGCCGAATGTTGTAACAATCTTTGTACCACACTAAACGTATCCGCTTGAGTACTCATCGCTTGTAAACTAAACCACTTATCAATCACTAAAGCTTCGCCTTGCCATTGCTGATAAAAATGTTCTAAGCTAGCTGATTTTTCAGGGTTTTGGCTATTGACTAACGCACCTAAAGCGGAAATCTGATCAGTCATATTCTTAGCGCTAGCAAATTGCTCATTCGCTAGTTGATAACTCTGCTGCGTTTCTAATTGGCTTAAATAATCCAAACAGATATTTTTAATTCTACGGCGACCAATGGCTTCTGCGCTCAGCTGTCCTGATTCTTCTTTATGGTTTGCTTGATAAAGCGCGCTAAACTGCTCAGTCAATTGTTCGGCAAGACTGCGTTTAACAAAGTCTCTCGCTTGATGTATGGCAACCACATCAACTACAGACATTTGTTCGGCTAAATAATTGGCGCTAGGCAAAGACAGTAAACAGGCTAAATACGATAAGTCAGTCCATGATTGCTCTAGAATAGTTTTAAAGCTAGCAGATAAAATATCAGGCAAAGTTAATGTTTCGCCTTGCTTAAGCGCATCGATTAAACCAAATATAATAGTCGTGGTTAACTGCTGACCGGCTTCCCAACGATTAAAACTATCATTATCATGCTGCAATAAAAATGCTAACTCGGTTAATGGCCGTTCCATATTTAATTTAACCGGTGCGGAAAAGCCACGTAATACTGAAATATGCGGGGTACTAGTGACCTTTTCAAAGGTGAAAGTTTGACTGGCTTCCGTTAATTCCAGTGTCACTTCATTATCTGTTTCTTGGTAACCTGAAACACTAGGCGCAATCACTGAACCATCATCAGTAAATAAAGCGACTTTAACAGGAATATGTAAAACTGCTGCACTGGCCTGTGTTGGAATACCTTGGCTTAAAGTCAGTACTAAACTTTGCTGTTCTGCATGGTAATTTACCTCAACACTTAATACCGGCGTTCCTGCTTGTGCATACCAGCGTCTAAATTGACTTAAATCTTTACCACTCGCCTCTTCCATTGCTTGTACAAAATGTTCGCAAGTTACCGCCTGACCATCATGCCGCTGAAAATATAAATCCGAGCCTTTGCGGAAGTTTTCTGCTCCTAATAGAGTTTGAATCATACGCACCACTTCTGCGCCTTTTTCATACACAGTTAACGTATAAAAGTTATTAATCTCAATATACGCTTCAGGACGGATAGGGTGAGCTAAAGGGCCTGTGTCTTCAGCAAATTGACGGGTACGCAAGGCAGTCACATCATCAATTCGTTTAACCGCTCTGGACGTTTGATCGGCAGTAAATTCTTGATCGCGGAAAACGGTAAAGCCTTCTTTCAGGCTGAGTTGAAACCAATCTCTACAAGTAATGCGATTACCACTCCAGTTATGAAAATATTCATGACCGATAACCCCTTCAATATGTTCATAATCCATATCGGTTGCCGTATCAGGGCGCGCCAATACAAATTTAGTATTAAAGACATTCAGACCTTTATTTTCCATCGCCCCCATATTGAAATGACCAACGGCAACAATCATATACAGATCTAAATCATACTCACGACCGTAAGTATCTTCATCCCAACGCATAGAATTTTTGAGTGACTGCATAGCATGAGCACATTTATCTATATCATGTGCTTCAACAAAAATTTGCAAAGTAATATCACGACCACTCATAGTCGTGAAGTGATCTTCAATACACTCTAATTGTCCAGCGATTAAGGCAAATAAATAGCAGGACTTTTTAAAAGGATCTTCCCAAGTCACCCAGTGGCGATTTTCGGTTAGTTCACCTTGCGCGACTTTATTACCATTAGAGAGCAAAACAGGATAGAGCGTTTTATCAGCCACTAAAGTCGTAGTAAATCGGCTCATGACATCAGGCCTATCCAGAAAATAAGTGATCTTTCTAAAGCCCTGTGCCTCACATTGCGTGCATAACATGTCATTGGACATATATAAGCCTTCTAATGCGCTGTTCGCCTGAGGGTTAACCGTATTTTCAATCGCTAAAGTAAAGCTTTGATTTTGCGGTACCTGAGCAATGATCAGTGCTTCATCTGTTAACTGATACTGGCTTTCAGTTAATGCCACACCATCTAAGGCAATACTGACTAAACTTAAATCTTCGCCTAATAATTCTAAAGGCGCATGCTTAACTTGACTGTCCGGATTCGAGTTAAATGTTAAACGCGAAACAACGCGCGTATGTTTAGCATCGAGAATAAAGTTTAAATCGACTGTCTGAATTAAATATTCAGGCACGAGGTAATCCTTAAGGTAAATGGTTTGTGGCTTTGTATCTGTCATATCTATTACTCTCTATGCTCGGTATCGACTTGTTTGGGCTTTCGTGAAATCAGACTATAGGTAATACCCAGAGCCAAAACCACAGACGCAGTTGCAAAAATATATAGGGGATCAATTTGATTGAAATCAAAAACAATAATTTTTCGAGAAACAGCCATTAGAGCAGTCGCGACTACTAGCTTTATTGGTAAAACGTCTTTGCGTATATATAAGGTAATATTGAGGAATATTTCAATCGCAATCAAAACGACCAGAAAGGTACTGAACAGGGCTAAAATATCATTCATATTCAGTAGCATTACCGGCGGTGCCATTAACCTTCTATACAACACTAAGATCACATCAGCGACACCAAAAAGTATAACTACGACCATTAACACTGCCAGAATGCGTACCGCAAAATGGATAATGCTATGTAACACTTTTATAAAATTATCTTCGTGCTCTGCAGGCAATTCTTCATGAGCAATATGTGCTGACTTAACACCACTACCAATACGCTTATCCATACTAACTACGATTTAAAAGATTTAAAAGAAAAAGCCATAACTAATGCCCATGCAGCTAGAAAACATAGACCACCCATCGGCGTAATCATGCCTAACCATTTCAATCCCGATAAACTTAATAAATATAAACTGCCAGAAAATAAAATAATGCCAGAAAACATAGCCCATGAGGCATATTTTAATAAATTCACTTCAGGATTTTGTGCGCGTAACAGAGCGATCAAACCTAGTCCAAGCGCATGCCACATCTGATAGGTGACTGCGGTTTTATACACGGCTAACATATCAGGCGTTAAAATTTCTTTCAAACCATGCGCACCAAACGCGCCCATTGCCACAGCAATAAAGGCGCATAAAGCACTTAAAAAAAGCGTTACAGGATGCATTTATTTCTCCAAAAGTCGCGGCATTAATTGCACTAGGTTACATGGCTTGGTTCTAAAATCTAACTGCTCACTAATTAAACTATCCCAAGCCGTGCGACAAGCACTAGCAGAGCCAGGCAAACAAAAGATATAAGTCGCATTCGCTACGCCAGCAACAGCCCGTGATTGTATGGTCGAAGTCTTAATATCTTGATAAGACAGCATTCTAAAGACTTCACCAAAACCTGATAAAGTTTTATCTAATAAAGGCTCAATCGCCTCAGGTGTACCATCTCTGCCCGTTACACCAGTACCGCCAGTGCTAATAATAACATTCACCTGCTCATCCGCAACCCATGAAGAAACAGCCGCTCGGATTTGATAAATATCATCCGCAACAATGGCTTTGCTAAATAAATGATGACCAGCAGACTCTAAACGCTCCACCAAGGTTTTACCTGAAATATCCTCGTCTTCTGTGCGCGTATCTGAAACGGTCAATATTGCTATATTAAGTGGGAGAAACTGCCTTTCATTACCGGACATATAAAAACCTATTTTAATTTATCAAAGCTATTCACAATATTTTACACCAAGCTACGCTATAACTAACATTAATGACATTATATTGGCATCTGAATCACCCCCCATAAGCAAAGCGTAGCTTGTTAGCAATATCTTAAAAAATTATTCACTAGTACAAGATAGAATTGAAACCTATAATTAAAGTTCGTACCCTCAATAAAAAAGAGTATTAATGGCTGTAGACCCTAATTCACCAGAAGGTCAAAACCTGCGCAAATCTTTTCCGCTGGTCACCATTCCTGCACAACAGTTTAATCTATTATGTGCCGAGATTAGTGTGTCTGAAATACCCAAAGGGGACTTTCTGTTTACTAGACATGATAGCACCGAGTCCTTTATATATCTTATAGGCGGCAGCGTTTCTTTAGAAGCAGGAACACTGAAAGTAGAAACCATTAATGCTGATTCTGACTCAGCTAAATTCTCACTTGCTCATCAGTTTCCTCGTAAAATATCCGCACGAGCTATTAGTAATGTTCGCTATATCAGTTTAAATCTCGATGCATTTGAGCAAAAAGAAGTAAAGTATGAAGAAAAGGAAAGTATTTATATGATAGATAATGAGGGTTCAGAAAAAGAAGCCGACAATAAAGGCGACTGGATGTCTGCATTATTAAAGTCGCCTATCTTCCAGCGCCTGCCTGCAATGAACTTACAGCAAGTTCTCATGAGTTTACAGGAAGTTAAGTTAGAAAAAGGCGACGTCCTCTTTCACCAAGGTGATGCCGGAGATTATTATTATTTGGTTAGAGAAGGCCGTTGCACTTTAAGTCGCAAAGCTTCTGAGCGAGCAAAAGAAATAATATTAACTGAACTAGGTGAAAACGAAACTTTTGGCGAAGATTCATTGCTCTCAGGAGCGCCTAGAAGCATGACAATTACTGCCGCTACCGATATGGTGCTATCGCGTATCGATAAAGAGCGTTTTATTAGTCTAATTAAAAAACCTGCACTCAAGTATATTACTTATCCAGAGTTGTTACATGAGCAAGCTAAAGATATAACCCCTCTCATATTAGATATACGCCCCGTCAATGAATACAATGAAGCGCATATAGAAGGTAGCAGGAACATTCCTTTCTTTTCTCTGCGCATGCATATCAAAGATTTAAAAAAAGAAACTAAAAAAGTTATTATTATTTGCGCAGATGGCACTTTAAGTGAAGCGGCGGCCTTTTCTCTGATCAAAAATAAAATTGATGCTGTAATCCTAAAGGGCGGTATGCAGAGTGCACCTAAAAATATCAGCTACACAGGTGAGGCAACTTTTGCCATTGATGATAATGACCAAAAAAGTCATACCTTTTTTGAGAGAGATGAAGACTCTACTGCAGATACAGATATATCCAACACGACTAACCAACAAGCCAGTACAGCTGATTCATTAAAGCAAGAAACAGAACTCGATTTACAACAAGAAAATCAATTATTAAAAGCAGAAAACTCACGCTTAAACAACGAGTTAGATGACGCTAAAAAGAAATACCGAATGCTACTCAAGCAAACTGAAAAACTAAAAGACGTACTAGATAAGCTAAAAAGCTCAAAGTGACAAGTAAGCAATACGACAACCCCAAGAAAGGAGTTGTCGCGCTTACACAGCTAGGCTAGAAGCCAGCTGTGGAAGGTTACAACGAAGGCAACCAAAGGAGAATCAATAGTATTATTTGATTTTTGCTTCTTTGTACATAACGTGCTTACGTACAACAGGGTCAAATTTTTTGATTTCCATTTTTTCCGGCATAGTACGTTTATTTTTATCTGTTGTATAAAAATGTCCAGTACCCGCTGAAGAAACTAATTTTATTATATCGCGCATGAGTATATCCCCTTAAACCTTTTCGCCACGTTTACGCATATCAGCTAAAACAGCATCAATACCTTTTTTATCAATGATACGCATACCTTTTGCAGTTAATCTTAAGCGTATCCAACGGTTTTCACTTTCCACCCAAAATCTATGGTGGTGTAAGTTTGGATTAAAACGTCTTCTTGTTTTATTGTGTGCGTGCGATACATTGTTTCCAGTAATAGGGCGTTTACCCGTTACCTGACAAATTTTAGACATGATTCACCTCTAATGAGCCTTTATTCAAAGTTAGCCCGTCTTTATACCAAGTTTTTACAGAAAGGTAAACAAAAATATATTTACAATGCACTGTATCTCATTAAATATTCACACTATTCGAGTAAAAAACAGGCTATACTCGCAAGCAAACCAACATTAATCATGTAATTACTTAGGAATCAAAATTCAATAACATCCGAAAGCACTGCCAGTGCTTCAAGGACTGGCAGTGCTTCATAATCTAAAGTTTCGGGGTTTATTTAATGTGCACTCCTTAGAGCCCTAAAAACATATTAAAATTGTAGGCTATGCATAAAATAAAGTATGCACTTTAAAGTGGGTCGCAAGTTTTTAGCCTGCATTGTAAAAAGCGGACTAAAGATCCGCGCCCCATTGTGTCGAAATTATTTCGTACACATTCCTTATTTAGGAAACCTCAGAATAATCACTTACCAAAGAGATACGCATTGTGACGATTAAACTTGGCATGGTCATGGATTCAATTGACCACATCAACATCAAAAAAGACACCAGCTTTGCTATGCTGCTAGAGGCTCAAGCACGAAACTGGGAATTATATTATATGGAGTTAGGCGATTTATACTTGCTTAATGGAGAAGCTTACGCGAATACCAAGCATATTCGCGTAAAGCGTGATACGAACCAGTGGTATGAAGTTATCAACGAACAAAGCATTCCTTTGGCAACATTGGATAGCATTATTATGCGTAAAGATCCGCCAGTTGACCAAGAATATATTTATGCCACACACATATTGGAGCAAGCAGAAAAACAAGGTGTTTATGTTGCTAATAAACCGCAATCCTTACGTGATGCCAACGAAAAACTCTTCACTTCTTGGTTTCCTCAGTGTTGTGCCGCGACTTTAGTCAGCAGCAAAGCTGGACAAATACGCGAATTTCTCCAAGAGCATCAAGAAATCATTCTCAAACCGTTAGATGGCATGGGCGGTGCATCTATTTTTCATTTGCGCCTTAATGATCCCAATATCAGCGTTATTATAGAAACCATTACCGCACATGGCACAAACTACGTGATGGCGCAGCAATACCTACCAGAAATAAAAGCCGGTGATAAACGTATATTATTAGTCAATGGTGAACCTATCCCTTATGCATTAGCGCGTATTCCCGCACAAGGCGAAAGTCGCGGTAATCTTGCCGCAGGTGGACGTGCACAAGGACAAGCTTTAACAGAACGTGACTACTGGATTGCACAGCAAGTAGGCCCTACGCTTAAAGCCAAAGGGCTAGTCTTTGTTGGTATTGATGTTATTGGCGATTACTTAACCGAAATCAATGTCACCAGCCCTACCTGTGTACAAGAACTGGATAACCAATTTGGCCTCAATATCAGTGCTCAATTGATGGACCATATTGAGTCGATGCTGCCAAAATCTGCATAAAATGTCCGAACAAACCTTTCAACGCCCTTCCCCACTATCAAATAATGATACTTTGCTGGTTTGTATCTTTTTTGCTGCGATTATTCATACCGCACTCATTTTAGGTATTAACTTTTCCAAACCTAAAGCCGATAAAACCAGCAAATCTATAGCAATCACCCTAGTCACTAACGAAGCAAAAAAAGCACCTAAAAAAGCAGAATTTTTAGCGCAAAGCAATCAAATTGGCGCGGGTAAAAAGCTTGATAAGCCGACACCAGCAGCACAAAAAATAGCCAGTTCAGGTACGCACAGAAAACAACCACCGCGACAAAAAGTGGTCAAACAACAAAGCGTCAAACGCCAACAAATACTGACTCAAAAAATCGCTGAACAAAAAATTCAACTGACAGAAAAAACCAAAGAAACCAGCGAAAAATCTAAGCCAAAATTATCCATGGATGCCTTGCGCCGACAAGTCGCTGAATTAGGTGCAAAAATACGTTACCAAAAACCTAGCAGCGATCAAAACCGCATTAAATTTGTTAATTCCGTCAGTGCACATAAATACCTTGCCGCACAATACATCACTGACTGGCAGCGCAAGGTTGAAAGCACTGGCAACCTCAATTACCCTGCCATTGCTAAGCGCCCTGGATTTTCCAGCAGTTTAACTTTAGATGTTGGCGTAAAGCCTGACGGCAGCCTTTATAGTTTGCGCATTAGGAAATCATCCGGCTACCCAGCCCTCGATGAAGCGGCAAAACGTATCGTACGTGTTAGCGCTCCTTTCCCCCCTTTACCTAAAGCCTTACTACAGGAGCTCGATGTTTTAGTCATTACCCGCGTCTGGAAGTTTTCTGATGAGTCTGGATTAATGACACGCTAAAAAACGCCCTGATTACGTATAACTTTCAGCCGATAATCCAAATCTCTTGTAGCCCGTTATGGAGCTTGCGGAATACGGGAGATTCAGCGTAACTATTCCCCGCATTCCGTAACAACATGCGGGCTACAATGGTAAGCTGTTTGATGTCAAAATATTTTTCAAGATAGCTGAAATTTGTAGGCAATCAGGTAATTCTATATTGATATATGATTTGTTAACTGATGTTACGCACAACTTCATACCTCTCGTTCCTCACGCTCCGCGTGGGAATGCATATTGTGACGCTCTGCGTCGAGTAAGAATCCG
>JAUVAA010000164.1 GCA_030591965.1 bacterium
CCTATCTGTGGTATTGATGCCGATATGCTACGTGAAGTGGCAAGACTGTATGCCACATCTAAAGGCTCGATGATTTTATGGGGCATGGGTGTTTCACAACATATTCATGGTACTGATAATGCGCGCTGTTTAATTGCCTTAGCCTTAATGACTGGGCAAATCGGTCGTCGTGGCACAGGTTTACATCCATTACGAGGTCAAAACAACGTACAGGGCGCTTCTGACGTAGGCTTGATTCCTATGGTTTACCCTGATTACGCGCCTGTTGAACACTTTGAAAATCAAGCAAAATTTGAGAAATTATGGGGTGTGGCATTAGACCCTAAACGCGGTTTAACGACGGTAGAAATGATTCATGCGATTTTAGACCGCGAAATCTTTGGTATGTTTGTTGAAGGTGAAAATCCTGCGATGTCAGACCCAAATCAAAACCATGTACGTGAAGCCTTCTCTAAATTAGAGCATTTTGTTGTACAAGATATTTTCTTAACAGAAACGGCTGGTTTCGCTGACGTGATCTTACCTGCCTCTGCTTTCTACGAGAAGGATGGTACTTTCTCTAATACTGATAGACGCGTGCAAATGGGGCGTCAAGCAGTGAACCCACCAGGCGATGCTAAACAAGACCTATGGATTTTACAAGAAATTGCCAACCGTTTAGGCTGTGGCTGGGATTATAAAGGTCCTGAAGATGTATTTAATGAAATGCGTCTAGCAATGCCTAGTCTTGCAGGTATGACTTGGGATAGATTAGAAAATGAAGATTCTTTAACTTATCCATTAGAAAATGTCGGCGATCCAGGTGAGCAAGTTATCTTTACCAATGGCTTCCCAACTGACTCAGGCCGCGGTAAATTTGTACCCGCTTCCTATATTCATGCCGATGAAATGCCTGATGAAGAGTACCCCATTATCTTCATTACTGGTCGTCAGCTTGAGCATTGGCATACTGGTAGCATGACACGTCATTCACCAACACTAGATGCAATTGAGCCAGATCCGGTAATCACGATACACCCAGAAGATTTACAAAAAATGGGCGTAGAACCGGGAGAAATCATTACTATTGAATCCCGACGCGGCAAAATATCTGCTTATGCGCGCGCTGATATAGGCATACAAAAAGGTACTATTTTTATGGCATTCTGTTATAACGAAGCCAGCGCCAACTTGTTAACCAATGAAGCCTTAGATCCTTCTGCTAAGATCCCAGAATTCAAATTCTGTGCGGTTAAAGCAAGTGTTGGCGGCGAAATCGCAGTACGTATTAACTAGAAAACCTCAAGACCTTTGTCGCGTCAGCAATGACGCGACAAAATTAGCTGGCTAATTTATATTTTCTTGCAATATTATTGAAGTTACGCACACTATTTATATTTTTACACGCTAAAATAACATCCAAAGATAGGTATATAAATACTCAAGAAAAGTAACGAATTAAGCTAATAAAACACATGGGAAATACACACGCTCTTCCATTCTCAATAGATACAAGCGCTATTTCTCAATGGCTAGATTCGCTTAACTTAAAACAAACCGTGCAAACAGCGAATGATATTTATACCGTTCTTAAAACGCTCAACAAATCTCCCGCTCAATACCAACAACACTTGCCAATACTGTTAGATGCACTAACACCTATCACGGTTCAGTTATGTACAGATTTACAGCCTTTATTTTGTACGGCAGACGATAGATTGGATACGAAAAAACGCAAAATAGCACGCCTTAGTATCAATTCATTACGCTATTTAGCTTTCTTACATTACCAACTGACTCTAGATACTGAAAATGATCATATTGCTTTATACATTAACCGATGTATAAAAATTTGTGATTTATGTTTAACACAAAGTGCTTTAATTTATGAGCGTCCATCACAAGAAATATGGAAAATCGTTGGGCAAATGTATCAACTTTCAAGTGATAAAGCCCTACTTGAATTGCTAAATAATGATTCCACGTCTTTTTTCAACCAACAAGACACCATTAGCAAAAACATTAAAACAGTCCTGTTGTTTAATCTATGTAAGCCCTATTATTTAAAACAGAATGAAATATTGCGCCTGCATACCGTACTGAACCAATATAGTGAGCAGTTAAAACTCAACAACCAGTACACAGAGGCTTGCACGCATAGCTGGGATTACAGTCAATCAGGCCCTGCAAAAATCATTAGACCCAGTATTGATACAGAATTTAGCACGCTATACTTAGACAATCGATTATTACGCCCTATTCTACAAGCAGAATGCCTCTCAAACATTGCAACTAAACTAACAGCACACAAATCGTTAATTCCCAATCTCAGTAAAGAAAGAGCTATCCGCAAACAAATAGCTTATGGGATTAAAGCGGTCTACGAGCTCATTGAGCAGCATAAGCGTACTAAAAATATACACCAAACATCAGACCAACTTTTATCGCTTGCAGATAAATTAGAGTTGCAACCTTTTGACCATGAGAAAAAACTAGAAAAAGTATCCTCTTCAGATATTTGGAAAAACAACCTGGTACCGATAAACACCACTCATATTGCTCTGGTTAAAGAAGGTTTAGATTCAGATTTTCTGATAGTTGAGCTCAACTCTTTCTCAGGTACGGCAGAAGATATCATTATTATTGATGGCGATAATAAACTTCAATTAGGTATTATTAGACTGATTTCTCAGCTCAAAAATGAGCAAAAAACCTATCAATTACTGATAGAAAAAATCAGTTCAGAACTTAAAGCAGCAACCATAACCAACCAAAACCAGAGACAAAAAACGATCACTTGTAAAATACCTAACAATGAGACCTTATTACTAGTTGCTCCTAATAAATACTCCACAGCATCAACCATCGAACTAAACCAGCAAGCTTTTATCCTTGCTAGGCTTTATGAAAGCACAGAAACCTTTATGATGTACCAGCTTCAGGCGCAGCCTGGTTAGAGATACCATGCGGCACATGTGCTGTAGAAATATGCTGAGCTGCAGCTTCACAATGACTTTTTTGGTCATCAAAAAATATATCTGCACCAAAGGCAGTTAAAAACGCCTGCTTTGTCATTCCCCCTAAAAATAAAGCCTCATCAATACGAATGTTCCATTGCCGTAAAGTACGTACCACTCGTTCATGAGCTGGCGCTGAGCGAGCGGTAACTAGTGCTGTACGTATAGGGGATTGATCTGCTGGGAATTGAGACTGTATACAATGCAATGCCGCTAAAAAACCTTTAAAAGGACCATCTGTTAATGGGATGCGCGCCGAGTTTTTTTCATTTTCAGCAAAAGCCGCTAATCCTTGCTGCTGATAAATACGCTCAGATTGATCAGAAAAAAGCACTGCGTCACCATCAAAAGCAATACGTAACTGTTCACACTTAGATGGGTGCTGTACACCGGATAAGATAGTCGCTGCGGCATAACCAGCCGCTAAAGCATTAGTGACATCTTGGGCATTGGCCGATAAAAACAAATGCGCGCCAAAGGCTGGAATATAACCAAAAGGTGTAGCTCCGCTGGTAAATGCTGCGCGAGTAATATCAAGCTCATAGTGATTAATCGAATTAAAAATTCGCAAACCCGTATCCGCTGAGTTTTGAGATAATAAAATAACCTCGACTAAAGGACTGTCTCGATCTGTTAAGGCATTAATAGCTAAAAGCTTCTTGACCAAATCATAACCAAAGCCTGGTTCTAAAATATTATCTTCATGTGCTACTTGATAAGCACAATAAGCATCTTTACCTTCTGTTTCAAAAATATGATGTGATTCGTCAAGATTAAATAAAGCTCTTGATGAAACCGCTACAACTAATTTGTCTTTAAATTCCATTACATTGTCAACGTATCCATTAGGTCAATCATAAATTCCATTTCCTCATCATCAACCACTTGCCACTGTGTAAATCCTAGGCTTTCTAACACGCCTTTACCTTTTTCATCATCCGCCATTTGAACTAGGGTGTTTTGTATACTCTCACGTTGATCCAATAACCTTGGGCCGATCATAAGAGAGTGATGAATAACACTGATTTGGCTGCGCACTAATATGCGTAATTGCTTTTTAATCATATTAGATAAGTCATCGTAAGCTTCAGCTAGAAATATCCCTACATCAGCATCTTTTTTAAGTAACTGCTTAGCCACTAAAACATAAGTATCGCAAGGCAGCATTTCGACATTGCTCGCGTCTAAATCGCCTGGCTCTAACATAATCATACCCATCATATGTACATCTGGGTCTTCTGTTACTGCAACTTTAATACCAGCACTTAAATGAGCGACATCTTCAACGTGATTATCTGCATTTACGGCAACAATCGCTTCATCAGAAATACCTAGGGGTCTGACTAAAGGCTTAAACCCTTTTTCACGCACCAGCATCGCGGCATCAAAAGGATTAGCATAAATCAAGTCGACGTTATTTTGTTGAATGGCCGCACGTTGATCATGAAAATCATTGTACATTTCCAGATGAATCGCGTTGTCTGTTTGTTTTTGTAGCCAAGTATTGAAAATATACCAGCCAGAAAGGTGATCTGGCGTAAAATCGGGGCTAACCGTAAATTGATAAGACATAAATTCTCCGTCTTTAAAATAAAGTAGGGTAGAGCTTTATACACTCTTCCACTTTGGTTTTGGATGGCTTACGACGCACTGATGTGTAGCCCATTACCTCACCATTTCTGACATTTGGAATAACAGTCGCTTTTACCCAATAATAGCCACCATCTTTGCGTAAGTTTTTAACAAAACCCTGCCACTTCACACCTTTATTGACGGTATCCCATAAATCTTTAAAAGCGGCTGGCGGCATATCGGGGTGCCTTAAGATTGAATGCGGAGCACCAATTAACTCATCTTCCTCATACCCCGACATCTCTATAAATGAGCGGTTAACATGAGTGATAACTCCTTTGGTATCTGTTGTCGATACAATAAGTTTACCATCAGGGTAAGGTGTTTCAATTTCAGTATATAAAATTTTCCTGCTTAATCCGCCATACAATTCAAGCGTAACTTCGGTAAAGTCGCCGACAATATCTTCTGCTTTCATATCATGCAACATAATTTATTCCTTATTTTATATTGATAAAAAGAGCAATGCTGTAAACCAGCCCACTTATCTTTTAACTTAATAATTCAGAAATATTTTCCGCTGCACGTTTAACATCCAGAAATATTAAACCTAATTTTGCATTCGATTTAGCAAGTACCGTTAATACCGCCTCATCACCTGCGTAAGTCATTAAAACATAGCCTTTATCGCCCTTAATAAGTACTTGCTCTAAGGTTCCACGAGCTAACTCTTGTGCTGTTCTATCACCTAAAGACAACATAGCCGCACTCATCGCACCTACTCTATCCTCATCTAAATTAGCCGGTAATACCGAGGCCATCATCAAACCATCGGTAGAAATAATGCCCGACGCTTCAATATCAGCAGAAGTTCCATTCAACTCATTTAATGTAGAAGTTAACATTTCTTCACGCATAACTCTCTCCTTTCCTTTTTTTAAATAATAGATTATTTGTTTTTGGCATAACGAACACTTAATAACCAAACCAAACTGATAAATTCAGGCTGATTAAAATGTGGCACGCCTGAAATGGCAATAACAAAACGTGTCTCACCTATAAATAAAGGCCAAAAACCTAACTGGCTGTTACCTGATGCATTAATAACTGCCCAAGCATGACTATTTAAACCTAAATTTTTCATTAATAGTCCAGTACGCCGGGCATGGACCACAGAAATTTCGGCACTTAGGGCTGAAATTTCTTCTGCAACTTCATGTGCATAGCCATTACAAGCCAAATAAAACCCTTGATCATCAGCTAATAGCACCTTGCCTTCTTCTGAAATTTTACTTAATAACTCGGGTAATAAGTCTTCTAATGCACCAGTAGGAACGGCACGCTCCTCTTTAATACCTTGTACCCAGCCTAACTGCTGACAACGCTGCAATAATGCAATACATTTTTCAGGTTCATCATTTTTCATTAACAGTTGTAAACTGGACATCTCTAATTTTGGCGTTTTCGTTTGCGCTAATAAGTTGCGCAAAAATTTTCTAACTGAATCCTCTTCTACTGCAGAAACTGCGTAATAGCAGCCTGCGGGCGTCAAATAGATATATAAATCCTCCGCCAATTTAGCATCACTCATTAAACTACTCCTCGTCTATGCCGGGATCTAAAGAAAACATTAAAGCTTGTACTAATATTGATACATCCTTTTTTTCTCGTGCATCAACAGAAAATACTGGGATGCTCATATCAAGTTCCTTTAATTGCCGATGGTAATCATCAATAGTCGGTCGCGTACTGATATCCATTTGAGTTACACCAATTGCAACTCCTGTTTCTTGAATAAAGCCAGCAAAGGACTTTAAAAAAAACTGCAAATCTTTAAAGGGATCAGCGCGTGAATTGTCTAACAATAAAACTAAACCAATACCGCCAACTGTTAAAATATCCCACATAAAATCAAACCGTTCCTGACCTGGCGTGCCATATAAATGAATTTTTTCACCTTCATTTATATTCATAATGCCATAGTCCATAGCAACCGTCGTTTCAGCCTTTCTTTCCTTGGTCATATCACTAGCAGCTTCATCTGTTTTCATTAGCGGCACATCACTTAGAGAGCCAATTGCTGTAGTTTTTCCCGCACCAACGGGGCCAGTAAAAATTATTTTATATTGACTCATGTTTTGTCAGTGCCTCGAAGCTTATTCAAAATACGACTAAAAATACTTTTCTTCTGTACTGATTTTATTACTGGTACTTCAGCCGTAATAATTTGATCTGCCTGTCGCTTAGCCTGTCCTAAAATACCAATCGCATAGGCAGCACTAACAAAAATAAAAACATATTGAGGTTTGACTTTAAGCACTTTAATAATATCCAGCATCGATCTAGGCCCGACAACAAGTAA
>JAUVAA010000050.1 GCA_030591965.1 bacterium
AGACATTGCGTTGTTGGTGGGTATGAAGCGGTGAAAAAAGACAAAAATAAAGTATCATGGGTGATTATTAGCTATACAATGCCGGTCCGTTATAAGTGGCAGAAGATCTTGCATTATATCTGTAGTGTAAGGTTTTAAGAAATTTCCTTGTTATATGGCTGGTTAAGCTAGTTTTAAATATCCTAAATAATAGAGTGTTCTAGGTTAAATAAGAGGTTTTTATTTTGAAATTTGAAGTTTTATTGTTTTTAATTGCTTGCATTAGCACTTTTTCATTTAGTGTACATGCAACGTCCACAACTAAAGTTAATACTAAGGTTAATTTCGAAATTACACGCGATAACCTACAAGCTAAAATAGAAACCATAAATGCTAAGCAAGGTATTGATGAGGAAAGTAAAATCAAAGAGATTAAATGGTATGAGCTAGCGGGTGAGAGTCTCGCTAGCGAAGAATGGTTTATACAGCTTTCTAACAACTATAAAGACATACTTGAAACTGCATCGAAGAAAAACATCAAGAAACAGCCTAATAATATTTTTCCCGGAAAAATACAGCTTAGTGAGCAGGATAAAAACTTATCAGAAGAAAAGCTAGCGCTACAACTAGTTCATTTAAAAGAGGCTCAGCGTTCAATCAATGATGCTCTGAGTAAATTAACAACAGACTTAAGTCAATATAATAACCGGCCACAACAAATTAGAGGAGAGATGCAGACGAGACAAGCTAAGCTGGAACAAGCTAAATTAGACCTGACGGCAACGCTTAAACCAAATGATAATAAATATGAATTTGCAGCACATCAAGTCTATTTACAGTCATTAATAAGGGAGTTGACTGCAGAAATCACAAAATTAGACTTGGAAACGGCAAGTAACCCAGTACAGGTCCGATTAGCGAAGCAAGAGGAGGGCTCTTTAGTTAATCAACAAGAAAAATTGACCGATATTATTGCTGAACGAGAGCTGTGGGTGGAGGCATTTCATACTAAAAAAGCAACACAACTGGAAGCGCAAATTTTAAAGGAGCAGCAAGAAAACCTTAAGAAACCTCTAGTTATTCAAGGGATTGTTAATAATATGATTAGTTGGCGTAGTGCTTTACAGCAGGTATCTAAAGCTACGAACCAACATAGTCATGCTATAGCAAAAATGGACGCGTATAGGAAAGAGGTTAGTAACTATTACAAGCATGCTAAAGAAAAAATAAAATTAGCTGGATTAAGCCCCGCTTTAGGTCGAGTTCTACGTGAGCAAAGACGAAGTTTGAGCAATAAAAATGGACTGTATCAAGGTAGTGATGAAATCCAGAATGAAGCTAATTTAATCAGTCTAGAGCAATATAAAATTGAAAATAGGCAAACTCAATTACGTAATATTCAATCTGAAGTTGATAAGTATGTCACTGAGTTGCAAGCAGAAAAAAACACGCAGCTCTCTAATGGAGAACTAAAGGCGGCTACAGAAGAAATACACGATTTATTAATTAAGGAAGATGTAGTATTAGACGAATTAAGTACTGCTTATTCAAAAGGGTTAAGAGTACTAGGCGATTATGATTTTTCCAGACAACAGTTATTGATGGAAATTAGGGGCTATGAAGCGTACTTAGGTGAGCATTTGTTATGGGTACCCAGCTCTAAGCCTATTGATCTTAATTTTCCAATAGAAGTCTATAGTTCTGTAGTTTGGTTGGTTTCGCCTACTAATTGGCTGCAACTAGGGAAATATCTGTTTGTTAGTTTAAAAGATCAATTACTTCTGAGTTCTTTAGCGTTTATTATGTTTGTGTTTTTAACTTATATTCAAGGCTTTATTAAGCATAAACAATCGCTGCTGAAGTCACTTGTATCAAAGCATTCCACTGATAAAATTAGTTATACTTTTGAGGTTTTAGCTTATAACTTTATTTTGGTACTGCCTATCCCATTTGCTTTATTTTTTGTCGGCTATTTACTTGCGGGAATGACCTTTGAATATGGATTTAGTCGTGCGATTGGTTCAGGCATTTATGGTGCTGCCTTGATTTTATTTATACTCAATTTCTTTTTGAGATTTTTTGATCCTGATGGCGTTGCCGCACTACATTTTAAATGGCAAGAGAATACGGTTTTGTGTTTAAGAAAACAACTATCTTGGATGCGTTTTATTGCTATTCCAAGTATTTTTTTCATTTATATGACAGTTATTATCTCTACTGCCGGGCACAATGAAAGCTTAGGGCGTTTAGCTATGATAGTTTTTATGAGTGTGGCATGTGTATTTTTTATGCGCATATTGCACCCTAAAAAAGGAGTGTTCGGTCGCTATTTTATGAGCCATCCTGCGTTATGGTGGACGAAACTAAGGTATATTTGGTTTGCTGTGGCGCTCAGTACTCCATTGGTAATCATAGGGTTTACTTTAATGGGCTATTTTATAAGCGCCCTAGAGTTACAAAGTAAAGTTATTATTACCATGCGAATGATACTTGTCGCCATGATTGTCCATAGTTTGGTGTTACGTTGGTTAGCTTTAACAAATCGAAAAATGGCTTTAAGAAATGTACGACAAAAACGTAAAACTCTAGAGGAAGCGAGTGAGAAATCAACAGAGTCTTTAACTAGCGAAGAAATATTAACACAAGAAGAAATACTGGATATACCTAAAATAAATGAACAGACGAAGAGCATCGTTAATATATTGATTGTCGCTAGTTTATTGGTGGGACTTTCCTTGTTATGGCGCAATATGGTGCCAGCGTTTTCATTCTTAGATAATATTGTGCTATGGCAGCATACTGTTATTGTGGGTGGTGAAGATACTCTTCAAGCTGTGACCTTAGTAAATTTATTGTTTGCTGGGTTATATGTATTTATTATTGCCAATGCAGTGATAAACTTTTCAGGCGTTATGGAGTTATTGTTTTTTAGAAGCTTTAATATAGAGGCGGGGACGCGCTATGCTGTCAATCAAATAGCAAAATATACATTAATTGTCATTGGATTTACTTCTGTTGCTAATGAGTTAGGCGGTAGTTGGTCGCAAGTGCAATGGCTAGTTGCTGGTTTAACTGTAGGTTTAGGTTTTGGGCTGCAAGAGATTTTTGCCAATTTGGTATCGGGTGTTATTTTGTTGTTTGAACGTCCAATTCGCGTCGGAGATCTTGTAACGGTTGATGGTAATGATGGAAAGGTGATGCGCATACAAATGCGGGCAACCACTATTTTGGATTGGGATAAAAAAGAAGTCATCGTGCCTAATAAAACATTTATTACTAATAAGTTAGTAAACTGGAGTTTAACTGAGACGGTTACTCGTGTAGTTATCTCTATTGGTGTGTCCTATGGTACCGATGTAGAGGTCGCGCATAAACTTATTTTAGATACGGTACGATCTACACCTTTAGTTCTTGAAGACCCAGAGCCAAGTGTGTTTTTTGTCGAATTTGGTGATAGTTCACTAAATTTTACCGCGCGTGCTTTTGTAGGTGAGCTAGGGCACCGTATGCCTGCAACGCATGATATTCACATGCGCATCTTGGCAGCATTTCGCAAAGAAGGCATTGAGATTCCATTTCCTCAGCGCGATGTGTATGTAAGGCAAGTACCAGCGAGCAGTTAATATTACTGCAACTTGAAGTCTCTGCTTAGACCGGAACATCTTCTTCACTTACCAGATTCTAAAACAACCCTGAAAATACCTGTACATCAACCCATTCACCTTTTTCTACGGTACTTCTATCATGCTCTAAAATAATAAAGGCATTGGCCGTACTCATCGAGCTTAAAATGCCTGAGCCTTGTTTTCCGGTAGTTTTGACTTGCCATTCTCCATTTTTAGCTTGGCTAACAATACCGCGTGGAAACTCAGTTCTTCCAGGCTTTTTACGTAATGTTTCTAGGCTACGTGCTTTTATAATGGGCGCGATAGGCTGATCAGTAATACCTAACATTTTCTCTATGGCAGGGAGCACAAATTGATAAAAAGTAAGTAGCACAGCAACAGGGTTGCCAGGTAAGCCAAAGAAAGTACTTTGTTTAACCTTGCCAAAAGCCACGGGCCGTCCGGGTTTTATAGCAACTTTCCAAAAATTAATCTGACCGCTGGATTGCAAGGCTGCTTTGGTGAAATCAGCTTCACCAACGGATACGCCGCCAGTGGAAATAATAATATCGGCATAATCAGCTGCATTATTAAAGCTAGTTAATAAGTCGCTTTCTTGGTCTCTAATAATGCCTAAATTAATTATCTCAATATCAGCTCTATCAAGAGCTGCCAGCAGGCTGTAGCGATTACTGTCATAAAGTCCGCCAGCGGGTGGCGTCTGAGCAAGGCTGTAAATCTCATCACCGGTAGAGGAGATGGCAATGCGTAATTTACGTTTGACTTTAATTTCTGGCATGCCTAATGAAGCTAGTAAGCCGATGTCGGGTGGTGTTAGCTTTTTCCCAGCCGCTAATACTGTTGCACCCTGACTAATATCTTCGCCAGCTAGTCGGACGTTTTGCCCGGCTTTATGTCGTGCATCAATTTGAATAGTGTTTGCTTCACGTTGACAGTGTTCTTGCATAATTACGGTATCTAAACCATTGGGCATCGGTGCGCCCGTCATAATACGTATGCAATGTTTAGGTAAACATTCTGTACTAAGAAATTGCCCCGCTAATACTGTAGCCTGAACGGTTAGCGTACACTCCTCATTTTCGGTAGGTAAATCGCGGCTGTGTAATGCATAACCATCAACGGCTGAATTAGTATGTGCAGGGACATTAATCGGGCTAATAATGGCTTCTGCCAAACATCGCGCTTTTGCTTTTTCTATGGGGATTTGTTGCTGATCTTGAATGGCGCTAATATTATCCAAAATCATTTTTTTTGCTAGTTCAAAATGAATTAAATCAGATTCATTGTCATCAGAGCAATTTGCTTGGGTTTTGATCATTTGCGTGTTGAAGGACCGTTGAGAGGTAAGCCATTTGCTATATAACTTAAGAAAAATTCGAGTTGGCGTAATGCAGGACTTTGAGCCATGTCTATAGGCGCGCGAATCAATTTATTACAAGCCATAAAACGGCGGTGTAAAGTGCCCATTTCGCCTGTATTTAAACGATAGGCAGGCCAATGCGTAGTATGCCCTAAGGCAGGGCTAAGTATTTCTGAGCGTATAAATTTTCCGGCATTATCTACATGACAACTGGCACAGGAAAAATTAAGTTGTCCACGGCGCTGATAAAAATAATTTTTACCTTGTTTATAAGCATTGAATGCTTGCTGGGAGTGTTCAGGAATTATTGTGTTAATTAGTTGCCCACGGGAGGTAAAAGCCATATACGCTAAAATTTTTGTTATCTCACCTTTAGCATAAGGTAGAGCAGGGGCTTGATTCTGTAAACGGCAATCATTAATAGCGCTGGCTAAAGTGATAATGGTTTGTTTTTGTTCATCCCAATGCGGGTAGTTTTGAGCAATAGCAATGCCTTTATTAGGAAAACAATCGGCATAGCGAGCGCCATTATTAAAGGGGCGATTAAACAATTCCTTGCCTTCTTCTAGGGCAAATTCATAAGGCGGGAATTCTTCAATAGCTTGCCAAGAATTTTTGGCGTCGGCATCAATGGCATAAACGCCATGCGCATAGTCCGCTAATTGTAATTCTGGGAATATTTGCTGATAAAAAGTCAGTATTTGTTTTCTATCTTGCTCTTGTTCTGCCCAAGCTAATGCGCTGGAGGTAAGCGAGCTTATAAAGAGAAAAACAATAAGAAAGGGCGATTTCATGGGATAATATGCTCTAGAGTATCGCTATAAGCTAAATTATCTTGCCAGCTGATGCTGACTTTATCGCCTGCTTTCGCTGATTTTATTTTAAAGGAGAAAAAAGGATTTTTAGATACGCCGTAGCCCATTTGGCATTGACTCAATACTTTGCCATTATGTTTAAAGGTTAAAGTTTGTATGAAATGTGCAGGAATTAATTCATCTGTGGCATCATTTTTATTGTGTCCTGTTTCCATCGGGTGAGCGATTAAAGTACGTACAAGAGTGTAATCAGCAAAGCGTTTACTACGAATTTTAATGGTCGACATATTAACCTCCACAGCCGCCTAAAGTAACCTTTACCTTTTGTCGCGTTTGATAGTATTGATCTTTGGCTTTCAATACGACAATCACATCACAAGTTTCTTGCATTTTAAAGCGCGCTCCTAGATAAGTTTCTAAATCAGGGTCAATACTAAATTGGGCAATCAGTGGTACGGGGTTTTTTTCCGATAAGATATAGATGGTATCAACATCAGGGATTGTACTGCTAATAGTAATTGGGACAACTGAACCATTTTCAGCGGTGCGTGGTAATTTTAAGCTAATACGGTCACTCTTTTGTAGCTCTTGATCAGGGAAGAGCCGGGTAATCGATTGACTGATAGTTTGTCGGCTAAAATTATCAGCTATCCAGTTAGCTAAGCTGATTTTAGAGAAGCCTAGACCTAAAGCATAGCCACTTAATGCGAGCATTTTTTTAACAAAACGACGACGTGTTGTAAGCATAAGTATTTATCTAATGTTTTTATCTATTAAGTGACCAAATATAATCCACGACATGATCTAATTCATCGGGTGTTAAAATTTTATTTTTGCCAAAAGGCGGCATACTGGTTTGTGCGTTAAATTGTGTGGCATCCCAGATGAGTGCCTTTAGATCTGTTTTTGTTGTAAAGCGTGTCGATATGTTGACTAAAGCAGGTCCTATATTGCCGGGTGCTTCGCCATCTTCTATAACATGACAAGCGAGGCAATTACCTTTATTGCGTTGAAAGCTCAGCTGTTTGCCTATGCTTAAGTCCTGCTGCACTTTAGGGTAAGTGCATGCCGTGAGCAGTGCAAGAAAAAATAGGCCGACGAGTTTTTTCATTTGAATAAAGCTTGATAGGCTAAAGCCGATTGATACGGCGCTTGATCAAAAACCCCACCTATTACCGCTAACATATCTGCTCCAGCAGCTAATAACTCTGCACCATTGCTAGGTAATATACCGCCAATAGCAACAATAGGAACTTTGATGCTGTTTTTTGCATTCTGTAAGGTAGAAATATGTGCAGGGGCGGCAAGTGGCTTTGAATTAGAAGGAAAAAAACGCCCGAAAGCGACATAATCAGCTGTATTCTGCTCGGCTTCTAATGCACGCTCTAAGCTGTCATAGCAAGAAACGCCTATGATCACATTTTTACCTAAGATTTCACGTGCATAACTGAGTTGCCCATCTTCTTGTCCGATATGTACGCCGTCAGCGCCAATAAGTTTAGCTAGTTTTATATCATCATTTATTATCAAAGGGGTTTTATGCTCATGACAAAGCTCTTTTAATGCGCCCGCTAAATAAACAGCATCAACTGGCTGCTTATCTCGGTACTGTAATACTTTGACTCCAGAATTAAGAGCTGCACTGACTTCATTTAGAATTTGATCAGGCGTTTTGTTTTCTGTTTGCGTAATGGCATACAGACCCGTTTTAGGAAACATCATACGTTTTCTTGCATCCAAAATAAGCGATTTGGAATATGTTGTCCTTTACCTGGTTTGTATCCCTCATTTAAGCTGCTCCAAGTATATTCTTGTGCTTCCAATATACATGTTTCAACTTCTAACCCATGCGCCAGCATTGCGGCAATACTGGATGCTAAAGTGCAGCCTGAGCCATGATAACTGTGAGCTAATCTGTCCCAGGTATAAGTTTCTATGCATTTTCCTTCGTTAAATAATTGGTTATTAACTGTCGGAGTTGTTTCATGTGAGCCGGTTAGCAGTACGTAATCACAGCCTAGTTCTAATAGCTTGGATCCTGCTAATTGTAAATCATCACATTTTGCTAGTTGCCTTGCTTCTACGCTATTGGGGGTGAGAATGGTCGTGCGTGGTAATAGTAACTCTATAATGGTATCAATCAATTCATTACTAGATAGCACGGTGCCACCGCCAGCGGCTAAAACGGGATCTAAAATAACGGGTAGTGCAGAGTATTCTGTTAAAATAGTATGGATTGCTTTAGCTGTTTCAACGCTCCCAATTAGGCCAATTTTAATAGCTTTAACCGGTAAATCTTCTAAAATAGTACGTGCCTGAGAAATAATGGCCGCCGCAGATTGAGGCAGCATTTTCTTTACATTGCTAGTATCTTGCTCAGTTAAGGCTGTTATTACACTTGCGGCATGGCATTGATGGCTAATAAGTGTTTCAATGTCAGCTTGTATGCCCGCTCCACCACTGGGATCATGTCCAGAAAAGCAAAGCACTACAGGTTTACGTACTTGATTCATAATATTAAAGAGTAATGTTGAAAATATGCTGCTATTTAACCAGAAAGTTATAAAACTTTCCGTAATAATTATTGCTTTTGCATTATTTGCAGGCTGTGCCTTTATTCAAGATCCCTTAGGTCAAAAAAAAATGGCAGAACTCAGACAGAATGCAGAGTCTATTTTTAGGCGTCAAAATACAGCAAGCAGTCAGGTTATGATTTTGACCATGGATGAAGAAGATAGTGCTTTATCAGACGCTGAACTAACAATGCAGGAAGCATGTGCAGCGCTTAATGCTTATGTTATTCGAGCCATTAGTAGTGATGACTTCTTAATGCTTGATTTTCTAGCTCAGCAGCAAGTTATTAGCTCATTAGATAATTGTGATGCAGCGACAAAAAAATTAGAAGCGCTGTTGTTGCCGCCTTTTACAGTTGATGATTAAAGGTTTTTGATCTTCCCAGGATTGAGCAAGAATTAACTTGTACAACTTTATCGGGGCGCAGGTCTTTAGCTTGTATTTTATAAGCAGCCTAAAGTGCTGCGCCCCAGATTAAGTACTACTTACAGGGTGCGATACAGAGCTAGATATTGCTCTGCACTCTGTTGCCAAGAAAAATCTTTCTTCATGGCGATTTTTTGTATCTTTTGCCAGACTTTTTTATTGTCATAAACAAATAAAGCCCGTTTAATTGCTTCTAACATAGCACTGACAGTGGGGTCATCAAAGACAAACCCCGAGGCTGTTTGCTGGGCGATAGAGTCAGGCATCGCATCCACTACGGTATCCGCTAAACCGCCGGTTCTCCTTACAATTGGTAGTGTTCCATAGCGTTGACTGTACATTTGATTTAGTCCGCAGGGTTCAAAGCGTGAAGGCATTAAGAACATATCTGCCCCCGCTTCGATTAAATGCGCAAAATCTTCATCATAGCCAATAGTGACGGAAATTTTCTCAGGATGTAACAAGCTGAGATTTTTTAGTTGATGCTCATAGCCTTTATTGCCCGCACCTAATAAAACAAACTGCAAAGGATATTCAACTAAACTTTCTAAGCATTTAATGACTAAATCAATGCCTTTTTGATCCACTAAGCGACTAATGAGGCTGATCATCGGTATAGTTGGATCTTCCGGTAAAGATAGTTTTTGCTGTATTGCCGTTTTATTTAGCGCCTTTTTCGTCAAAGTCTCTGCTGTATAGGTTTGGGTTATACGTTTATCTATTGCAGGATTCCATTGATCTAAATCAATCCCATTAATAATGCCGTTAAGGTCATGTTCGCGGTGATGCAATAGTCCCTCTAAACCATAGCCGAAGTCAGCGGTTTGAATTTCCAGCGCATAGTTAGGGCTTACCGTAGTGATATGGTCTGCACAAGAAATGCCGCCTTTAATAAAGGATAGCATGTCATGATATTCCAGTGCAGAAGGTTGCCATAATTGTCCAGGCAAGCCTAAGGCATGAAAAGTCTCTTGTGGAAAGATGCCTTGGTAAGCCATATTATGTATGGTAAATACAGTAGAAGGGCGTAGAGGCTCTAGTGTTAACAAGGGAGGTACTAAGCCACTTTGCCAATCATTACAATGGACTATATCGGCTTTCCAGTCTAAATAAGCTCGATTTTGTGCAACCTCAACGGCTACACGGCAGAATAATGCAAATTTCTCTGCGCTATTAGCCCAAGCATTACCAAACTCATCAGTATAAGGATTACCTGGAGTAGCAAAATACTCAGGGCAATCCACTAACCAAACGATAACGCTACTATTAGGTAATTGTGTTTCGAAGATATTTACATCACTATTATTGACTCTAACAGTGCTGCGGTACTGTGGTTCCTCGGTTAATTTAAGGCCATGATATTTAGGTATAATAATATGAATATCTTGACCTAACTCTGATATTGCAATGGGTAAACTACCTGCAACATCAGCTAAACCGCCAGTTTTAATCAGTGGGTGTACTTCACTAGTAACAAAAAGAATTTTTTTCATAACTATAGTTTTAAGACGATGCCTGCTAAAGGGGGAATGGTTAAATTGACTGATTGATCTTGGTTCATCCAAGGCGTATCTTCAGATACGATGTAGCCGTTACCTGAATTACTTCCCGCATAATACTCAGAATCAGAATTAAAAATCTCATGATAAGTACCGGCTCTTGGAACGCCAATACGATAGTTTTCTCTAGGTATAGGAGTGAAATTCAATATCACTATTAAAGTTTCTTCTTCAGTTTTACGCGTAAAGCTAATAATAGATTGTTCAACATCATGGCAGTCAATCCACTCGAAACCTTGATTATCAAAATCATGCTGGAACAATGCCGGATGTTTGACATACATTTTATTTAAGTCTTTGACTAGAGTTTGTATGCCCTTATGGTATGAGTAATCTAATACATACCAATCTAATGCTTGGTTGAAATTCCATTCAGCTCCCTGTGCAATATCACAGCCCATAAATAGTAATTTCTTACCTGGGTAAGTAAACATGAAGGTGTAAAGCAAGCGTAGGTTGGCGAATTTCTGCCATTCATCGCCCGGCATTTTATTTAGCATAGAGCCTTTACCGTGAACTACTTCATCATGCGAAAAAGGTAACATGAAATTTTCGGTAAAAGCATAGAGCATACCGAAAGTTAGCTGGTCATGATGGTGGCGGCGATGAATAGGATCTTGCTGCATATAAGACAGCATATCGTGCATCCAGCCCATGTTCCACTTCATAGAAAAACCTAATCCACCCGTCCATGTAGGGCGTGTTACTTGTGGCCAGGATGTTGATTCTTCAGCAATAACGACCGTGCCAGGGTGTTGCTCGTGAGTAACGGTATTGAGTTCACGCAAGAAGTCGATGGCTTCTAAGTTTTCATTACCACCATACTGATTTGGCACCCAATCATTTTCTTCGCGAGAATAATCAAGATAAAGCATTGAGGCAACGGCATCAACGCGTAAACCGTCTAAATGAAACTCTTCTAACCAGAAATAAGCGCTGGATAATAAGAAGTTTTTAACTTCATTACGGTCGTAGTTATAGATCAACGTACCCCAGTCACGGTGTTCACCTTTGCGTGGATCTTCGTGTTCATAAAGGGCACTGCCATCAAAACGAGCTAAGGCAAATTCATCTTTAGGGAAATGAGCGGGTACCCAGTCAAGCAGGACGCCAATATTATGTTGATGACAATAATCGATAAAATAGCGGAAATCATCTGAACTACCATGGCGACTAGTCGGTGCAAAGTAGCCGGTTGTCTGGTAACCCCATGAGGCATCAAGTGGGTGCTCAGTAATTGGTAAAAGTTCAATATGAGTGAAACCCATATAGACAACATACTCGACTAATTCATGTGCAAGATCACGATAATTTAAAAAGTTGCCTTGTGCGTCGCGCTTCCATGAACCTAGATGCACTTCATAAGTTGACATGGCTTCATGCAGCCAATCATGCTTAGGGCGTTTAGCCATCCAAGCTTCATCGCTCCAAGTATATTCAGCTTCATCAATAATGACTGAGGCTGTTTGTGGGCGGAACTCAAACTGTTGTGAATAAGGGTCTGTTTTAACTGAAATTTGGTTGGTATTACGGTTGAGGATTTCATATTTATATAAGCAGCCAACGCTTATCCCAGGGATAAAAATCTCCCATATACCGCTACCACCTAAAATCCGCATTGGGTGACAGCGACCGTCCCAAGAATTAAATTCAGAAACGACACTGACACGACCGGCATTAGGAGCCCAAACGGTAAATAATACGCCGTCGATGCCATCAACGGCATGTAAATGCGCACCTAACTTTTTATAAATATGCCAATGTCGGCCTTCAGAAAATAAGTGTTGATCAAACTCTGGAAGCTGAGACCCAAAAGAATAGGGGTCATATTGCGTGTGCTTATTGCCGGCTTTATCGATATATTTTAACTGGTAATATTGTGGTAATGCTTTGTCGTCTATAATAGTAGCTTGAAAAAAATCTGTATCGGGTATACGTTGTAGCTGAACGTTAGGAGCGACGATCTCTACGGATTCGGCATAAGGAAAATAAACCGTAATGGTTGTTTTAGCATCTTTTTTATGTCGTCCAAGAATAGAAAATGGATCATGATGCTTTGCTTCAGATATTTTTAACAATTCAGAATCAAGCAGATTTATTTTTGTTGGCTTGTTTAGCTTGTTCATTTTGCAATGCCTCAGGTATAGTAGAATTAGTTTTCTTAGAATAGTAACAAATTAAAGCACAAATGTAATAGCCTATTTAATAAAAGAGGAAATCTATGTCGTACGAAAAATCGCAACACCATGACCGCTTTGTTAGTCACTTAACACGTAATACTATTGCTTTAATTTTAGCGGGTGGACGTGGCTCTCGACTGAAAAATATGACCGATTGGCGTGCTAAGCCTGCTGTTCCTTTTGGTGGGAAGTTTCGTATTATCGATTTTCCCTTATCAAATTGCATCAACTCGGGTATTCGTAAAGTTGGGGTTTTAACGCAATATAAGTCAGACTCCTTAATTCGACACATACAGCAAGGCTGGGGTTTTTTACGTGGTGAGTTTGGTGAGTATGTTGATTTAATGCCGGCACAGCAAAGACATGATGAAACCTCTTGGTACCAAGGTACAGCAGATGCCATTTACCAAAATATCGATATATTACGTAGTCGTGCGCCTGATCATGTGGTTATTTTGGCGGGTGATCATATTTATAAAATGGATTATGGCGCAATGTTGGCGGATCACGTTGAGCAGAATGCTGATTTAACGATTGGTTGTTTGGAGGTTTCTTTAGAAGAAGCTAAAGATTTCGGTGTCATGGCGGTTGATGAAAACAGACGGGTAAAAGCTTTTGTTGAAAAGCCAGCTAACCCACCGACTATGCCAAATAAAGCAGATAGAGCTTTAGCTTCGATGGGTATTTATATATTTAATACTGACTTTTTATTTGAGCAATTATTGAAAGATGCCGACACTCCTGGGTCTACGCATGATTTTGGTCATGATATTATTCCTTCTGTCATTGAAGATCACAACGTTAATGCTTATCCTTTTTTAGATTTACAAAGTGGCGAGCAAAGTTACTGGCGTGATGTGGGTACTATTGATGCCTATTGGTCTGCTAATATGGAGTTAATTGGCGTTAAACCTGACCTTAATCTGTATGACCAAACATGGCCAATTTGGACGCACCAAGTGCAAACACCACCCGCAAAATTTGTTTTTGATGACGATGATAGACGCGGTCAAGCCATTGATTCGATGGTTTCTGGAGGCTGTGTTATCTCTGGATCGACTATCCGACACTCTCTATTATTCTCAGAGGTTCGAGTTAATTCTTATAGTACGATTCAAGACTCATTGCTTTTACCTGAAGTTAATGTTGCGCGACACTGTCGTATTACTAAAGCGATTATTGAAAAAGGCTGCCAGGTCCCTGAAGGAACGATTATTGGTGAAGACAGAGCAGAAGATGAAAGACGCTTCCACGTTAGTCCTGGTGGTGTTGTGTTAGTAACTCCTGATATGTTGGGACAAAGACGACACTATGTCAGATAAGAAAAAATTGAAGCTCGTTTTATGCTGGCATATGCATCAGCCAGAATACCGAGATTTACAAACAGGTGAGTTTCAATTGCCGTGGACCTATCTACATGTGATTAAAGACTATGTAGATATGGTTGCGCATTTAGAAGCAGAGCCTAATGCTAAAGCTGTGGTTAATTTTGCTCCTATCTTATTGGAGCAAATAGAGGACTATGCAAAACAAGTTAATTGTTTTTTGAATGATCACATTGAAATGAAAGACCCTTTGTTAGCTGCCCTTGCAACTTCAGCAATTCCAGCTAGTATTGATGAGCGGCAAGAGCTAATTAACAATTGTATGCGTGCCAATCGTGAACGTCAGATTGATCGTTACCCTGCGTTTAAAAACTTGGTACAAATGGCTGAATGGGTGCAAAGTCATGCTGATGCCATGCAGTATATTAATTCGCAGTTTATAGATGATTTTTTAGTTTGGTATCATCTTGCTTGGATGGGTGAAACGGTCAAACTGTCAGATAATAGAGTGCAGCGATTAATTGCCAAGGAAAGAAACTTTACCTTGCATGACCGCTTGGAAATGGTAGAAATTATTGGTGAATTATTATCTAAAGTAATTTGTCGTTATAAAGCTTTAGCAACAAAAGGGCGTATTGAACTTTCAGTCACGCCTTATGCTCACCCAATTTTGCCTTTACTCTTAGATATAAAATCCACTCATGAAGCGATGCCAGGAGCACCGCTTCCTGAGCTGGATACATACCCTGGCGGCGAAGAAAGAGCAAAATGGCATCTTAAGCAAGGCGTTGCAACTTTTAAACGTTTTTTTGGATTTACTCCAGAAGGTTGCTGGCCTTCAGAAGGTGCAATTAGTACGCCTACTTTAAAAATAATCAAAGAGGCAGGGTTTTCGTGGACTGCAACAGGTGGGCAAGTATTACATAATAGTTTAAGCCTATCAGGGCTTGGTAGTGATATTGGTGTGCATCATCCTTTTCAAGTAAAAGGCACAAAAATCCCCTGTTTTTTCCGTGACGATGGCTTATCGGATTTAATTGGCTTTAAGTACTCTAAGTGGCATGCGGATGATGCCGTGAATGACATGATTCACCATTTAGAAACTATCGCTGAAAATGAACCTGATGATAGTGTTGTATCGATTATTATGGATGGTGAAAATGCATGGGAATACTTTCCCGATAATGGCTATCATTTTTTAAATGCATTTTATCAACGTCTGGCTAATCATCCTGATATAGAATTAACGACATTTTCAGAGTGTTTAGAAGACAAAGTTACAGTAAAAGATCTCCCTAAACTCATGGCAGGAAGCTGGGTATACGGTACCTTTTCAACTTGGATAGGTGATCCTGAAAAAAATCGTGGCTGGGATATGTTGGGGGATGCCAAATGGGCTTTTGATAAGGTATTAGCGACAGGGCGCTTATCAAAAATGCAAATTATGGAAGCTGAATTCCAGTTGGCCGTTTGTGAAGGCTCGGATTGGTTCTGGTGGTTTGGTGATTATAATCCTGGACAAGCAGTCAGTAGTTTTGAAAAACAATTTCGCTTAAATTTAGCTAATTTATACTATATGCTAGGCGAAGACGCGCCAGCTTATTTAGCACTATCTTTTACTCAAGGTTCAGGTGCTCCCGCTATGGGTGGTACTATGCGCAAAGGCACTGATTAAGTGATTCTCTTTAAGGACAAAATGTGACCGGCATTAATTTATTATCCCAAAGACGCTCAGGCGTACTCTTACATATTACCTCACTCCCTAATAATAACGGTGGAGGTAACTTAGGTAAGGAAGCCTATAATTTTGTCGATTTTCTGCATAATGCAGGGATTAAGGTATGGCAAACTTTACCATTAGGCGTGCCTCATGCCGATGGGTCACCTTATCAATGTTTGTCGGCACATGCAGGTAATCCAGCATTAATCTGCCTTGAAAGCCTCAAAGAGAAGGGTTGGCTACAAGAAATTGAACAATGCAACTCTTGTGATGCAGGAAAAAGCTTTAGGTTGCATTGTCTAATTGCTAAGGCTTATACCGGCTTTGTAAACTTAGCTGATAGCCAAGAAAATCAAGCTTACCTAGACTTTTGTAAAGATAAAGCAAGTTGGCTGGATGATTTCTCATTATTTGTCGCTTTACGTAATGAATTTTCTGGACAAAGCTGGAGTCAATGGCCTAAAGATTTAAAAGAACGAGATACTAAGTCTATTAAAGAAGAGCGTCGTAGACTCGGTTTAGCAATAGAAATCATTAAGTTTGAGCAATTTGTTTTCTATTCACAATGGATGGCGCTTAAAGCCTATGCCAATGAAAAGAATGTTTTATTGTTTGGTGATATTCCCATTTTTGTTTCTTACGACAGTGCTGACGTCTGGTCAAACCGGAAGGTTTTTAAATTAGACGGTAATGGTGAGATGTCGGTTGTTGCTGGCGTCCCTCCTGATTATTTTTCTGAAACAGGTCAGCGTTGGGGGAACCCTCACTATGATTGGAGATATCTAAAAAGAACTAAATTTTCTTGGTGGAAAAAACGCCTAGAAAGTCAGTTAGAAATGTTTTATATTTTACGTATCGACCATTTTAGAGGTTTTGAAGCCGCGTGGGAGATTCCTTCGAGTGAAGAGACCGCTATTAATGGTGCGTGGGTAGAGGCACCAGGAAAAGAATTATTAACAGCTTTAACAAAAGAATTTGGTAATATTCCTCTAGTAGCTGAAGATTTAGGTATTATTACTGAAAAAGTCGATGCGCTTAGAACAGATTTTAATCTGCCAGGCATGAAAATATTACAATTTGCCTTTGGCGATACCGCTACTAATCCGTATTTACCGCACAATTATGAACCCAACTATGTTGTTTATACGGGGACGCATGATAATGATACAACTTTAGGCTGGTTTAATTCATTAAATGACCACGAGAAACAAAGAATTTATCACTATTTAGGACATTCACAAGCATCTATGCCTTACTTGTTGATTGGTGTTGCTTTTTCTTCTGTTGCCAACCTATCGATTGTGCCGATGCAAGATATTTTAGAGTTAGGCAGTGCTGACCGTATGAATACGCCAGGTACAACAGAAGGAAACTGGCAATGGCAATTTTCTTGGGATCAATTAACTGAAGATAAGGTTGCTAAATTAGCTGGTTTAGTAACTATGTTTGCTCGGTAGTAGAGCTTTTTTGGCAACCCATTGTGGGAGGGGCTTTAGCCGCGACTTGTATGAAATCGCGGCTAAAGAGACTGTGAAAGTATTGTGATTTTAGCCTCCCCCCTTGAGAAGGGGGGATTGAGGGGGGATCTATAAAAACATAGGTCTTTGATATTATTTATATTTTAATTAAATATAAAACCTCCCCTAGCCC
>JAUVAA010000001.1 GCA_030591965.1 bacterium
AATTAACCATTTTATACGTGTTTTACTTCCCTTGTTTATGGATAAAGAATTTATAGGATGTGCCGACGCAGGAGGCGCATCGACGAGCTATTGATGCGCTTCGTTCCTCAGCACATCCTATGGGTTTTATTTATTTTATAGCCAATAATCAGGGTAGTAATTTCCTTAATAAACAGTCTTTTTCGACAGCCTAGGTTCAGTCACTCGTATCCCTCTAGACGACAAAAATTCATTATCCAATTTATTAGCTTCAGCAGCGGCGGCAAAGGTAATAGCCTCTAAAATATTACTTTTTCCACATCCATTTTCACCAATCAAGACATTAAAACGCCCCACATCAAGATCTATACTGCGTAAGGACTTATAATTTTCAACTTTTATGTTAGTAATCATTCTATTTTAAGCAAACCTAAAACTATTAATAAGACTGTCAGACAAAACGACTGCGCTGTAACTACCAAATTCTACCTTATTACTCACCGTTCATTTTAATTTTTCTACACCCGTACCTTATACTCAACGGCTAAACCAGAGACTTCCCCGTTTTTCTAGCTCATCAACCGACTCATCTTATTATGCACAGGCTGTGTACCATCAATATCACGAAAAGTAATCACTTTGCTGAAGTTTCCCTGCGCTGGGTTACGTTTTCCGTGTTCCGCTTGAAAATCTAACCCAGCTGGGCTTTTTGATAAGGTGGCAATGCTGATTAGGCACGGTATCGCGAGCCTTATTGGTTTGTGTAAAACGGGGGAACTTTAGTTTGTGATCTATTTTTCGTAGCATCAGTTAAAAATAAAAGCCCGTAGAATAAAAAAGTCCGGAGGATTTCTCCCTCCATACTGTCATTTAAGTTTGCTTGTACCAAGCAAACTCATTGATGCTTTCTTAGCTATTTTCTTGCAAAAAAACATTGTTCTTAAAGCAATACTTGGCGAGTCTTACGATGAAATTCATGAATTTTCTGCTCTATTTTGGGATCGGTCATTTGCTCAGGGGCGCAGTCATTAGGACAAGGTAGGCTTTTTGTAGTACCAAAAAGGCGACAAATTAAAGGGCGCTCCTCATAAACTTCGCAACCATTCTCACCCAAATAAGGACAATTTAATTCATTTAGCGCCTGCTCATGCTCGGCGTCGCTTTTTATGGGCAATCGAGACATTTCTTCTGAAGAAGCCGTTACTGGACCACAACAATCATGACAACCTTCTTTACAAGCAAACGAAGGAATCTGTTCGCGAAAAAAACGAATTTTTTGGTCATTTTTAGTCATCTGCCCATCCTATGTTCATCAGTAAATACATTGAAACTACAACAACATCCGTTCTAAAGGACTATTTTCCGGTAGCGTAAATAAATCATGATTATCCTCTTGGCAGGCCTTGATGATTTTTTCTGCTTGTTGCTGTAAAGCTTCTTGAGTCTGTGTATTTTTCTTAATCTGCTCCACTACTTCAAACTCTATACTTTGTAATGCGCTTAACAAGCCATTACGCAGACCTTTAAGCGCAGCTTTTTCTATTGAGGGTTTTAGTTTTTTCTTTAAGAAATAAGGAAGTAACCAAGCGATAGCGATTAACATGGCGCTATTAACTGCAAAATCGACGCCTACATAATGAGGTATTGCAGCTAAGCTCGCTTCATAAAACTCAATAAACACTTGATATCCGACCCAGCCCATTGCTGCCATTGGCAAAATAATTTCTGCAACAAACGCTGTTTTGATAAGCGCTCTCTGGATAACATTACCTGGATTTATTAACGCCTTACGCACCGACAACAAGGTTTTTTCAGCAATTATTTTTTGCGCATTTTCACGCACCGATAGTACAGCCTGTTTTATGGGAGTCGAGGGTAAATCCAACGAATCTGCTTGAATAATTAGCGCATCCAAGGCATCTTCCAGCCTTGATTGCGCCCATTTATCCCATAACCCATGATGTATCTTATGTGAAGAGTAATTATCTAATTCTTTAGCCGATAAATCACTACTATGTACCGCGTAATATTCCGCTAATTGCTGAATAGGCAAAGCCATTGCATCCACTAAAAGTCCATCAAAATTTTGCCATTGCTTATGCCAAAAAGGAATTAACGCTTTACTACTTTCAGGTGAACCGAGCACTTCAACAGCAGTAACCAAAACTTTACTTAGCTCTGCTTTACGAACTTGACCGCCTCTTAACTCTAATTGGGTAACAGTATTTTCAGTTGCCAACGCTTGCATGGCTGTTTCTAAGGCATCAAATTCATCTATTTGAGTGGCTGTTTTATCTGTAGCACAGCAACTTTGATAAACAATCGGGTCATTAAAGCCCGCCTTATGCAGTTGCTTAATGAAATCCTGATACTGCTCGGCCTCGCCACGATCAGATTGATTTAAAACAAAGATCCATGCGTGTTTACCGCCTTCAGCCAGCAATAACTGCCAAGCTTTATTATCACGATAACGCTCGGGGCTTACGACATAAACAAGAACATCAATATGCGGCAACCATTCTAAAACTAATTGCTGGTTGCTTTGCTCTGCGCTATCAAAATCAGGCATATCTACCCAGATAATATGCTTTTTACTAGCATCTGAATGTTCCGCAACTTTAATTTTGTCTATCGGTAAGCGACTAGGTAAATGAGCTATTTTGACACTAGCATGATGAAACAAGGTCACTTCTTTAGATGTTGGCCGAACGACACCGGTACGCGCGATATCTTGACCTGCCAGACGATTCAATAAAGTACTTTTACCGACGCCTGTTCCGCCTAAAAAGGCCACTATTAAAGGCCTGGAACTTGGGTCAGCAAATAATGTTTCTGGTGAGCGTGCTTCGTAATGCAAAATATCTTGTAACTTAGCTTCTGAAGCCCATGAACGATTGATGACTTCGGTCGCCCAGCCCTTTGCCTCAGCAACTAAATCAGAGTATTCGTAAGCCATGTGGTTTTATTTTCAGTTGAGCCTCTGCCGCCGCTAATTGTTCAGCAGAAATATTAAAATGAGCGCTTTGAGCCATTTTCTCAGGCAATTTCTGTAACACCTGATGTATGACTTGAGCAAATAACAGTTCTTTTACGGTATTTAATTGTCGTTGCTTTAATTCAGACTCAGCTCTATGCAGATAACTGCCTACTGCACTTTCCGCTAAATAAGAAGTGATCGACAACATAGCAGGAGCAATTAACAAGTCATGTAAGCCTATACCACCTGCTTGCACAGTTAATGCTAACATTGCAGCATCCGTAGTGACACGGGTAGCACGTAAACTATTTAAAATAGCAGGATGTTCTTCCAGTTTGGTATACAGACCCTGCGCAGTTGCTTCAATATCTTGTTTAAAATTCTCATGGTAAAGCTCTGTCTTTTGCGCAAAATCGCCCAAAATAATCGCTTTATCTTGGCGTAACTGACTATTAATTTGTTTCCACCATTTATTATTATCATGTTCTTGGTCAATCTGATCTAAAACTTTATCGCCTACTTGTAGCAAGATGTGCTCTGCAATTTGCTGTAAAACTTCAGTTTCTTTCGTTATCGGATGCGAGCCTTTACTTACCTCCCCTCCTAATGAAAAAACCTTACGCAAAGGCCAAGTTAAAGCTTTACGGCTTTGCATTAATACCTTTGCTATCCCCGGCACTTCGAGCAAGGTTAATAATTTAGCTAAGGCATTTTGAAACGTATCATAATGTTGCGGGTGATCAAGATAATCGCGTTTATAAATCACTAAAGCATCTTGTAAAGTCTGACTAACGATTGATTGCCATTGCGCTTGCGCTTCTATTTCTAATGTAATGGGGGCAACCCATTCATGCCAGTTTTGGCGAATAAACTCATAAGCCGCTTGATCGTGCTTTTTCCGTTTTACTTGCTTTATGCTGCGCTGTAATAAATCACTTAAACCCGCTTGCTGACCAGTTAAAGCATGATCTTTGGCAAATAAAATGGGGAATATTGTCGGTGCAGAATCACTTCTTACTTGTTGCCAACGCTCAATAAATGAATCAATAATCAGCTGTTCAGAATCAGCAACCAATTTATTAATCACCACTAATAAAGATTGATTTAATGGCTCTAATAAAGCCAAGACATCCCACACAGACTGATCTGCATATTTTTCCTTACTAACAACTAAAACGAGTACATCAGCTAAAGCCAAGGTTTTTAACACCCCCTCTTTATAGCTTTGCGCATCGATTGAATCAAAATCAGGTGTATCCCAAAGCATACAGCCAGATAAGTGTTGCGAACTAATAGATGTAAGGGAGTAGCTGTTATATTTTTCTGGGCTTAAAGAGAATTGTTCGACCTGCTGAAATCCAGAAAAATGCTCAGCAACTTCAATGAGAGTATTACCTGATAAATCGACGGAAAAAGCTTGTGGATGCACGGTAAATCCCGCGAGCGGACTTACACCTGCAGCCTCTTGATTAAGCAATAAATTAACCAAGGTACTTTTTCCGGATTGCGTGGGGCCAACCACTGCAATATGTGTAGGATGTGCTTTATTGTTAATTAAGTGGCCTTTATGTAAAAAAGCCTCAATTAACATTAATTGCTCAATACATGCCTGATAATTACTCCATTGCATACTTTGCTGAACTAAACCTAATTGAATAGCTTGGTAACGCTGTTTTAAAGTGCTAATAAATTCGAGCATGAATAGTTGCTTATGTATATAATTACTTAGTAATTTAGTCGGTTGAAATCATCTCATGATTGAGACAACTTCAGCTATTTATTATAATAACAATAAAAACACATAACGAGGATGTCTTATATGCGTATACTTTCAATCATTATAATTTCAGTCAGTATTTTATTATCAACGGGGTGCAGTAAAGGCGGTCAAATTAATGGCCGTAGTTTTAAGACAGCCTTAAAGTCAATTAAAGGCCTTAAAAATCGTTTACCACAAGAACAAAGAGTGGCCTTTGAACTCTCATTTTGGGCAATTCATGATTTATACAAAAAGGATAAGTCTGAATTCCTTGACCAAGTTGATGGCAAAACCCCTGACGAGCTAATTGAATCAGGAAAAGCTATTTTTGAAAAACGTAAGCAAGAAGGTTTCCAAGAATATCAGCAATATGCGACTTGGGATGACATGATTAGAAAATACACTCAAGAGCGTATGGATCAATTATCTAAAAGACCAAAAAGAGATCCTAGAGATAAAGACAACAGTGTACTTTACGAATTATAACAACACGTCAAGAAGCGCTCTCATCATAAATGAGAGCGTTCTTTTGGTTTAAACTTTACCCCACCCAAACTCGCGCATTTCTAAACATTCTTAACCATGCGCCATCTTCACTCCAATCACTTGGCTGCCATGAGTTTTGTACCCTTCTAAAGCAGCGCTCTGGATGCGGCATCATAATCGTAAAGCGGCCATCTGTCGTCGTTAAGCCAGTAATACCATCAGGCGAACCATTCGGGTTCATTGGAAAATCAGTCGTTTCTACCCCATAATTATCTACATAGCTCAATGCCACCAAAGCCTGTTGTTGATTGCTTTCTGTAAATTCAGCACGCCCTTCACCATGTGCAATCACTACTGGAATTTTCGATCCAGCCATACCTTTCAGTAAAATAGATGGCGAATCTTGAACCTTAACCATAGCAACACGTGCTTCAAATTGCTCTGACGTATTACGCATGAATTTTGGCCAATGCTCAGCACCTGGAATCAACTCTTTTAAACCCGACAACATCTGACAACCGTTACAGACGCCCAAACCGAAGGTATCTGTGCGTTGGAAAAAATCAGAAAATTCAGCGCGTGCTCGCTCATTAAATAATATTGATTTAGCCCAGCCGCCGCCAGCACCTAAAACATCACCGTAAGAAAACCCACCACAAGCGACTAAGCCAACGAAGTCTTTTAAGCTAACACGACCACTGATAATATCGGTCATATGCACGTCAATGCTGGTAAAGCCCGCCTTATCAAAAGCCGCCGCCATTTCTACATGACCATTAACACCCTGCTCTCTTAAAATAGCCACTCGCGGACGTTCCGCAGCAAAAGGCGCAACCACATTTTCATTAACATCAAAGCTTAAACTGGCGGTTAAACCGGGATCTTTATTATCGCTAATACGTTCGAATTGTTGTTTTGCACACTCTGGGTTATCGCGTAAAGCCTGCATACGGTAGCTGACTTCTGACCAGATTTGCTGCATTTCTGCACGGCTGGCTGAATACAAGGTTTCTCCATCATAGCTCACCGTTAATTGCTGCGCTTCTTCTGTCACCCAGCCAATAATATGCGTACAAGCCTCTAAACCAGCAGCTTCTAAAACATCTAATACGGCATCACAATCATATTGTTTAACTTGAATGACTGCACCTAGCTCTTCATTAAATAAAGCCGCAAGCGAATCATCACCTAAACGATCTAATTCAATTTCTGCGCCTTTACGGCCCGCAAAAATCATTTCTGCTACTGTTGCTAATAAACCACCATCAGAACGGTCATGATAAGCCAGCAATTTGTTATCGCTATTTAAGGCCTGAATACTATCAAAAAAAGCTTTGAACAGTTTGGTATCATCCAAATCAGGCACTTCACACCCCATTTGTTGATACACTTGCGCCAATACCGAGCCGCCTAAACGGTTTTTACCTAGTCCTAAATCAATCAGCATTAATACGCTGTCTTCATTCTTTAATTCAGGCGTTAGCGTTTTAGTGACATCCGTTACTGGAGCAAAAGCGGTAATAATTAACGACAAAGGCGAAGTCATCACTTTTTCGTTGCCATCATCCTGCCAAACCGTTTTCATTGATAAAGAATCTTTACCGACCGGAATAGCAATACCTAGTTCCGGACAGACTTCCATACCCACCGTTTTCACGGTATCAAATAGCGCTGCATCTTCGCCTTCACTACCTGCGGCTGCCATCCAATTAGCCGAAATTTTAATTTTATTCAGTGACTCTATAGGTGCTGCTGCTAGATTAGTTAAAGACTCGGCAATCGCCATGCGCCCTGATGCAGGTGCATTAACCACGGCTAACGGTGTACGCTCACCCATTGCCATCGCTTCACCGGTTGTTGCCTGAAATCCTGTTGTCGTCACAGCAACATCGGCTACCGGAATCTGCCAAGGACCAACCATTTGGTCTCTGACCACCAAACCAGTCACTGAGCGATCACCAATATGGATTAAGAAACTTTTATCCGCGACAGCTGGAAAAGATAAAACACGTTTAACCGCTTCTTTTAAATCCAAACCAGAAAAATCTAAGTCTTTTTGCTTAACCTCTACATGCTGTACATCACGATGCAATTTAGGTGAACTACCGAATAAAACCGACATAGGAATATCTACAGGGCTGTTGCCAAACAGCTCATCGGTTAAGGTCAAATGCTCTTCGTCAGTCGCTTCGCCAATCACGGCATATAAACAATGTTCGCGCTGACAAAAGGACTCAAACAACTCTAATGATTCAGGTTTAATCGCCACTACATAGCGTTCTTGCGCCTCATTACACCAAATTTGCATCGGTGACATGCCTTTGTCGTCATTATTGACTTTACGCAATTCAAAACGTCCACCGCGCTCACAATCATGAATAATTTCCGGCACAGCATTGGATAAACCTCCCGCACCGATATCATGAATCGAGACAACTGGCGTGTCATCACCTAAAGAATTACAGTGATTAATAACTTCTTGGCAACGACGCTCCATTTCTGGGTTTTCACGCTGTACCGAAGCAAAATCTAATTCAGCAGCACTTTCGCCTGACGTTTGTGAAGAGGCAGCACTACCACCCAAACCAATTAACATCGCAGGGCCGCCAAGAATAATAATCAGTGACCCGGCTGGAATTGGGTGTTTATCCACCAACATCGGACGAATATTACCCATACCACCAGCTATCATAATCGGTTTATGATAGCCGCTTAATTTTTCGCCTTGGCTACCTTCAACTAACTGCTCAAAGCTACGAAAATAACCAGCAATATTGGGGCGGCCAAATTCATTATTAAAGGCCGCGCCACCTATCGGGCCATCAAGCATAATATCTAAAGCAGAAGCAATACGTTCTGGCTTACCAAAATCTTGCTCCCAAGGCTGTACAAAGCCAGGAATTTTTAAATTCGAAACCGTAAAACCGGTTAAACCTGCTTTGGTTGCGGAACCACGCCCCGTTGCACCTTCATCACGAATTTCACCACCTGAGCCCGTTGCCGCCCCCGAATGCGGAGCAATCGCAGTCGGATGATTATGAGTTTCCACTTTCATTAATAAGTGCGCATCTTCCTGCGTATACGCATATTCCCCGGTTTTAGCATTGCGAATAAACACCGCAGCATTGGAGCCTTCAGCAACAGAAGCATTGTCACTATAGGCTGATAAAATTCCTTCTGGATTTTTCTCAGCCGTATTACGAATCATGCCAAATAAAGATTTCGCTTGATCAACACCATCAATTGTCCAGCTGGCATTAAAGATTTTATGGCGACAATGCTCTGAGTTTGCCTGAGCAAACATCATTAATTCCACATCACTAGGATTACGCCCTAAAGCTTGAAAGCGACCAGCTAAATAATCAATTTCATCAGCGGATAAAGCCAAACCTAAAGTGCTATTGGCTTGCACTAAAGCGTCTTTACCTTGTTCGATAATCGCAACTGTTTCTAAAGGTAGAGGTTCGTGGTGAGCAAATAATTCAGCACTGTCAATATCAGTCACTATCGATTGCGTCATGCGATCATGCACTAGCGTATAAATTTGTTTTAATTTATCAGCATCAATAGTTGCACTTGCATAGAGAGTATACTCAACACCGCGCTCTAAACGCTCAACACAGCTCAAGCCGCAACGCTGAGCAATTTCTGTCGCTTTACTCGACCAAGGTGAAATAGTGCCTGAACGTGGCGCAACCCAAAAAGTAACCACGCCAGACTTTTCAATGCTATCAGCCTTCGATCCATAAGCTAATAATTGCTGCAAAATAGCATCTTGTTCAGCATTAATCTCAGCATTCATTTCAACAAAGTGCATATACGATGCAGAAATATCACTAATATTTGAGTCTATCGCTTGTACATCAGCTAATAGTTTTTGAATTCTAAATTTTGATAACGCGGAAGTGCCAGAAATTTTAAGCATATAAAAGGTGTGTTTTATGAGGTATTCGAGTGATAGGTAAAGTGCGCCCCTCATTTTCGAGGGACGCTATCAGCAACATTTTACTTAGCGTGCAGAGCGTCACGTTACATTCTGATGCAGAGCAACAAAATGAATTTAATCTGTTTCAAAATCCTTTTTTATCGTATCAAACAATGAATTTAACAAACGCAAGCCATTGCCTTCTGATAAATTAGTGCCTTGCTCATCCCGAATAAAAATAAGGATACCCTGCTCGCTTTGTTGTAAAAAAACTTGATAGGGTTTTTCTTGGTTCGGATCATCACCAAAGAAAAAAACCAGTTCATCCCAAAAAGAACCGTCTTTCACTTCCTGCACATCAGGGTCGTATTGCACATAATAAGTTGCAGTAGAACGGTCTTTATCCGTGATTTCAATTGATCGTTCTGTTAAAGCCTTAGCAGTAACACGCCAAACATAAGCAAAAGGAGAGTTAATTAATAAATAACTCCCCTCAGTATCTTGAATAAATTCAATGGTATTCGTTAAAGCGCTAGGAGTGACATCTACACTTAATGAGTCAATGGTTTGTTCTTCTGATAAATTGGGCGGCATTTCTAATGCGGCAATTTCTTTACTATAAACATAGTCTTTTTCTTTATCAGGAAAGAATGAGCTACAGGCCGTCACTAAAGTGACCGAAAAAATAACAATAATTTTACTGAGTTTCATGCCGTTTGTTAAAGAGGAATTAAAAGACATGCGCTTGTTTCATTGCCGCACGCACTTTTTCAACACAGTCTTGAGTTAACCATGTTAACGGTAAGCGTATGCCTTCACTCATTAAACCCATTTCAGCAACCGCCCATTTAACAGGAATAGGGTTAGACTGGATAAATAAGTGCGTATGTAAGCCTTTTAAATTAGCATCAATACTGGTTGCCGTTTCACGGTCGCTGTTAATTGCTGCAGTAATCATTTCATGCACTAATCGTGGCGCAACATTACCAGAAACAGTAATCGAACCATTACCACCTAACAAGCAAAATTCACAACTACTAGCATCGTCACCGGTATAAATAGCAAATTCATCACCGCATAGCTCACGAATAATAGCTACTCGAGCTAAATCACCTGTCGCTTCCTTAACGCCAATAATATTTTTAACTTTTGCCAAGCGGCCAACAGTTTCAGGCAACATGTCACAAGCTGTACGCCCAGGCACATTATATAAAATTTGTGGAATATCGACGGCTTCAGAAATCGCTTTATAATGTAGATATAAACCTTCCTGAGTCGGTTTATTATAATAAGGCGTGACTAATAAACAGGCATCGGCACCGACTTCTTTTGCCGCTTGTGTTAGTGCTATCGCTTCAGAGGTAGAATTCGCTCCCGTTCCAGCAATAACAGGAATACGCCCTGCTACATACAGCACAACTGACTTGACCACATCCATGTGTTCCTGTTCATTTAAAGTAGCTGATTCGCCCGTCGTTCCCATAGCAACGATAGCATCAGTTCCTTGCTCTATATGAAACTCTACTAATTTTTTTAGACTATCCTTATCTATATCACCGTTATCAAACATAGGGGTGACTAACGCTACGATACTACCTTGAATCATGAAACACTCTCGAAATTGTAAAAACGATAACTAACGTCTATTATAGGGCAATACTATTGGCATTTCCCTAGATAACGCCCTGTAATTTTTGTTTGCATAGCCATAGCACCCTGCGGTGCGCCTGACATAGTCATATCAAATGTACCGGCAAAACTGGTTTTTTGATACTGAATTTTCCCCAAGCCCTGCATTTTCATGCCATCTTGTTCACAGTTCATAGACCAGCGTACTTGGTTATTTTGTATATCCAAATCATGCATCTGACAATTATTCTGTTGCAGAATATTCTCAGGATTCATACTCTGTTTAGTAAAACACTGTTGCATCGTCATCGCTGGTATTTTCATCGGCATCGCTGCCATACTCACTTGAGAGCTTACTTCCCACAAACCTTCCGTAATATCAGGTGTTTGTGCGAAAGCAGGAGCCGCACTTAAAGATAGCAACAACGCAACACTAAATTTTTTAGTCATCTTCGTCTTCATAATCAATTTCTTCTTCTGGTTGTGCATTTTCCACACTCCACAATTTTTCTAACTGATAAAACTCACGCGATTGTGCCGTCATAACATGAAGAATCACATCGCCTAAATCAACCAATACCCATTCAGAATCTTGCCCACCTTCGACACCTAAAGGCATCACACCTTGATCCTTTAATTCTAAAGTCACATATTCACATAAGGCTTTACTGTGGCGCGCTGAGGTTCCTGTCGCAATCACCATATAATCAGTAAAACTCGTTTTTCCAATTACATCAATTGTGACTATATTTTCAGCCTTACGATCATCCAAGACTTTAGTCACAATCGCTAATAATTTTTCCGCTTGCATTCAATTTCCTTTATTCTGTTTTTTCAGGCTTTATATAGTTGTTTCGCCTGTATATATTCAATGATCGCTTCAGGCAATAAAAAACTCGGATTTCTTTGCATAGCAAAGATTTGTCGAATAAATGTTGCTGAAATATCTAATTGCGTCACCTGTTGAAAATAGATTTTACCACTCGCACAGGATTTTAACGAATGCTTATCATTAACTAGTTTATCTGCATAGAATTTTACTAAGGTTTCCGGCTTAAATGCAGGACGAGTCATGACCACAATATGCGCATAATCAAATAAGACCTGCCACCTGTGCCAACTGGATAAACCATTAAAAGCATCGGTACCAATAAATAAAAATAGCGGCCTATCTACCGCTATTTCAGCACGAATAGAAGCCAGCGTATCGGCCATATAAGACGGCCCTGCTCGCTCCAGTTCACGCGTATCAATCTGTAATTGCGGCGTTGCCTGTATGGCCAGTTGCAACATTTGCACACGCATAGCTGCACTTACTTCAGGTTCATCACGGTGCGCAGGCTGGGAGCACGGCACTAAACGCAGCTCATCTAAAGCAAAAATCTCGTTGACCTCTATCGCCGTGCGTAAATGCCCATAATGCACTGGATTAAACGTGCCGCCATAAATACCTATCATTTACTGACGGATGTGCCCGTCCCCTAAGACAATATATTTCAAGCTTGTTAAGCCTTCTAAACCTACAGGTCCGCGCGCATGTAATTTATCAGTACTAATACCAATTTCTGCGCCTAAACCATATTCAAAACCATCCGCAAAACGAGTAGATGCATTAACCATCACCGAACTAGAATCCATCTCACGCAGAAAACGGCGCGCTAAAGTATAATTTTCGGTAACAATAGACTCGGTATGCCCGGAGCTAAATTGATTAATATGCGCCATAGCCTCATCAATATCTGCGACCACTTTGATAGATAATATGGGCGCTAAATATTCCGTCTCCCAATCTTCTTCAGTAGCACGCAAACAATCCGCAACGATAGAGCAGGTTTTTAAACAACCCCGTAATTCCACACCGGCTTCTTTGTATTGCACTGCTAATTTAGGTAATACTTGCAAAGCAACCGATTCAGCAACTAATAAAGTCTCCATTGCATTACAAACACCATAACGGTGTGTTTTGGCATTTACAGCAATATTAATGGCTTTATCAATATCTGCTTGACCATCTATATATACATGACAAATACCGTCTAAATGCTTAATAACGGCAATAGTCGCATCTTTAGATATGCGTTCAATCAGGCTTTTACCGCCACGAGGCACGATAACATCAACATACTCATTCATCGTGATTAGTTCACCTACTGCTGCTCTATCCGTCGTTTCCACAACTTGCACGGCTGTCACAGGTAAACCAGCTTGCTCTAAACCTTTGGCAACACATAAAGCAATCGCTTTATTAGAATGAATCGACTCTGAACCACCACGCAAAATGCAAGCATTCCCTGATTTCAAACACAAAGCCGCGGCATCAACAGTCACATTAGGTCGCGATTCATAAATAATCCCGATGACACCTAAGGGCACACGCATTTGTCCAACTTGAATACCGCTAGGACGATATTTTAAATCAGTGATTGCACCCACAGGATCAGGTAAAGCCGCTACTTCATTTAAACCATCAATCATGGATTGAATTCGGTCAGGCGTTAGCTCGAGGCGATCTAACAAAGCTGCATCTAAGCCTTTTTCTTTACCCGCTTGTAAGTCTTTAGCATTTTCTTCAGCTAATAAAGCCGTATTATTTTTTAATTGCTCAGCAATCGCAAATAAAGCCGCATTCTTTTGCCCTGATTCAGCACGGCTTACTGCACGACCCGCGGCTTTTGCTTGTTGACCTAAAGAGGTCATATAATCTTTTATATTCACTGTTTTCCAATTATCTATTAACTTTTTCAACATAAGCTAAAGTATTCAGCCCTATGGCAATCAATTCTGGCGCGATCTTTATCACATCTAAAAATACACTTTGCAAAGCCTCATCTAAATACTCATGCACGATGTCATTACGAATATCCTTGATCTGTCTAATTAATTCAATATCCTTAAATAATCCTCGCTTATGCGCATGATTAACCACATCAATTAATGTTCCTTGATTTTCAAATTCAACATCATCAATACACCTAAACACTTTACGCACTAAAAAATCAATCGTACGTGCATAACGACTACAGAGGTTTTCAAACTGATTAAACTGCTCGATACTAAAATTTTCTGGCGCAGATAAGTCTTTTCACTTGCTGATAAGAATAATCCAACCAGAAAAGTTGTTTTTTCAAAGAAACACCGAGCTCTTGCAAATAAGCACTGCTCATAATTGAACCGCCGTAGGCTTTATCATATTAATAAATGCCTGATTTTCAATACCCGAGTTCAAAACCAAATCCATTTTCTGCTCACCAAAACGTTCAAAAAATTGCCAGCGAATTTTGCGTAAATCTTGTTTAGTCAAAATATTTGACTCAATTAATAAATCAATATCACCACCACGTTTTGCATCATCAACCCGACTACCAAACAAATAAACATGCGCACTAGCATCAAGTGCCAATACGCTGCTCTTGATAGTATCAATTTCTTTATTTGTTAAGCGCATAATGCGTTAAAGGTGGGCAAAAAACCTGCCCATCCTACATTACTCTACCTCTACCGCATCCGCTTTATCTTGATAGCTTTTGATCTGATCAAAATTCAAATAGCGATAAGTATCTTCTGCTGTTTCGCTAATTTTACTTACATAAGCCATATACTCTTCATTAGTGGGAATTTTACCCAAAATAGAACAGACAGCCGCTAATTCCGCAGAGCCTAAATAGACATTGGCATTATTACCTAAACGGTTCGGGAAGTTACGTGTAGAAGTCGAAACCACGGTCGCATTATCTGCAACACGCGCCTGATTACCCATACACAATGAACAACCTGGCATTTCCATTCGTGCGCCAGATTTACCGAATGTACTGTAATAGCCTTCTTCAGTTAATTGCGCCTGATCCATTTTAGTCGGTGGTGAGACCCAGAGCTGAGTTGGTAAACGACCCGCTTCTTTTTCTAATAACTTGCCAGCAGCACGGAAATGACCGATATTGGTCATACATGAGCCTAAAAATACTTCATCGATTTTAGTACCCGCAACATCCGCTAACGTTTTCACATCATCAGGATCATTCGGACAAGCCATAATCGGCTCTTTAATCGCATTCAAATCAATTTCGATAATTTCAAAATACTCTGCATCAGCATCAGGTGCCATTAATTCAGGCTTTGCAATCCATGCCTGCATTTCTTTGATTCGACGCTCAATCGTACGCACATCGCCGTAACCTTCTGAAATCATCCATTTCAACATGGTGATATTCGAATTGATATATTCACGAATCGGCGCATCACCTAGACGAATCGTACAGCCTGCAGCAGAACGTTCCGCTGAAGCATCGGACAATTCAAACGCTTGCTCTACTTTTAAATCAGGCAAGCCTTCAATTTCTAAAATACGACCAGAGAAGACATTTTTCTTACCTTTTTTCTCAACTGTTAATAAGCCTTTTTCAATCGCTGCCAAAGGAATCGCATTGACCAAATCACGTAAAGTAATACCTGGTTGCATTTCGCCTTTAAAGCGCACTAAAATCGATTCAGGCATATCTAATGGCATCACGCCTGTCGCAGCGGCAAACGCCACTAAACCAGAGCCAGCAGGAAAGGAAATCCCAATCGGAAAACGTGTATGCGAATCACCGCCTGTACCAACCGTATCTGGCAATAACATACGGTTTAACCACGAATGAATAATACCGTCGCCCGGACGTAAAGCAACACCGCCACGATTCATAATAAAATCAGGCAAGCTATGTTGCATTGCCACATCAATCGGCTTTGGGTAGGCAGCTGTATGACAAAAAGACTGCATAACTAAATCAGCGGAAAAACCTAAGCAGGCTAAATCTTTTAACTCATCACGGGTCATAGGGCCAGTGGTATCCTGCGAACCCACAGTCGTCATATGTGGTTCACAATAAGTATTCGGACGCACGCCAACAACACCGCAGGCTTTACCGACTATTTTTTGCGCTAAAGTAAACCCTTTACTGCTTGCTGCTTCATCGCGTGGTCTACGAAAGACACTCGAAGCGTCCAAATCTAATGCGTTACGCGCACGATCTGTTAAACCACGACCAATAATCAACGGAATACGTCCACCGGCACGTACTTCATCTAATAAAATATCGGTTTTTAATGCGAACTCACAAATCACAGCACCCGTATCATGATTTTTGACTACACCTTGATATGGGTAAATATCAATCACATCGCCCATCGCCATGTTTTCAACATCACATTCAAACGGCAATGCACCTGAATCTTCCATAGTATTAAAGAAAATCGGCGCAATTTTGCCACCAATACACACACCGCCTGCGCGTTTATTAGGCACATAAGGAATATCATCGCCAGTAAACCAAAGTACTGAATTAGTTGCAGATTTACGTGAAGAACCCGTTCCAACCACATCACCTACATAAGCAACAGGAAACCCTTTTTCTTTTAAGGCATCAATTTGTTGCTCAGTATTCGTAACGCCTTCACGCGGTATTTTCAGCATCGCTTGTGCATGCAAAGGAATATCAGGACGTGACCATGCATCAGGAGCTGGTGATAAATCATCGGTATTGGTTTCACCGGTGACTTTAAAAACAGTAACAGTTAATTTCTCAGGTACTTCGGGTTTACTAGTAAACCATTCCGCATCTGCCCAAGATTGTATGACTTGCTTAGCAAAGGCATTACCCGCTTCCGCTTTTTCTTGTACGTCATGAAAGGCATCAAACACCAATAAGGTGTGCGATAAGGCTGTGACAGCAATAGGTGCAAGCGCATCATTATCTAATAACTCAATCAATGAGGCTATATTATAACCACCCAGCATCGTACCTAATAATTCAGTGGCGCGCGCAGCGCCTAAAATAGGTGAGGACACTTCGCTTTTCGCCAATGCAGCTAAAAATCCCGCTTTAACATAAGCCGCTTCATCAACACCTGCTGGCACGCGGTTTGTTAATAAATCCAGAATAAACGCTTCTTCACCCGCTGGCGGCTGTTTAATTAATTCAACAATGGCAGCAACTTGGTCTGCATTTAAAGGCTGCGGAACAACACCCGTTTTTGCTCTTTCTGCTACATGTTCACGGTATTGCGCTAATACTTCAGTTGGATTTACTGTACTGTTAGTCATTTAATATAGTTACCTTTAAATAATGAGATTTTTATTTTATAAGCGTTGTAAACGGCTTTTCACCTTGTATACGATAAATATCGAAATCCCTGTCAATGGTTGCAATCGTATGAATATTTAATTTCTCCGCTAAAAAAACCAAACACGCATCCGCAAAATCCATAGGAAAATCTGCATATTTAATGGTCAATTTTTTTATTTTGCCTAAGTCATTTGCTGTTATGTTTTCTAATGTTACCGCGCCTGCATTAACCCAGCCTAAAAAGTCAATCTGAGCGCGCCTATTAAAATCAAGTAAATGTAGCGTTTCGGTTAGCGAAGCAAGCGTTGTAATCAATTCACTTTTATTAGATTTTATGAAGGCAACAGAAGCAGCATGATATTTGTCATTGCCATCAAATAAAGCAATCAAGGGGCCAGAATCAATGAGAATTTTATTCATATTTTTCTTGAACTTTTTCTTTTATCCGTATTTTTCTATCCCTAGAAAGGCTTTCTTCAGTACTGGAATATTTACCAAAAATACCCTCACCTAATTCCCAAGCCGACTCTTTGTCTATCTTACCTATAAACTCAGTGATACTTTTTCTAATCAATTCTGACTTACTAAGCCCCATTTTTTTAGCCGTCTGATTAATTTTTTCTTCTAATTCTGATTCAAGTCTAAGGGTAATCATATAATCTTCCAATAACAAGCTGTATTACACATTGTAATACAGCTTTAATACAAGATTTTTATTTTTCTATAGTTGCAGGAGGGTACTCGGTCCCTCTCTATTCCTCAGTTTCCTTAATCAACGCCATCATATCACCCACCGACATCTTACCACTGACTTCGCCGCCTTCTAATAAACTACTGGCTAAATCACGTTTATGCGCGTGTAAATCAACTATTTTATCTTCTATGGTATCTTTCGCCACTAAACGATAAATAGTCACAGGGCGTGTCTGACCCATACGATGCGCTCGATCTGAGGCTTGATCTTCTACCGCAGGGTTCCACCATGGATCCATATGAATCACATAATCAGCAGCCGTTAAATTTAACCCTGAGCCACCCGCCTTTAAGCTAATTAAAAAGACATCACCTTCGCCGCCTTGAAATGCAGTAACGGCTTTTTTACGTTTAGGTATCGATGTACTGCCATCTAGATATTGGTAGTTAATTCCTTTTTTATCCAATAAATCACGAATAATATGCAAATGCCCGACAAATTGACTAAACACTAAGGCTTTATGGCGACCTGAAATTAATTCATCAACTAGCTCTTCAAAAGCTTGTAATTTAGCACTACTTAATGGGCTATCTTCCATTACCAATTTGGGATGACAACAGGCACGGCGTAGCTTCATAATTTCTGCCAATACTTTTAAATGCTGCTGTCCTACTTGTTGCTCTTCTTCCTGTGATTTTTGCATAGCCTCGACAGCATTACGACGCATAGCTTCATAAAAAGTACGCTCCTCCCTACTCAATTCCACATGCAAGGTAATTTCTGTTCGCGACGGTAACTCTTTCAATACATCGGTTTTAAGTCGACGCAGGATAAAGGGTCGCAGTAATTTCTTTAATCGTTGCTGGGCGGAATGATCCTTATTATTTTCAATCGCTTGCGCATAACGCTCATTAAATTTTTTCAGCGAACCCAGCAAACCCGGATTAATAAAATGAAATAAATTCCATAATTCACCCAAATGATTTTCTATCGGTGTACCTGTGGTAATAACTTTAAAGTCCGCCTGCAATGCCATGGCTGCTTGTGAACGTTTAGTTAAGCCATTTTTTATCGCTTGCGCTTCATCAGCAACGATGGTCTGCCACTGTTTATCCGTTAATAATTCAGACTCGGTTTGTAATAGTCCATAACTACACACAACCAAATCAAATGCACCAGCTTGCTCAATGATTTTTTGCCGATCCCCCGCGCCAAAATGTAATACATTTAAAGTCGGTGCAAATCGTTGCGCCTCTTCCAGCCAATTCATACACACTGAGGTCGGAGCCAGAATTAACGTCGGACCATTCATTGCACGCGATAAAATCAAAGAAAGTGCTTGTATGGTTTTTCCTAGCCCCATATCATCAGCCAAGCATGCGCCCGCCCCCCAGTGTGCTAAACGCGCCATCCATTGATAACCTTCCAATTGATAATCACGCAATTCTCCTTGTAAAGTAGAAGGGACTTTCGGGTCTAAATCAGTCATTGATTCCAATTTCTTTAACTGATCACTCCACTGCTTACTCGCCTTAACATCCATCCCTTCTAAGGCTTCATTTAAAGCAGGTGCCGCTAAGGCATGAAACTGCAGTGCGTTCCCTTTTTGCTCTCCTAGCCCAGCAACATCGTCTAAACGTTGACGTAATTCACTGGTTAGCGCAATAAACTGCCCATCTTCCAGCTTTAAAAAGCGCCCTGAAGTTGCCTTTAATAAATTAATTAGGCGTTGCATATCATAGACTTGCTCGTCATCTATCTGCACTTCACCCTCAACGCTAAACCAGTCTTTTTCTTTACGCACAGAGAAATGTGCCTCTCCTAAACCCGCCTCACGACTCACTTTAATTTTCTGACCTTTAGGCCACTCTAAGACAATAAAATCACCTAAATTTTGCAATTTCAACAATGCTTCTAAAGCCATTTCAGGGTCTTCAAGCGTCCATTTTGCATCAGAACTTTGGTATAACTCAGAGCATTGTTCATACAACTTTTCTAAGTACGACTTTTCCAGTGAGAAATTACGTGAAGTCTGTAATTGTTTACCGTCCACTTCAGCCAACACCGTAGTACCGCCTATACCTGGCTTATAAATGGGTCCAGCATCAGTAAAGGGCTGAACAAAAGCCTCAATTTGCAAGCCTTCTCCATGCTGCAATAAATGCATATGCAAACGTGCATCAGCCTCTACCGTCTCTATATTTAAAGCTAAGCCTTCTATATCTGACTGCACAGTGAGCGTTGATGCAATTGAAGCAATGGAATCAATCACTTGTTGCTTAGCTTTCTGTGGTACAGAAAGCCCTTTATCTCCTAAAATACTGGCAACTTGTCGATGCTGTTCGGTAATTTGATAAACCCGAATGTCATTATCTGCACTACGTTCAAAAACAACCTCTTCAGCATGGATAATGGGGTGTAAGGAAATACGCAAATCTTTCTTTTGCGTGGTCACCAATAATTGCGGCTCAGCTTTGCTTAGCGTAATTGGGTTTGTATATTCACTAGCACTAGACCAATAAACGTGCGGATGATCCACCGCCGCTAGTACCGCCTCATTTTCTAAAACATACACTTCTTTATAACTGTAGCTATAATAATTGTCTTCTAGCTCCTTACTGATTTGCGCACAAATACGCCGATCCTGGAGTGTTAAATAATCAAAACTTGCCTGCTCTGAATATAGCCTTTTCAAAGAAACAGCTCGCCCCTTAGTCCAACGCCCTGATTTTCCCAACTTTTGCTCACGCGGCTCCAATTCAGCATTATTGCCGTCTAATCTTAATAACCAAATCATGCGTGATTCAGCATGTGCAGCAGATGGCTCAGCGCTAAGTTGTGTTAACGCGGATAGTGCTCGCTCCCACTTTTCTACACGCGGCAATAAATCAATAATATGCAAAGCATTAGAATCTTTGTATTTTTCAGAAATGGCCTTTATTTCTTTATCTTTTATGCCTAATTTTTGTAATAAATGTGAACTAACCGCAGCATAATAATGTGCACCGCCCTTATCAGCTAAGACACAATAATTTTGAAATACCGATAAAAAATCTTTATCCCAATTGGTAGCAATCGCAAGCGTATCTAGCCAATGCAATAATAAACAATGAAATAATCTATCATAAGGACCGGCCAATGGCCGGCGTAACTCATAAGCTTCTTCAGCTTTAAGTTGCGTCTGATAAACCTCAAGACCTTCTTTTAAACGACCATTAGTATTGAAAAAGCTATCGCTACCTTTACTCTTTTCAATGATTTTTAATTGCGCCTTTAACAAACTGATATTTTCAGCTGTTTTAGTTTTTAATAAGGCTAAATGGAAAAAGTAACCGTGGATATGCGACAAAAAAACATTCCGTTTACGTGTTTCTTTTTTTATCAATTGAAGTGCAGCCTGGTAAAGCTCTAAAGCCTCATCATTGCGATTATCAATGAAGCAAGCACTCCCTTTGATCATCAAGCCCTTAGCTGAGTAATCACCCTGAAGCAAGGCCTCAACCCCTTGAGCATCATTAGCCATCAACTTAAACTCAGCTAGGTTCTGTAATAATTCCAAGGGAGGTGTGGCACTAGAATCAACAGCACTCTGTAATAATTGCACAGGGAAGCTCACGTCCTCAATACTAAAAGTGAAATATTCCGCATACATTGATAAAGAAAAGTTTTTTATATCTTGGTTCAGCTGATCAAACCAAGGCCTATCAAAAGCGGTAAAAAACAATAAATTTAATAATGGCATGACCTGGTCAGGAAATTCACCCTCGAAACTATCAAACTGCTCCTTAAATTTTTTCGCATTACCAAGATAAAGATAAAAGCGTAAGATTCTGACTGCATTAAGTACCTTCACTTGATAAGAAGAATAGTAGGGCCTATCACTTAAGCTATAGTCAGCCAATTTAGAAAATAAATTATTATGATCTTCAAATGCTATTTTCATTAGCACTTCGCTAATTTCCTTAGCGCACCGCCAGCCATCGCTAGTCACTGTAATCAAGCCCTGCCGTTCCAATTTATCTTTTAAAGGTTTGGTAATTTGTTTATAAATTTTAGTCTCAACAGACTGAGTACCACGCAAAATATCTATTAATTTAGTTTGACCGACGGGTACAAAAAGAATAGCTAAAGCTAAAAGTACCTGCCGTTCATCTTCGCTTAATAACTGGAATTTTCTTAATAAGGTTTCTTGAGTGGACATATTTTTCTTGATTCAGGGCGTGGCGCCTTTATATGGGTTTTAACAGGTTTTTAGCTTGCTTTTTCTGGCGACAAACTTAAATAGGGACGTTCACCTTATTTGTAGGGCGGACTTCAGTCCGCTTTTTTAGCAATGGCGGACTGAAGTCCGCCCTACGAGTTATAAGCTGTCCAGCTAACAACAGGTCGCACGGTAAATATAGGAAGCGCTATTTAAGACAAACTTTCTTCTATTTGCTGCAAAGTCTCTTCAGTTAAAGGCTGATGATTTTCATCCACAATATCTCCTTTAAGTAAAGCTGATAATTGACCGGCCGTATTGATTAAATCATCAAATACAGCTTTGACATCATCCAGTTCCCTAGGCTGCATAAAAAAAGAAATACCGGGACAGTAATAAGACTCCCAGTTGTCACCAGGAAAAACACCCGGCGCAGCCATACTTGCAACAGCATAATCGACACGGTTTTGCGCATCTAAACGCTCAAAAACTTTCACACTGCCATAAACTAAACCTACGCGCTCAAATGCTTGTACTAATTGTAAACCTTTAAAACCTTCTGGGTTTTTAGCAACTAGGTGTAATTGCAATAACGCTGGCAATTGCTTTGTAGGAGGCTCGGAAAGAGGTTCATCCGGTTTATTCATCGCCGCAGCTAATATATCCGGCTCTGACTCTACACTTTCTTGCTGTTGAGCTTCTTGTATATAGGCTGAATTTAAGCGCATTTTTACTTCCGGCGCTTGATAATCATCATTTTCGCGCGTATTTAAGGGCACAATATCAAAATCATCATCAGCCGTATTCACAAATAAGCTACGATCTATATTTTCCAGTGGATCACGCTCACCACCAAACATATTTTTATTTTTTGACTTTCCTTTAAACATACCCCAAAGAATCATGCCTAAAATAACTAGACCACCCACTGAAATGATGACTATTCTTAATAAATCTTTATCCACGTTAACTTTCCACCATTGCTACTGCTTCTTGAATATCGACTGCTACCATACGAGAAACACCTGGTTCCTTCATAGTAACGCCTGCTAATTGTTGTGCAATTTCCATCGTCACTTTATTATGTGAAATATACAAAAACTGCACATTGGCTGACATTTCCTCAACCATTGCTGAAAAACGTCGTACATTTGCCTCATCTAAGGGGGCATCCACCTCATCCAGCAAGCAAAAAGGTGCTGGATTCAGGTCAAAAATAGAAAAAACTAAAGCCACTGCGGTTAAAGCCTTTTCGCCACCCGATAATAAATGAATTGAACTATTTCGCTTTCCAGGAGGCTGGGCAATAATATTAACGCCACTTTCCAATAAATCATCGTCTGTTAATGATAAATAGGCTTTGCCACCACCGAAGAGCTTAGGAAACTTCTCTTGTAGTCCAGAGTTTATCTTATCAAATGTTTCCTTAAATCGCTGCCTACTTTCATTATCAATCTTGGCAATGGCGGTTTCTAATATTTGCAGCGCCTCTAATAAATCCGTATTTTGCTCATTGAGAAAGTTCATACGCTCAGACTGCGCTTTAAATTCTTCTATCGCTGTTAAATTGATAGTTCCCAACCGTTCAATCTGGCGGGTTAAATCATCTACCTTGATTTTCCAAGCCGGCTCATCAGCATGCTCAGGAATATCCTGCATAATCGTTTGCGCATCAGCATCCAATTCCTGCAATTGTTCGGTCACCGTTTGTTGGCGTACATGGCTTTCCTGCTGCTCAAAGCGAATACTGTCTAACAGCTCTTTTTTCTTATCTATATGTACTTGCACAGAAGAAAATTGCCCTGCTAACTCAGCAATGCCAGTCTCTAAAACGGCTTGCTGCTCACGCACTTGCTCTAAAACTTTTTCCAGTTCATCTTTCTTTTGTTGCAAGGTTTCCAGATCATAACGCTCATCATCCATGGGCTGTAAAGTCTGATGTAACTTCTTATCTAGCTCGCCTATTCGCTCTTGCGACTGCTGCTGTTGTAATTGCAAACGCTCTATCTGTTTTGTCGTTAAGACATCCGAAGCCTTTAGACTGGATATTTTCGCCTGAAAGCCATGTACTTGCTGACGAATTTCATTGACTTGTTTATCGCTTTGCTCACTTTGCGTTTGTAAACTATGACTATCTTGCTCCAATTGCAGTTTACTTTCTATTAACGCCTCCATCGCCTCTTCTGCTTGTTCCTTAATCATCAAAGCTTCAACTCTCGTCTCAGAGTTTTCTAATAGTTCGCGATTAATATCAGCCAGTTCATTATTCACTTGTGCTAATCGTTGTTGCTGCTGCTCTACGCGGGCAGAATACGCACTGAATTCTGAATTTCTTAACGACAGCTCATTGCTTACTTGCTTATCTTTATTTTGTAATTCTTCGCGTTGTTTTTCAGCGTCTTTTAAAAAGTCTTCCGCGGTTTCTAGTTGCTCTTCCATGACAACCACACGCGCTTGCAACTGTACTTGCTCTTCTTTTAATAACCGTAATTGCTTTTCTCTTTGCAAAACACCACTTTTGCCATCATTCTCACGCACAATCTTAACCCAACCATAGCCAAACCATGCCCCTTGCTGAGTAATGATAGATTCATAAGATTTTAATTCGCTCGCTAACTCTCTCGCCTGCTCCGCATTATCCGCACAATAAATCCCCGATAATAGTCCTTGTAAATTCCACGGCGTTGTAATTTTATCCAATAAGCGCGGCAAGCCTTTACTTAATTCTTCACTGTGTTCGTGCTCTGTCTCAAACAAAGTTACCGACTCATTACTTAAAGTCGCCAGTTCATTAATTAATTGATCAGCATTATCAATACACACAGCCTCTAAATAAGTGCCCAGAACAGTTTCAACCGCACTCTCCCAACCTGTGTCAACCTCAATAAATTCAGCAAGACGCTGGTTTTCAGCTAAAGCCATCCTATCCAGCCAATGGGTTAATTTCTGATTGTCTTTACCCATTGCATGCTGCTGCAATAATTCCAGCGAAGTCACTTTTCCTTTGACACTTTGCAATTCCGAACGATCACTATGCAATACATCATGAAATTGCTTAATCTGCTGGCGCAAATCTTTGATCGATAAATGCACCGCATCTAAATCAATTTGAACTTGCTCTCTCTGCTCTTCAATCAAATTAATCGCTTGATCTAAATTCTCAATTTCAATGCTTAAGCCCTGCTCGCTTAACTCCTCTTGCTCACCTTGTAATCGCTGTATGCGACTTTGTAATTGAAAGCTTTGATTTTCCAATTGAGCCACTAACATACGCTTAACTTCCGCTTGTTCACGGTAATTGGCATATTGATTCTGATACGCTTCCCATTCTTGCTGCCATGCAAGACGCCGCTCTTGAGCTTCCTGCTGAATTTCCAGCATTTCCTCGGCTCTATCTTCCGCAATCAATAAAGACTCTTCTGCTTCAAATAAAGATTCTTTTAGCTCATCTAACTGTAATAAATCCTCATCCAAATTACCTTTAAGATGCTCCGCTTGATCACGTAACCTCACTAACTCTCGCTCAGTTTCCTCATGAGATTGTTCATTATGTTTAATCACCTGATCTAAACGACTTACCTCGGTGAGCAAGGCATAATATTCTGCTTGTTGCTGATCTAAATTCAGTTGCTGCATTTTATGCAACTCACGTTTTTGCTCTAACGTTTGCTCCAGCGTCTTACGCTCCATAAATAATTCATTATGCGCGCTCGCTGCGCCTTGCAACTTACTGTCTAACTGCTGCGCCATGACATGATGCGTATTCCAACGCATTGCCAATAGCTGCAGCTTTAATTCACGCTCCTGTGCTTTTAAAGTGGTATATTTTTCCGCTTTTTCCGCTTGTTTCTTTAAATTATTTAATTGTTTCTCAACTTCATCACGAACATCATCTAATCGCTCTAAATTCTCACGCGTATGGCGCATACGCATTTCGGTTTCACTGCGTCGTTCTTTATATTTAGAAACACCCGCTGCCTCTTCTATATGTATACGCAGCTCATCAGGTTTAGCTTCAACAACTCGCGAAATAGTACCTTGCTCAATAATCGCATAACTACGAGCCCCTAAGCCTGTGCCCAAAAATAAATCGGTAATATCTTTACGCCGACATTTAGTGCCATTAAATTGATAAATAGACTGACCATCACGCCTTACTTGACGCTTAATCGCGATAGTCGTGTACTGCGCGTATTCCCCGCCCGCTTTACCTTCGCTATTATCAAAAACCAACTCAACCGATGCGGTACTCACTGGCTTTCTACCTGAAGAGCCATTAAAAATCACATCCGTCATACTACCGCCGCGCAGGTGTTTCGCTGAGCTTTCGCCCATCACCCAACGTACTGCGTCAATAATATTGGATTTTCCACAACCATTAGGGCCAACGATACTGATTAAATTCCCTTTAATAGGAATCGTCGTCGCATCGACAAATGATTTAAATCCTGAAAGTTTAATTTTTTCCAGCTTCATAACTGGTAAAATACCCGATTTAATAAAAAGCGGCCATTATACTTTATGGCAGCTAATGTAGCTGGCTAAATTTACACGAACAAGCACTTACAATCTAATTACTCATTAAGCTAAACATGGCTAAAACCTTTTACACCTCTGACTTAGCGGTCGCATTAAAATACGATGGTAAAAATGCACCTAAAGTCACAGCCAAAGGTGAAGGGGTCACAGCGGAACAGATTTTAGCCATCGCCGAAAAGCACGGCATTCCATTACAAACCGAGCCCGAACTGGCAAGAATTTTAGCGCAAGTGCCTTTAGGTGATGAAATCCCTAAAGAACTTTATACCGCCGTTGCTGAAGTCATTGCCTTTGCCTATTATTTAAGCGGAAAAACACCCGACCATGACCTTTAAAGAAAGCCTAACTACCCTGCCACAATACATATTGCCACATCACCCTTTATCCAGACTCATGGGACAACTGACTCATAGTGAAAATAAAACATGGAAAAACTTTTTTATTAAACAAATTGCCAGCCATTATGGTGTCAATATGGAGGAAGCGATTGATTCGGATATTAACGCTTACCCGAGTTTTAACCATTTCTTTACTCGCGCATTAAAACCTGGCGCTAGAACGATTGCCAGTAATGCAGGCGATATTGCCTGCCCTGCTGATGGCGCAGTTAGCCAAGCAGGTAATATTACCGATGGTAATATCATTCAAGCTAAAGGCCAAAGCTATACCGCAGTCGATTTATTAGGAGGCGATGAACAACGTTCCGCGCCTTTTAAGAATGGCAAATTCACTACCATTTACTTATCACCTAAAGATTATCATCGCTTACATATGCCTTTAGATGGCACATTAAGAGAAATGATTCATGTGCCTGGGCGCTTATTTAGTGTAAATGCAGCCACAGCTAATTCAGTGCCGCGTTTATTTGCCAGAAATGAGCGAGTTGTCGCTATTTTTGACACTGAAATCGGCCCTATGGCTTTAGTTTTAGTCGGTGCGATTTTTGTTGCCAGCATTGAAACGGTTTGGCATGGTGAAGTCACGCCACCCACAGCAAAAAGCATTCAAACTTGGCAGTATAAAGACGATGCGCCGCAATTAAAAAGAGGCGAAGAACTCGGCCGCTTTAATATGGGATCAACCATTATTGCTTTATTTGGCGAAAATGCGATGAACTGGGAAGAGGCTTTTGTCGCTGGTGAAAAAGTACAGTTAGGCGAGAAAATAGGCCACACAGCTGGCTAACGCCCTATATATGCCTTAGGTGTGAATTTATTTACGCCTACTCGCTCAGTACAACGTAAACACAAGGCATAACTATTTCCAACCTGTTGAGGTTGTGAAAGTATTGTGCTTTTAGCCTCCCCCCTTGAGAAGGGGGGATTGAGGGAGATCTATTAAAATATAGATCATTTATAAACCTCCCCTAGCCCCTCCTTGATAAGGAGGGGAATTATACTGAACACTTTCACAGCCTCTATTTATTGGGAAACAAATGTAAATATTAATTACTGACTCTCTTATTTACACAGCCTTTGCCACAAAAATCGCGTAGAATACGCACCCTTTAAAGTCTTTAATATATTAACCAATAGCACAATGCATTAGCTCTATCGAGCAGGCAACTGTTGGTCAGCTTCTATCTGGAATAAAAAATGCTCGCAACCGCAAATATCACTATGCAATTTGGCGCCAAGCCACTTTTTGAAGACGTCTCCGTTAAATTTAATAACGGTAACCGCTATGGACTGATTGGCGCCAATGGCTGCGGAAAATCAACTTTCATGAAAATCTTAGGAGGTGACTTAGAGCCTTCTGGCGGTAATGTCTCCAAAGACCCACACGAACGCCTCGGTAAATTAAAACAGGATCAATTTGCTTACGAAGAATTCGCCGTACTCGACACAGTGATCATGGGTCATGAAGCGCTATGGGCAGTAAAATCAGAACGTGATGCGATTTACGCTAATCCAGAAATGACTGAAGCCGATGGTATGCGTGCCGCTGACCTAGAATCTGAATTCGCAGAAATGGATGGCTACACAGCTGAAGCTCGTGCGGGTGAATTACTAGAAGGTGTAGGCATTCCTACTGAGCAACACTACGGCCCTATGAGTGAAGTTGCACCAGGCTGGAAATTAAGAGTATTACTGGCACAAGCACTATTTTCTGATCCTGATATTTTGCTACTTGATGAGCCAACTAACAACCTCGACATCAATGCAATTCGCTGGTTAGAAGAGACATTAAATGCACGTAAATGCACGATGGTTATCATTTCTCATGATCGCCATTTTCTAAATAGCGTATGCACGCACATGGCTGATGTAGATTACGGTGAAATACGCCTTTATCCAGGTACGTATGACGACTACATGACCGCAGCAACTTTAGTTACCGAACAACTACAGTCTGATAATGCTAAAAAGAAGGCACAAATATCTGAGCTTAAAGCCTTCGTCAGTCGTTTCTCAGCTAACGCGTCAAAATCTAAACAAGCAACGTCACGCGCCAAACAATTAGATAAAATCAGCCTAGCTGAAATAAAACCTTCCAGCCGTCAAAACCCATTTATCCGCTTTGATCAAACTAAAAAATTGCACCGCCTAGCATTAGAACTAGAAGGCTTATGTAAAAGCTATGATGACAATGAGTTATTTAACAATTTCAACTTAATGATTGAAGTCGGCGAACGTGTTGCCGTTATCGGTCAAAATGGTATTGGTAAAACCACCTTATTAAAATGCTTAGCAGGCGATATTCAGCCAACAGCAGGCGCTGTGAAATGGTCTGAAAACTCTGAAATAGGTTATTGCGCACAAGATCATGCTGCTGAATTTCAAGACGACAAGTTGTTATTTGATTGGATGGAACAATGGCGTCAACCTAGCGATGACGATCAAGCCATACGCGGCACATTAGGTCGTTTATTATTTTCACAAGACGATATAGGCAAAAAAGTCAGCGTCCTCTCTGGTGGTGAAAAAGGCCGTATGATTTTTGGTAAATTAATGCTACAACGCACCAATATCATGCTATTAGACGAGCCGACCAACCATCTTGATATGGAATCGATTGAATCGTTAAACTTAGCTTTAGAAAACTACCCAGGCACCTTAGTCTTTGTCAGTCATGACCGTGAATTTGTTTCCTCATTAGCCACACGTATTATTGAATTAACACCGAATGGTATTGTCGATTTTCGTGGCACTTATGATGACTATTTAAGCAGTCAAGGTGCTTAAAAGAAAATAAAAAAAGACTTTAACCAGAGAGGACACCGAGATCACAGAGTTTTTCAGTATAAAATCTTTGTGCTCCTCCAAGGGTCAAATAATCAGAATAGATTGATACATCTATTCTTTCATTAAATTGGCAATAAAATTACGCGCCTATGTTAACCGAATCTAGCCTCATTAGTTCTTAGGAATACCCTCATCATTTTTCATTTCAAGTTTTAACGGCTGATATTTTGTCAAGTCACCTATTTCTTTAGAAAATGTTTCCTCTAATTCCTTTGTTTCAAATTTAAACCATGAATATATATCTTCAATAGTGAATAAACTTTCTTTTAAACCATATATAAATAACCCTTTTAAAGGGAGTATTATATATGGCATAGAGTGACCCGAGTATTCAGAAAAATATGTTTTTTCTGGACCAAAATTAACTAGCCCACTTATTGAGTCTCCATGATCTATCATACGAGCCAATTGAATTGGAATTTGAATGTTTTGTCCAATACAAGAAAAAGCCAATTCAAATTTATTTACTGATTTCAAATTAAAGTAAACACTACTCGATATATTAGCCTGTATGAAAGATAAATCTTCAAGATACGAGTATGAAAAATCAATTCCTATTGGACAATTACCAGATAACACAATCCTATTCTTATTCCCTTGCATATTAATACCCATAAATAATTTACTCCCCCATTCTGCGATAGGCGTTTGATAGGCATAATTGTAATTTCTAATTAAATCAAATAAGTGCTCAAAATTCTTAATACCCCAATTAAAGAACCGCTCTTCGTCTACATTATTATATAAAGTATTTCCCACCAACAACGCCAACCAGCGGTCTATATCAGGTGAAAAATTACTCAGTTTATCTTGTACAACCAGTAATTCATTATCATATAAAACCGTTTTAGTTTCTGCTTGAGTCAAAATATAATTTGTTTTAGATTCCAGTATTCCTCTAGCAAGCAGGATAATCTTATCCAGTTTATCTTGGTCTATACACCAGTTATCTAGTAATTCAGGTGGATAGTTTGCCTCGTTTTCTTTACAAGGGCATTGCTTAAACCATTCATAATAAATTGCATTACAGAATAATTTATTATGTTTTTTAGTGGCTAAAGAAGCCATCAGAGGAAACAGTAGTTTTCTTTTTTCTATCACCTGCTTACTGCTCTCTTCTGGCGCCGTTTCTATTAACAGCTTGAGCATTTCTGTAAAAAACTGAATCGTCTGCGCTGTAGGCTCACCTAGAATAAGCTTGGTACGAGCTTCTTCTATATCAAACTCTTCATCTAAAGCATATTTAATAAACACTTTAAGGTAATATTCCGCCAATAATATTTCAGCAAATGATTGGTGTTGAAAATGTAAAACATTATCGTTTTCACCAAAATAGGAATGTGATAAAAATTGAATTTCTGTCACCCCTTTGTCTGCATAAAGCCCTAATATTTCTATATCGGATTGTTTTTTATTTTTACCATCCAATACCCGACAAATATCCGCTTTTTTTAGTGCTCCTTGCTGCCCTTGTTGACGTTTATACATCCATAAACTGGCAATTGTATGTAGCAGGTTACGAAATTCAAACTCTTGCTCAAGGTTAACGCTATAAGTTGTATCATGAATATGCTTGGCATCTTTAGTCAGTAAGTTTAAAAAAGATAGATAAACGCCAATTTTTCCAACCGCAGAGAAATCAATATTATTGATAATCAGTTGAAAAATCATATAAGAGAAAATAGGTCGCCTTAGCTCACTAGTCGATAAGGTATTATTATTTAGCAATAATTGATGTATATCTGTTGCTTTTCCCTGCTTAATATTTTCTATAATATCTTTAGCAAATCCCGTGGTCTGAATCGCATCAAGTTCTGGGTATTCTTTTAAAGTGTTAATTAACCAGTGATTAAATTGCTGTTTTTTAAACCCATAAATAGAGATAAAATAAGGAACCTCTCGTTTTTCTTCATTTTCTATGATGTAAGGGTTATGGCTAGTTAAATTACTTTCTAAGCCTTCATCAAATGGGCGTGTCGAAATAACTAAGCGATTAGTGCGACATTTTTCTTTATCTATATTTTGAATTTTTTTAACTGAGGAAATTACTTTTTCTATACTTGTCTTATTTAGCTCACCACTTTCATCTAAAGAATCAATCAGGAAAATATACTGATGTTTTTTAAAGTGTTCACTGTCTATTTTAATAGCGTACTCGACTTCTAGGTAATCAGAAATAACCCCCAATTTAGACTCGCTAGAATAAGAACTGAAATTGCGCAGGTTGAAATAAACGGGGAACAAGCCTTCTTGAGTGTCAATATATTGCTTGGCAAGTTGAGATGCGTTATGACGTAAAAACACTGATTTCCCCTTACCAAAATCAGCAATGATAAATAAAATTTTATCTAGGCTTCCATTGGTACCTTTCGAAAAATATTGTTCAATCAGCTCATTTATTTCTTGTAAATCCTTTTCTTGCTCCTCTATATTATTTGGTTCATGATTATCCCCGACCTTAAATTCAGACACATTTTTCCAGCAAGCATAGGTTTGTTCATATCGCAGGTTTTCTGAATCTTTAAAGCCTATATGTCCTAATTCAGACATATCCCATAAAAAATCAGTTTCGGCATCGTTGAGTCTAAATTCTTCCGTTTCTTCTATATGCTCATCATAATTATCGCCAAATTCATCCCTGACTTTTTCCTCAATATGCTCATTAAAATGCCTAGTAAAGTTTTTAATCGCTAAAGAAGGCGTCCCAAATTGTTTTAAAATATTCTCATAATGCCGTTTAATAGCAACAATAGCAGGGTGATATTTAGGTTTAAAAATTAATAAGATACTCCCTGCATCAAAATCTTGCTGTGCAAATCCCTGATTAAGAAAGCTAAGCACTGATTCAGGTGCTAACTCTTGATTAAGGGAATCTTTAATCTCCTCTAAAGATTCAGTTGCCTGTATAAATCCTGCTTTTACATAAACATTTAAACCGTGATCTTTTAGCTTTTCTTTGGTGAGGCTTTGAAAATAGCTATCTATTGCAGGTTTAGCAAATAATTTAGCAATAACAGCCGCTGTTCCAGTCGAATCTTGCAAAATTTCTTGCCCGCTAGCATCAAAATTATCTTTTAGTGTTTTCCCTATATTTGTAAAAATAGTTGGTAAGGCGCTGCTAATATGTTCTGCTATTTTCTTTTTCATATTGCTACAATTTATATATTTCTGTGTTTTAAAGTCAGTGGTGGCGGGCTCTATTGAAAAGCATATTTCCCCCGCTAATCATTAAATTAATAATAAAATCTGAACCTTTTAGGTTTCATAAGCTAACAGCTAACCTTATTTCAATTGAATCAATTCAGCCGCAATACTTATCGCGATTTCCATAGGTGTTTGACTATTAATCGCCAAACCCAAAGGTGCATGTATTAGCTTCCAGCGTTCAGGATCAATAGACTCGCTTAGATTACTCTGCAATAACTTAATCTTGCGTTTACTGCCCAAAAGTCCTAAATAAGCCCATTGCTTATTAGCAAGCTTTGCCAAAACCTGCTGATCGGTTTGGTGGCTATGGGTCATAATAAAAATATACACCTGCTTGCCATCAGGAACTATCCGGTCAATTTCTGCATACGGTGCAACAGTTTTTCTCTGAGCAAAGTGATTACCACCCATAGTTTTCACCGCTTGCCGCTGATCAATCACGATAATTTCAAAATCCAGCAAGGCCAAAACCTGCGATAAAGCCAAACTCACATGCCCGCCACCAATGATATAGGCGGTTTTCTGTACACCTATCAATTCTTGATATATCCAGCCTGCTTCTAAACTATCACTAAAAAATAACTCTGGGGATGTTTCTTCAGGAGTACCAAGCATTAATCCTTGTGGCGTAAAGCTTAATTGCCTAACAACTTGCTCCTGAAAGGCCTGATTAATCTGCTCTAATATGCATAAATCTGCTTGCGCCAGACGATAAAACAAAACGGTTTGTGTACCGCCACAAACCTGCCCAGAGCCATTATGCTGCTGATAAAATAACCGAGTACAACTCTCTGGCTCATGCAATAAAGAAAGCGTTTGCGCAGACAAATCATATTCAACTTTCCCACCTCCAATGGTGCCATAACTTGTACCATCAGCATCAATAAACAATTTAGCGCCCACTTTACCCGGCGAGCTTCCGCGGCTGTCAACAACCAGCAATAAAGCTAAAACCTGTTTCCTTTTGAGGGATTTCAGGCAATCAGCCCAAAACGCTACCTGCTCACCCAAATAACACCTCACTTAATGCAAAATAAACCGCCATAAAAGCCGAAAATGCCGAACTAGCAACATAACGCCAATCTAAAGGAGTTTTATTCTGAATCATATAGTTAACCAGCAAAGCAACAGGGAGAGCATAAACAAAAGAATGTGTCGCAATAAGTAGAATACCTATATCAATCGCTTGCCATTTCCCCGCAAAGTATTCAATAAAAATTAAATGTCGAGTAATCCATAAAGGATTAAAAAATAACGCAGAAAAAAGCATACGTTTCAGCGAACTTAATAAGCTCTTGCCTTGTATACGTCGATCTAAATAATGAAAATAAGTCGGTATTTCTAAAGCATACAAGGTTCCACCCAAAATCAACATACCCACTAAACGCTGGTAAAGAAACTCCCCCGTCAAAAGGGCTGCAAAAGTGTCCCCTGAGGCATAAACAACGCCTCCCATCCAAGCATTTCTCCAAGTAACTCGTGCCATTAGGATTTCCTATACAAAGCCAATAGCACCTTCTCGGGCGTCATCGGGGCGGAAATTTTCGGAGTATGTCCCTGCACAGTTTTATACCTCTAGCGATGTAAATTGAAAGGTTCGGCCATCAAATAAACCTTGATCACTCAGTTTCAGTTCAGGAATAACCAGTAAGGCCATAAAAGATAGAGTCATAAAGGGGGCGCGCAATTTAGAACCTAACTGTTTAGCTTGTTGATCTAATTGAGCATAATGCGCAGCCACTACTTCAGCACTTTGATCGCTCATTAATCCGGCAATAGGTAACGGTAAAATATCTAAAGTATCTTGGTGACACGCGGCGATCCCACCTTGTTGATCAATAATTTCATTAACAGCTATGCACAAAGAATCTATATCCGCAGCAACGGCAATAATATTATGCGAATCATGCGCCACTGTTGAGGCTAAAGCACCTTTTTGCAAACCAAACCCGTGAATTAACGCAACTACAGGTGGCACTTTTTGGTAACGATTAATCACGGTTAAAAATAATATATCTCGTTCCCTATCGGGCACGATATAGCCTTGCTCAACTTTAGGCGTTGTTTGCCATTCCGGAGTGAGTAACTCACCATCCAGCGCTTTAATCACTCGAACCTGATCACTATTTGCCAGTATTAAAAAATCTTCTGCAATCACTTTGCGCGCTTGAAATTGATTGCAAGGCTTAGTTATGACTGAAGTGATTAAACTATTACCTTGCTCGGCAACTAGCTCGCCATTAATCCAGGTTTTAAGCGGCGTTAAATTAATTAAATCCTTTAGCATAACAGCGTCCATGGCATCACCCACTTTTAACTGCCCCACAGCTAAGCCGTAATGCATGACAGGGTTAATGCAGGCACAACGCAACACCTTAAACACATCATGACCTAATGCCACGGCTCGCATTGCTAGCTGATTAATATGACCTGCTAACAAATCATCTGGGTGCTTATCATCACTGCAAAACATAATCTTCTCGGGGTCGCTACTAATCAAACTATGCAAAGCATCAAAATTTCGGGCGGCTGAACCTTCTCGTATCAAAACTTGCATACCTGCCGCTAATTTTTGCTCAGCCTCTTCGAGCGTGCTGCACTCATGATCTGTACTAATACCAGCTTGCGCATATTGCTTAACTTGCTCGTCCATTAAGCCCGGAGCATGACCATCTATAGGACAGCTATAGTTCCGTGCTAATTCCAGTTTAGCCCAAACAGCAGGATCTTTATTTAGTACGCCTGGGTAGTTCATCATTTCTGATAAATAACTGACTTCGCCTGATTTAAACAAACTTTCTAATGCCACCGCATCAAGTGTCGCGCCAGCTGTTTCAAAAGGAGTTGCCGGCACACAAGAAGGCGCGCCAAAGAAAATTTTAAATGGCGTTAATGTGGCATTTTCTAACATATACCGAATTCCCGCCAACCCCATCACATTAGCAATTTCATGCGGATCAGAAACACTAGCAACAGTGCCATGCCGTGTTGCTAAGCGTGAGAACTCGACAGGTGTAAGCATTGAGCTTTCTATATGCACATGAGCATCAATAAAGCCAGGAATCAGATACAAATACTTAGAACTCTCTTCTCCCAAGCGTTTAATTTCAGTAATAACGCCCTCTTGCCAAATAATTTCAGCTAGAAAAACATGCTGTTGCAGAATATCTACATAATTGATTGTCAAATAACCATTGGATTCACGCATAGCTTATTTACCTTCTTCAGTAGTTATTACGTAATTAGCAGCCACCCTCAGTGCTTTTTAAATTCATAACGCACCTTTTGATTTCCTTTACCCTGATGTAAAGGGCTTATGTAATAATAGCAACAAACAAAATAACATGGATAAAAAGCATAATTGCTTTTCATTTTGGCACGCTGTAGCGCACTAAAACAACTCGCCCCTACCATGATAATAAATCAACTACTTTAAGAGTTGCCTATGTCCTTACACCCCTTCCTTTATAATCTTTTCTTGCAAAAAAATAACCGTTTTTTGCTTCTGCTCGTTTCGCTAATTCTATACTTTCTTATATACCCTATAGTACAAGAAACAGTCATAGCCTTAAAAATACTCAACAGTTATTTTATTTTGCTCGTGCTTTCCAGTATTTACGCTATTGCTGATAGTAAACGCCCATTAATAATCAGCTTAATTCTTGCCGTATTAACCATTACATCTCGCTGGCTTTATACTTTTTATGACGTCGACTCACTAATTATTCTAGGACATGGCTCTGAAATCATTTTCTGGTTTTATATTGCACTGTATATTCTTAAATTTATCATTCAGCAAAAAATAATTACCCTTGAAATGCTCTATGCTGCTTTAGCCGTTTATCTTATTTTAGGGCTAGCATGGACTTCTCTTTATCAATTAATTGAATTCTATAAGCCAAGCTCATTTTTAATACCCAACGCTGAGACTTTACAGCAAAATTCAACTTTCCAAATGTGGTATTTCAGCATGGTTACATTGACTACGCTGGGTTATGGTGACATTACCCCCGTATCAATGATGGCCAGAACCGTGGTGGCTCTTGAAGCTGTGGCCGGACAATTTTACCTAGCCGTATTAATTGCTAATCTAGTCAGCAGAAGTGCAGCGCAAAAACAAGAATAAGCCCAGAAATAAAAAATCGACATAAAAAAAGGGAAGTATTACTTCCCTTTTTTTATCATTGAGCAAAAATAAACGCCGACTTTATAAGTAAACGTCCTTTGCTTAATTATGCAAAACTTAACTTAGCCAGCCACACTATCCGCAGCAGCTAACATTTTTTGTAATTCGCCTTTATTATATAAATCCATAATAATATCGCAACCACCGACTAACTCACCTTTAATATAAAGCTGTGGGTAAGTTGGCCACTGTGAATATTCTTTTAAAGCTTCGCGCACTTCTTGATCTTCAAAAATATTAAAAGAACCATACTTAGCACTACATGCTTTCATGATCTGCGCAACTTGCCCAGAAAACCCACACTGTGGAAAATCAGGCGTGCCTTTCATGTATAAAACTACATCATTGCTCGCTAATTGCTCTTTAATTCTGTCTATAACATCCATTACATTTACTCAAATAAGATAAAAACCCAGTAATACTATCAGGAATTATCTTGCAAAAAAAGTACCGAGTCAAAACATTTAACTTGCTCATTAAATTTTAGAAAACTATAATCAGCCCTTTTTCAAAAAGACTGTCGCTTATCTGCGCGCTTTTTGCTTTAAACAAACAAATCATTATGACCAGTCATATCATGCCCACATACGGGCGTCTGCCAGTCACTTTCACTAAAGGCGAAGGTGCATGGCTCTGGGACCAAAATAATAAACGCTATTTAGATGCGCTTTCAGGTATTGCTGTGTGCAATTTAGGCCACGCGCACCCTGCTGTCCACGAAGCTATCTGCACACAAAGCAAGACCTTGCTACATACGTCTAACCTATACAATATAGAAGTCCAAGAACAACTGGCGACAAAGCTTTGTCAGCTAAGCGGCATGGATAATGTGTTCTTTGGTAATTCTGGTGCAGAAGCTAACGAAGCGGCAATTAAAATTGCCCGCCTCTATGGCCATAGCAAAAATATTGATAATCCTGCTGTCATTGTCATGCAAAAAAGCTTCCATGGTCGTACCATGGGTACTTTATCGGCTACGGGCAACCCCAAAATACAGGATGGCTTTAATCCTTTATTAGAAGGTTTTGTCCACGTCGCCTATAACGATGTCGACGCCATCAAAACAACCATTGAACAAAATTCTAATATTGTTGCTGTGTTAGTCGAACCAGTACAGGGCGAAGGCGGTGTTAATATCCCTACCCCTGATTATCTAAATAAAATTCGCACGCTTTGTGATCAACACGACTTGTTAATGATGTTAGATGAAGTGCAAACGGGCATCGCCAGAACTGGTGCTTGGTTTGCTTTTCAACACAACAATATCATTCCTGATGTTTGCACCCTTGCAAAAGCACTCGGTAATGGCGTACCTATTGGTGCCTGCATGGCCAAAGGCAAAGCAGCAACCCTATTAACAGCCGGCAAACATGGTTCAACCTTTGGCGGCAACCCTTTAGTTTGCAGTGCCGCACTAGCCGTTTTAAATACCATAGAAAACGAAGATCTATGCCAGCAAGCGGCAGATAAAGGTAATGCCATTCAGCAAGCTTTTACTGAACAGTTGAAAAACAACAACCATGTCCTTGAAGTACGTAATAAAGGCATGATGATAGGTATTCAGCTCGACGCACCTTGCACCGAATTAGTTGCGATTGCCTTAGCAGAAGGCCTGCTTCTCAATGTGACAGTCGAAACCACAATCCGTTTATTACCTCCGCTCATTGTAAATAAATAACAAATCGAACTGCTCGTCAGTAAGTTATCTGTTTTAGTTAATCGTCATACACAACAATAAAAATAATACTATGAACCCAAGACACTTTATCAGCTTACTTGATTTATCAAGCGATGAATTCCGCGCATTAATTCAGCGCGCTATTGAGTTAAAAAATACGCGTGATCCAGGCTTTCAACCTTTAAAAGGTCAAGTTTTAGCGATGATTTTTGAAAAATCTTCGACGCGCACGCGTATTTCATTTGAAACAGGTATGACACATTTCGGTGGCAGTGCTATCTTTTTATCTCCACGAGATACCCAATTAGGCCGTGGCGAACCAATTAAAGACAGTGCAAAAGTTATCTCTAGCATGGTTGACGGCATTATGTTGCGCACCAATGACCACGCGACAGTCACTGAATTTGCCGAGCATTCTAGCGTACCTGTTATTAATGGCTTAACTGACTTGTTACACCCTTGTCAGTTATTGGCGGATATGCAAGCTTATTTTGAACATCGTGGCGATATTCAAGGTAAAACAGTGACTTGGATCGGTGATGGCAACAATATGTGTCACTCTTATATCAATGCAGCGACCCGATTAAACTTCAAATTAAATATTGCCAGCCCAAAAGGCTATCTTCCTGACAGCGAAATCGTTAAATCAGGCGGTGAGCGGATACAACTTTTTAATAACGCATTAGATGCTGCTAAAGGCTCCGATTTAATAGTGACTGACGTTTGGGCTAGCATGGGGCAAGAAGAAGAGCAAAAATTACGCGAAGTTGCGTTTAAAGACTTTCAAGTTAATCAAAGCATCATGGATAATGCCCATGCAGATGCTTTATTTATGCACTGCTTACCTGCTCACCGCGGCGAAGAAGTTACTGCCGAAGTGATTGATGGCAAACAAAGTGTCATTTATAACGAAGCCGAAAACCGCTTGCACGCACAAAAAGCACTACTAGAATTGCTAATGTGTGCCTAAGTTAGTTAAACTGGATAGAATTACCACCTTGTAATAGGATTTTTTTGTGAAATACATTGTTTGTTTTGTTTTATTATTCAGCAGCCATATCGCGCTTGCGAAATCTGTTTATGTCACCGACAATCATTCGTTTACCTTACGTAGCGGTGAATCTAGCTCACATAAAATCATCAAAATGCTTAAAAGCGGTACACGCCTTACTTTATTATCAGAAAATAAAGATTCAGGTTACAGCCAAGTACAAACATCGGCTGGCGTAGTCGGTTACATGCCAACGCGTTTTACGCTAAACAAGCCAATTAGTAGCTGGTATTTAGAAAAGGCCAATAAACAACTAAAAGTTTTACAAGCAGAAAATGAGCAGTTCAAAACAAGTTTAAAAGAATTAAAGAAAAATAATTCTGGTGCATTAAGCAGCAATACTGAGTTAACCAAAGAACGTGACCAACTCAGCACAGATCTCAATGATTTACGCCAAACTGCATCTAACGCCATACAACTAAAGCGGCAAAATGTGGAGCTACAAGAGCGCGTTGTTCATGTTGAGCGTGAATTACAACAAATCAAAAGAGCAAAACAAGCCCTAGAAGACAGTACAAGTCAGGATTGGTTTCTATACGGTGGTATTTTATCTTTTCTCGGCATCTTCTTTGGTTTACTTATTCCAAAAATCAGCTGGCAGCGTAAGCACTCTAGCAATTGGGATACTTTTTAATCCAGCAAACAAACTCTTAAGTGCAGATTAGTCTGCACTTAATTCAAACACCAAGCTTTCCATTTATTCACTCTGCAATCAAGAAACTCAAATCACATGGCAAACGATAAAAACACCCGCACCTTTTCTTCTCAAGTTGTCGATGGTATGGAGCGCGCACCCAGCCGTGCGATGCTTCATGCTGTAGGTTTTAAAAATGAAGATTTCAAAAAACCACAAATTGGCATAGCCTCAACGTGGAGCATGGTGACACCGTGTAATATGCATATTAACAAACTAGCTGATAATGCAGCACAAGGCGTTAATGATGCCAACGGTAAAGCCGTTATCTTCAATACTATTACTATTTCTGATGGTATCTCTATGGGTACTGAAGGCATGAAATATTCATTAGTTTCTCGTGAAGTCATTGCTGATTCGATTGAAACAGTCACAGGTTGTCAAGGTTTTGATGGCGTTGTGGCTATCGGTGGCTGCGATAAAAACATGCCTGGCTGCATGATTGCCATTTCACGCCTTAACCGCCCTGCTATCTTTGTATACGGCGGCACGATTTTACCGGGCTGTTATAAAGAGAAAAAACTCGATGTGGTTTCGGTTTTTGAAGCTGTTGGTGCTCGCGCCAATAATCAAATCGATGATGCCGAGTTAGCCGCTATCGAAGAAAAAGCCATTCCTGGTGCAGGTTCTTGTGGTGGCATGTACACAGCAAACACTATGGCATCCGCTATTGAAGCAATGGGCATGAGTCTTCCTGGTAGCTCTGCTCAAACTGCAGTTTCTGATGAAAAGCGCAAAGATTGTGAACGCGCCGGCGCAGCAGTTTTAGAATTGCTTAAAAACGACATTAAGCCTAGCGATATTATGACCAAAGCGGCATTTGAAAATGCCATTACCGTCATTATTGCTTTAGGTGGTTCAACCAATGCTGTTTTACATATGATCGCTATGGCCAATGCTGCCAACGTTGATATTAAGCTAGACGATTTCACTCGTATTGGCGCTAAAGTGCCTATGGTTGCTGATTTAAAACCTAGCGGTCGTTACCAAATGGCGGAATTAATTGAAATTGGTGGTATTCAACCGCTAATGAAAACTCTACTAGAGCGTGGTTTATTACATGGCGATTGCTTAACAGTAACTGGCAAAACTTTAGCTGAAAACTTAGCTGACGTTAAACCTTATCCTATTGACCAAGATATGATCTTGCCATTGGATCATCCGATCAAGAAAGACAGTCATTTAGTCGTGCTATACGGTAATTTAGCCGCTCAAGGTTCAGTTGCTAAAATCACCGGTAAAGAAGGCTTACATTTCACCGGTACAGCTAAAGTTTTTGATGCTGAAGAACAAGCTTTACAAGGTATCTTAAACGGCGATATCGTTAAAGGTGACGTGATTGTTATTCGTTACGAAGGCCCTAAAGGTGGCCCAGGTATGCGTGAAATGCTTTCACCAACTTCTGCCATTATGGGGAAAGGCTTAGGCAAAGAAGTCGCACTGATAACTGACGGTCGTTTTTCAGGCGGTACACACGGCTTTGTAGTGGGTCATATCACTCCAGAAGCGCATGTCGGTGGTACTTTAGCGATTGTTGAAAATGGCGACAAAATCACCATTGACGCAGAAACTAAAAACCTAACTCTACATGTAGATGATGCAGAGATTGCCGCGCGCTTAGCTAAATGGCAGCAACCTGCACCTAAATACACACGAGGCGTGTTAGCTAAATACGCTAAGTTAGTGAGCTCTGCTTCTGAAGGCGCAGTGACAGACAATTAAGCTTTAGTTTAAAAGCGCCCTTATGCTCAATTTGAGCATAAGGGCGCAATACCCACCATACTCCCCCATCAATGCATAATTCTAGCTCTTTCGTTAACTGGTTTCGGGACTCATCTCCTTATATCCACGCGCATCGCAATCGGACTTTTGTCATCTACTTTGGTGGTGAAGTCATTTTAGATGCCAGCTTAAATAGTCTTGTACATGATTTTGCCTTATTAAACAGCTTAGGCATACGTTTAGTTTTAGTGCATGGTATTCGGCCACAAATCGATCTACGTTTAAAAAAACAAAATCTACCCTCAATATTTCATGAACAACTGCGCATTACCGATGCCAATGCTCTGCAATGCGTTAAGGAAGCGGCCGGTTTAGTCCGCGTAGAAATTGAATCTTTGCTCTCTTTAGGTGTTGCGAATTCGCCTATGTCCGGTGCAAAAATTCGTGTCATTTCGGGAAACTTTGTGACCGCCCAGCCTCAAGGGGTTATTAATGGCGTTGATTTGCAATATACCGGCAAAGTAAGGCGCGTAGACAGTGCCGCAATTCAGCAACAACTGGATTTAGGCCATGTCGTGCTTATATCGCCCGTTGGTTATTCGCCCAGTGGTGATTTATTTAATTTATCAGCCGAACAGCTTGCCACCGATGTTGCCATTGCCTTGCAAGCAGAAAAGCTTATATTAATGACCGAACAAAGCTGTCACTCAACCGAGTCGGGACAACTGATTGCTCAAATGACGACAGCGGAAACACAAGATTTTATTGATCACGAGCCACAGCTCAAATTCAGCACAAAACATGCATTACAGTCAGCCATTCAAGGCTGTAAATCCGGTGTTGCTCGCGTGCATATTTTAAATAGAAAAGTTGACGGTGCATTACTGACAGAGTTGTTTAGTCGCGATGGCGTTGGCACTTTAATTAGTTCCACAGAATTTGAATCGATACGCCCTGCTGCTTTAAACGATATTCCGGGTATTCTTGAATTAATAACCCCGCTAGAACAGCAAGGCTTGTTGGTCGCTCGCTCCGAAGAGCATTTAGAAATCAATATTAATGACTATATCGTCATCGAACGAGATGGCTTAATTATTGGCTGTACCGCATTACACAAAATAACCAACAGCCATGCTGGCTTAATTGCCTGTATGGCCATACACCCCGACTATCGCAAAGCGGCACGCGGCAATCAACTATTAGAGCAGTTACTTATCAAAGCCAAGCAAAATTCGCTACAGCAATTGTTCGCGCTATCCACACAAACTATGCACTGGTTTAAAGAGCGCGATTTTCAAGAAAGCCACTTCAACGAACTACCGCCCGCCTTACAAGAAAATTACAATCATTTACGTAATTCTAAAGTATTGAAAAAAACTGTCACTTAAAAACAGTTACAGCACAAAGAGCATAGAATCGTGCCAAATAATTTATACATTGTCATCTGGGGGGGCAGGTCTTCATCCTGCATTTCAAAAGGCAGACTAACTACTGCTCCCCATTGTGTTCAAGTTATTTCGTGCATGTTCCATAGAAAAAACTAATACTCTCTGTGCTTAACTCTTGTTTTCATCCACAAACCCGTGACGATTACATGGGTAAATAGCGCATAAACACCTAGGCAATTGTTCATTACTCGACATTCGCGTAAAATCAAGGCTCAGATTCACTTTAAGCACAATACACCTATGAAAAAAGCACTCTTATTCGTACTCTGCGTACTTTCATTACAAACCATCGCAGCAGAAAAAACTCAGCCTTCAGGCGCAACATGGACAGGTTCTGACCTTTCCGAAGCAACTATAAATCAAGTACAAACAGATAAATATAACTACACTCAATGCATTTATAAAGAAGCGCAAAAGCAAGGCTATCAAAAAATTGATTCTCGCGTTGCAACCGATGCCGTTATGAAACAATGCGAAAAAGAACTGTCAAAAATTCGCTCTACTTTTACTAATAGTGGCGTACCTGGCATTGTTGCTGACCGCTATCTCAAAAAAACGCGCATAGATATGACACGAAAAATACTAAAATCATTAATATTTGCTGAAGCAGCGCGTAAATCAGGCGCACCCCAGTAATACTGATGCCACAAAGAAATCATACTTAAATAAAAAGTAATTATCAAATAGTGTGGGAGCGACTTTAGTTGCGAAACCGTGGCTAAAGTCACTCCCACAGAATACTAAAATACACAACACTTATGAATACGCAATTTAAAATAGATTTAGACCTTATACCGACCACCTTTGATGCCATCCATGCTTATTTAGCAGCGACTGTTTTTGGTCTGGCACTTACGGTTATCATCCTCTTATTTGTGCTATTAATTAGCGCTATGCGCAAAGCTAAAAAGCCTGAGCAAAAAGCTACAGATAATAAAGAACAAGCTATTTCAACAAACATTCCTAAACGCGAGCCAGAAGTTAAAATCGTCGAAAAAATTGTTGAAGTAGAGAAAATCGTAGAAGTTGAAAAAATAATACAACAACCCGCTCCAGAACCTATCGTTTTAAAAGAAGCAACACCCGATGCTGCATTACAACTTTTAAACTTACTACAAACTGAAGCACGTTTTATTGATTTTATTAAAGAAGATGTCAATGCATACAGCGATGAAGAAATTGGTGCTGCAGCACGCGTTGTTCATACTGGCTGTAACAAAGCACTCAATGAGCATTTCACTTTAACAACAGTACGCACCGAACAAGAAGGCAGCAAAATCACTCTAAATAAAGGTTTTAATGCCTCTGAAGTGCGTTTAACGGGTAATATCGTTGGCGAAGCGCCTTTTACCGGTACTTTAGTCCATAAAGGCTGGCAAGTTACTGACATTAAATTACCAAAATTAACTCAAGGCCATAATGCAAATATTATCGCTGCAGCAGAGGTTGAACTATGAAAGGTCTATTCAATACAAGTCAACCAACACAAGATAACCCATCAACCGATTCAGAAACAGAAACTATAACTGACTTTAATACGGCCTCAGAAGATGGAACGGACAGTACCGAAATGCCCGAACCAATTGAACAAAATGCTGTACCTGTACCAGATAATGCAGGCACACATTTTTCCATCGGCATCGATTTAGGAACAACACACTGCGTTTTATCTTATGTGGATATTTCTGACCTAGAAGCAGATGAAAGAGAGCAAAAAGTCTTGCAGATTCCACAGCTCACTGCTCCGGGTACGATTGAAGATAAAGCACAATTACCCTCGTTTTTATATCAAGCCCATGAAGCAGAAATAAACGAAGGCGATACAGCTTTACCTTGGACCCCCAAACCCGACTATTTAGTTGGTGAAATCGCACGTAATTTAGGCTCAAAAACACCCATTCGTTTAGTTTCTAGCGCAAAAAGCTGGTTGTGCCATGCCGGTGTTGATTGTAAATCACCAATCCTGCCAACCGAAGCCCCTGAAGAAGTCACTCGCGTTTCACCTTATCAAGCCAGTGTTGCTTATTTACAGCATCTTTGTGATGCATGGAATCAACAACACCCAAACACTCCCTTCGCTGAACAAGAAGTCACGATTACAGTACCCGCGTCATTTGATCCAGCCGCTCGTGAATTGACTGCTGAAGCCGCTCGCTCTGTCGGCTTACAAAATGCGATTCTCTTAGAAGAACCGCAAGCAGCTTTGTACAGCTGGATTGAAAAAAGTCACGGTGACTGGCGTAACCACGCCACTGTAGGCGATATTATTTTAGTCATTGATATCGGTGGTGGTACGACCGATTTATCTTTAATTGCTGTTACTGAAGACGCCGGAAATTTAAGCCTAACGCGTATTGCAGTGGGTGATCACATCCTACTAGGTGGTGATAATATGGATTTAGCTTTGGCCTATACGCTAAAAGCTAAATTAGAAAAAGACAGCAAACGTTTAGAGCCTTGGCAAGTTCAAGCACTCACTCACGCTTGCCGTGATGCTAAAGAAAAAATCCTTAGCGACAATGACGCGGATAATATTCCTATCGTTGTACCGAATCGTGGCTCCTCATTAATTGGTGGCACTTTACGTACGGAATTAACACGCGATGAAGTAAACAGCGTCTTACTGCAAGGCTTCCTACCAGAAATTTCTAGCGATGAACATCCTGTTAGTCGCGCTCGTTCAGGCTTAAGAACAACCGGCTTACCTTATGCGCAAGATGCTGGTATTACCCGCCATTTGGCCGCCTTTTTAACGCGTCAACTGAATGCGGTTGATGACTTAAATGGTGTATCTCTTCCAGAAAATGCAAGCTTCATTCACCCAACCGCCGTGTTATTCAATGGCGGGGTATTAAAAGCGACACGCTTTTCTGATCGCTTAATGGATGTGCTTAATTCTTGGTTGCGCACAGAACAAGCCCCCGAAGCTCGTTTATTAACCGGCATAGATTTAGATTTAGCCGTCGCGCGTGGTGCAGCTTATTATGGCTTTGTACGTAAAGGTAAAGGCGTACGTATCAAAGGCGGTACCGCTGCTTCTTATTATGTGGGTATTGAAAGTGCTATGCCTGCCGTTCCTGGTATGCCGCCTGAATTACAAGCATTGTGTATTGCACCTTTTGGTATGGAAGAAGGCACTGAGACAGATTTATTGGAAGAAGAATTTGGCTTAGTCGTCGGTGAGCCAGTACGTTTCCGTTTCTTTGGCTCTAAGACACGCCGCGAAGATACTGTCGGTACACGCTTAGATTATTGGACTGACGAGGAGCTCGAAGAGCTCGATGAAATTGAAATCACCTTACCAGAAGAAAATCGTAAAGCCGGTGAAATTATTCCCGTTTATCTGTGTGCCTCAGTAACCGAAGTTGGGACATTGGAATTACAGGCAGTTTCGAGTAAAGATGACAATCATTGGAAAATTGAGTTTGATGTGCGTGCAGGTGATGAGTAACTCAGGATTGAGCACGAAATAACGCCTATAGATAAAGTAATAATGCTACTCTCTTGGCAGCCCACTTATTTCTCTGTAGGACGAGGCTTTAGCCCGCATTTAACACCACTGTTGAATATTAGCGGGCTAAAGCTACACCCTACCCGGTTGAGTTTTTACAAAGCCGGCTAAAATCAACGGTCGGCTGTACTCAAGTATGTTATGCAATAAGTATTTTGGAGGGTCAACAATATGGCAAATACAGCAAACTTTATTTTAAATCAAGCTCTTGAGCTAAGTGCATCAGAGTGCGCAAATGTTGCAGAGAAACTACTTGTTAGCCTTAATAGTCCAGACTCAGAAATAGATGCTCTTTGGGAAAAAGAAGCAGATTCTCGTATTGAGGCCTATAAAAAAGGTGGAATTGAGACTATCTCCGCTGAAAAGGTCTTTACCAAGTACCGCAAAGCGTGAAGGTAACTTTTCTAAAAGTAGCTGAAACCGAATTAGGTAATGCTTTTGAATACTATGGATAAGCTCCATCAGTATCAATCTCTGCGTTCTCAAATTAAATAACTAACAACGTAGATTACAACTTGCAAATGCAACGCAAAAAACAATATTTCCTGCAAGCATTTTGTCGGGTTGCGTTTTTCTTGCTCCGCAATAAAAATCTAACCCGACCTACGAAATACTCCATAGACTATCGTGAACAATAAATCCGCACAGTACCACATCGGCATCGACTTAGGCACTACTCACACTGTAGTGGCTTACGCCAAAATCCAGCAAAAAAACGCACCAATCCAAATTTTTGAAATAGAACAATTGGTCGCTCCTGGAGAAGTTGCCTCTCGCTCTCTATTGCCCTCAGTACGCTATCACCCTGCTAAAGGTGAGCTATCTGATGCTGATATGGCTTTTTCCCCCTCCGGTGAGCAGGCGGTTATTGGTCAAGCAGCGCGCGTATTAAGCGCGAAAACTCAAGGCCGCTTTGTTAGCAGTGCAAAAAGCTGGTTATCCCACCCTTCTATCGATCATACGGCTGCCATTTTGCCTTGGGGCAGTTCTGATGAAGTGGAGAAAATATCCCCGCTTGATGCCAGTGCCAGTTATTTAAAGCATGTGCGCCAAGTGTGGAATCATAAATTCCCCAATGCTTTACTTGAAAACCAGCATATTGTTATTACTGTACCCGCCTCATTTGATGAAGGTGCGCGCTCGCTCACACTAGAAGCAGCACATAGCGCAGGCTTAAAGAAAATTCACCTACTGGAAGAGCCTCAAGCAGTTTGTTATGACTGGTTACGCCGCCATCACGATCAGCTAAAAACCACCTTAGACGATATAAAGCTATTATTAGTTTGCGATGTGGGTGGTGGTACGACTGATTTAACCTTAATCAAAATCGAAGCCACCGAAGATGAGCCTAAATTATCACGCATAGGCGTAGGCGACCATCTCATGCTCGGCGGCGATAATATCGACCTTGCCTTAGCGCACCTAGCGGAATCACGCCTCAGCACTGATAACAAAAAACTCTCAGCAGCCAATTTATCGCATTTATTAGAACAGTGCCGCATCGCAAAAGAACGTTTATTAGCCAAAGATGCGCCCGAACAACTCAATGTCACTTTATTAGGTGGTGGCTCTAAGTTGATTGGCGGTACACGCTCAGTTAGTTTAACGCGCGAAGAAGTTAAAAATATTGCTTTAGATGGCTTCTTTCCTTTATCTAAACTCAACGAATTACCCGATAAAAAACGCAGTGGCGTGGTTGAATTTGGCCTGCCCTATGCAGCAGAACCCGCAATCAGTAAACATATTGCCGCGTTTTTAAACACCCATCGCCACGCCGCACAAGAAGCGCTAGGTAATGACACTATTGTCCCCGATGCCCTGTTATTAAATGGCGGGGTATTTCGTAGTCAGCCTATTAGCCAGCGTACTCAAGCCTTAATCAACTCATGGAGTAATAAAGCCCCAGTCTTATTGGAAAATCAGCACCCTGAACTCTCGGTAGCTTATGGCGCGGTAAGTTATGGTATGGCTCGCGAACAAAAGAAAGTAAAAATTGGCGGCGGTGCTTCACGTAGTTACTTTTTATTAGTAGGTACGGAAAAAGAACAACAAGGCGTATGTATTCTGCCGCGAGGTAGCGAAGAAGGAAATGAGATTATCTTAAAAGAGCGCCAATTTTCTTTACGCTTAGGCCAACCGGTCAGCTTTCACCTTGCTTCATTAACGGGAGGTGATCAATATAAGGCAGGAGCAATCGTTAGCATTACTGATGACTTTCACCCACTGCCGCCTTTAGCCGTCGCTTTTGACCAAGACAATAGCAACGCACAAACTGAAGTCACCGTACAATTATCCGTGACTTTATCTGAGGTCGGTACTTTACAAATTCAATGTGTTTCAGTTGCCGAGCCAAATCAACGTTGGGACGTGCAATTTCAAATCAGAAAGAAAACAACTCATCTTACTTCTAAAGAGCTACCGACAAACTTCCCGCAGGCCGTAGCACAAATTGAAGCCATTTTTGGCTCAAAATCTAAAGACATCAATCCTAAAGCGGTGAAACGTTTACGTGCGGATTTAGAGAAGTTATTAGGCTTGCGCAGCGAATGGTCTAGCCACTTATTACGTGAATTATTTATGGTATTACTAGAAGTACGTAAGAATCACCGCCGCTCAGCCAACCATGAACGAGTTTGGCTCAGTTTAATCGGTTATTGCTTACGCCCTGGATTTGGCTACCAATTAGATAATTGGCGTGTTGAGCAACTATGGAAAACCTATCAACATAATATTCAATTTGTTAATGAAACTCAAAACTGGACTGAATGGTGGATTTTATGGCGTCGAATTTCCGGTGGCTTAGATACCGAAGCTCAAGAGCTAATTTTTAACGATTTAGCTAAATACCTAAACCCAGCATCCGCACGCCAAGGCAATACAGCTAAGCTCAGCAAGCAACGCGGTTATGATGATATGGTACGCTTGGCGGCGGTATTAGAGCGCTTACCTATTGCGCAAAAAACACAATTAGGTGAATGGTTATTAAAACGCTTAGAAAAAGCGAGCGAGCCAGCACATACTTGGTGGGCAGTTGGCCGTATTAGTGCGCGCGTGCCTTTTCATGCCAGTGCGCATTTTGTGGTTTCACCCGAAACTGCAACGCTTTGGCTGGAACAAATCCTTAAAGCCGATTGGAAAAAAATCCCACAAGCCGGTTTTGCCGCCACTTTAATGAGTCGCAAGAGTGGTGACCGAGCACGTGATATTGATGATGTAATGCGCAATCGAGTTATCGCACAATTAAAAGCCACTAAAGCCCCTAATTCATGGTTAGAAATGGTTGAATCGATCAAAGAACTGGATGCCTCTGAAGAGCAGCAAGTATTCGGCGAAGCATTACCACCTGGTTTGACTTTGATTAATCAGTAATTTTTATATAGCCCGCCTGTATAGAACTATTCGTATATTAGCGGGCTAAAGCCTCGGCCTACAGTTATTTTATTACAACTTCCGTATGTATCGCTGAAGATACTGTAATACTTGATACTGTTGTAGTTGAAGACACTATTTCCACTGGCTTTGAAATACTGCTAATAGCGAATGCCTCTACTTGAAAGTTGCATTAGTTACTTGGGATTTCCCTTATCTTGAGCCATGGCTTTACTCCTCTATAACTAGCACCTCTCCGATCAAAATATAGATCACTCGCAATAGTGATTAACCTCTAAGGTCTCGAAATTGTGGCTAAAGCCACTCCTATAGAGTGCGAGATTCGCATAATATTTACTTCTCATTCCTTAGTTTGGGAAGAGTAAATACAAAAGCACCATATTTAATAACAGCAACAGCCCGCTCACGCCTTTCCAAAACACCAATGGATTACGTTCCATCAGCGGTATATTGTCCACCTCGTTTAAAAAACTAGCGTTAGGGTTGCTCAAGTCATATAAAAACTCTGATATCTCATCATAACGGCCTTGCGGAGAAATTGATGTGGCTTTTTTTAAGGCGCCATCAATCCAGGCTGGCACCATGGTATTTTTATGAAAACTAGGTACGTAGGATAGCTTAGCCAGATTCAGTTTATTCGGCTTTTCTGGCATATCTCCGCCAAAAGGCAAAGCTCTATTAATCATTTCATAGGTGATCACGGCTAAGGAATATAAATCCGACTTGATCGTGCCACGCTGCCCCAAATGATATTCGGGAGCTGTATAGTTAAGCGTGCCTAAAATATTCTCATCATCATGGCGTTCTAATGGGGAGATTTCCGTAATCCCCGCTATTTTTACCGAACCAAAATCAATGATTTTCACTGTGCCTTTACTATCAATCATGATATTTTCAGGCTTTAAATCCTGATGTAACATTTCCATACGATGAAATGCACGCAAGCCTTTGGCAACTTGCTCAATAATCTCTCGTACTTCGCGTATATAAGGCTTAGGGTGTTTATCAATCCATTCTCTTAAAGTATCACCCTCGATAAATTCAGTGACATAATAAATACATGTTTTAACTCTATCGGTATCTAAAACTTGCAGGACATTATTATGTTTAATGCGCTTTCCCGCCCATTCTTCATGCAAAAAATGCTCAATATAATGCGTGTCATCTTCGTATAAAACGGAGGGTGTTTTTAAAATAACCTGCGTCTGGCTTAATGTATCAAAAGCACGATAAATCTGGGTGCGCGTACTCGCATGTAATTCTGCTTCAATTTTATAGCCGTCAAGCATTTGGCCGATTTCTAAAGGCGGCGGAAAGGGTAAATTAGCATGTTGACGCAATACTTCATCTTCTTTGGCTAAAGGTATTTCTGCAACGCGAAATACCTGACAGCTTAAATTATCATCGCTCTTATTGTCACTTGCTTGTTGCACAATAAGCTGTGCCAACTGCGTTAAATCACCACCTGACTGCAATAATTCTTTGAGCTTTTTTTCGCTCATAAAATCATGCACTCCATCGGTACTCATAAAAAAAAGATCATCTTTTTCTAGCGGAAACGCCTTATAGTCAACTTCTAAATGAGGCTCGATCCCCATTGCGCGATTGAGATAATTTTTTTCATCTGAAATCCAAACACGGTGATCACGTGTCATTTGCTCCAAATTGCCCTGCCGTAAACGGTAAATACGTGAGTCACCAATATGAAATAAATGCGCGGTCGTTGATTTCAGCACCAAAATACTTAAGGTGCTAACCATGCCTTTGCTTGATTGATAGCGTTGCTGGCCTTGGCTATAAAGCCAAGAGTTAGTCGCAGATAAGATTTTTTGCCCTGCTTGTTTAACTGACCAAGAGTCGGGGGTGCTGTAATAATCACTTAAAAAACCAGCCACACAGCATTGGCTGGCCTCATGCCCTGCATCACTACCACTCATACCGTCGGCAATAGCGGCTGCAATGCCTTTATGGGTTAATTGCGCTCCTTCAGGCATTAAGGCACCTAAAAAATCTTCATTTCTCGCCTTAATGCCTTTATCGCTATAGGAGCCGATGGCTATTTTAAGTGTTGATGTTGTCATAATTTTTCTTGAATTTAATCCAATTCAATCATTTCGACTGAACCATCTTCTTGAACTTCAACCATATGCCCTTTAGGCTCTTCAATAAACTGCACTGCCACTAAAACGATCAAAGCGCCACCAGCAATCACGGTAAAAAACACCGAAGGAGCCACAAACGATAACACGGTTAAGAATAATACTGCACCGACATTACCATAGGCACCGACCATACCTGCGATTTGTCCGGTCATACGACGTTTAATTAAAGGTACCATCGCAAACACTGCACCTTCACCTGATTGTACAAAAAATGAACAGACCATGGTTAAGGCAATGACACCTGCAATGGGCCAGTCAGACGTAATGAGTGATAAGCAATAATAACCAATCGATAAGCCAACAATGAAAATAGATAAAGAGAGTTTACGACCAAATTTATCACTAATCCAACCCCCTGTTGGACGGGCAATTAAATTCATAAAAGCAAAGCCTGATGCTGAAAGTCCTGCTTGTATCATAGTAATGCCTTGTGAATCATGGAAAGTATCATAAAAGAACATCGGCAACATCGACACAACTGCTAATTCAGAGCCAAACGTAATTAAATAAGCTAAATCTAAAATCGCTACTTGTTTGAATTTATATTTATGAATTTCATCAATCGGCTGCATTAAATGCTCTTCATTCACATGCACGATTTTATACACGTTATAAAAGAATAAAACCCAGATACCTATGTAAATTAATATCGCTGCAAAACTTGATAATAAGCTCACGCCAGCAGGCGATAACTTCCAAGTTAATAAGGTTAGTGTTGCATATAAAGGAATTGTCATTAGGATATAAAAAAATAAATCCCAAATACTGGTGACTTCCATTGCACCCGCTTTTTTCGGCTTGAAATAGGTTGAGCCTTTTGGTGTATCCGTGACACTAAAGAAGTAAATCACCGAATAAATTAATGCGACAACACCGGTTGACGCAATCGCATAACGCCAGCCTTCAGGGCCGCCAAAAGCCAACGCTAAAGAGGGCAAGCTCATTGCTGCCGCCGCAGAACCAAAGTTCCCCCAGCCACCATAAATCCCTTCAGCAATACCCACTTGTTTGGCTGGAAACCATTCGCCGACCATACGAATACCAATCACAAAACCTGCCCCAACAAAGCCTGATAAGAATCGCGCTAGAGCAAGCTGCTCAAAGCTATCGGCAAAAGCAAACATAAACGTAGGCAAACTACCTAAGGCCAATAATATAGAGAAAGTACGCTTAGGCCCAAACTTATCAACTAATATACCAATGATAATTCTAGCTGGAATTGTTAAGGCAACATTCAAAATTAAGATCGTCTTAATTTCAGACCTGCTCATACCAAAAGTATCAGCAATAATTAGCATCAACGGCGCATGACTAAACCAGACGACAAAGGAGATAAAAAATGCAAGCCATGTGGTATGCAGGATTTTCATTTTCCCTGAAAAAGAAAAAAATTTTAATGCTTCTGTGCTCATGTTCTCACCTAATAATTAGTACTATAAATTACACAGTGCACCATACGTGCCAAAAAACATAAGAATCTGATTTTCATAGTTATTTAAGTTGTATCTACAAATCATCAACAAATGGCGCCCCCTTTAAAGTGGCTGGATCTGGTAATTGCTTCACAATGAAGCAAATTATAATTTTTTATGCACCAATATTGTGCAGTGTGCTTTTTTAGTTAATTTCCATAAAAATAAATACTTTAATTACAGTCACTTATACTATGGCACGTTACATGCTATAGCTAATTTAATAAGATTATAAGCAGCGCATGAGGCAAGACATGAGTAACAAACAAACATTAGTCGTTATTGGTAACGGCATGGTCGGGCATAATTTCCTAGAAAGCCTAGTTGCCAGTGATATAGGTAATAATTACGAGATTGTTACTTTTTGTGAAGAGCAACGTCCAGCTTATGACCGAGTACATCTAACAGAATTTTTTTCAGGCAAAACAGCCGAAGACCTATCAATGGTCACGGAAGGTTTTTTTGAAGAAAACAATATTAAAATTCACCTGAATGACAAGGCTGTTTCTATTGATACAGCCAATAAGCTTGTGACGTCTGAAAAGGGAATAGCTATTAGTTACGACAAACTGGTGTTAGCGACAGGCTCTTATGCTTTTATTCCCCCGGTTCAAGGGCATGACCGTGAAAACTGTTTTGTTTATCGAACAATTGAAGATCTGGAAGCACTGACAGCGGCGGCTAAAAATGCCAAAGTAGGTGCAGTAGTCGGCGGTGGCTTATTAGGACTGGAAGCGGCGAAAGCACTCAAAGACTTAAACCTTAAAACCAACGTTATTCAGTTTTCACCACGTTTAATGTCGGCACAACTTGATGCCGGTGGCGCACAAATGCTGGCCACTAAAATTGAAGCTTTGGATATTTCAGTACTGCCCAGTAAAAACACGCAAAAAATTGTTGACGGTACAGAATGCAAACACAAAATGTTGTTTGCTGACGGAACAGATTTAGAAACAGATATTATTTTATTTTCTGCCGGTATTCGCCCTCGTGATGAAATCGCACGTAGTAGTGGCATTGAAGTGGGTTCACGTGGCGGTATTGTCATTGACAACCAATGTAAAACCTCTGCCCCCGATATTTATGCAATTGGCGAATGCGCTGTCTGGAATGGAGAGACTTTTGGCTTAGTTGCTCCAGGCTATAACATGGGACGGACTGTTGTCTCTGATTTAGCGGGACGGGAAGCTAGCTTTAAAGGTGCTGATATGAGTACCAAGTTAAAGCTGAATGGTGTTGATGTTGCCAGTATTGGTGATGCTCATGCGAATACAGAAAATGCCATTGTTTATCAGTATCAAAATGGTGCAGATGAAATTTATAAGAGCTTAGTGGTTAGTGCAGATAAGAAAAAACTACTGGGTGCAGTGCTGGTGGGCGATGCATCTGGTTATGGCACTTTATCGCAATACTATCTTAATAGTATTGATTTACCTGAAAACCCAGACAGCTTAATTTTACCGGCACGCTCAGATGAATCTGTTGGCTTAGGGCCTGATGCTTTACCTGAGTCTGCTCAAATTTGTTCATGTTTTGATGTCACTAAAGGTCAAATTTGTTCTGCGGTAGAAAGTGGCTGTCATACGATGGGCGCATTAAAAGACAGTACTAAAGCGGCCACAGGTTGCGGGGGTTGTTCAGCTTTATTAAAGTCGGTTTTAGATTGTGAGTTAGAGAAATCGGGCTTTGAAGTAAATACCGACTTATGTGAGCATTTCGCTTATACCCGTCAGGATTTATATAACCTGATTATGGTCAATGAAATTAAAACCTTTGATGAGTTACTAGAACAGCAAGGTAAAGGCCGAGGTTGTGAGGTCTGCCGTCAAGCGGTTGGGTCAATTTTAGCTTCGTATTGGAATGATTATATTTTAAGTACTGATCATTTAAGTCAACAAGATACCAATGATACCTTTTTAGCCAATATGCAAAAAGATGGTACTTATTCAGTTGTACCGCGTATGACTGGTGGTGAAGTAACCCCCGATGGTTTAATTGCTATCGGCCAAATTGCCAAAAAATATAAACTGTATACCAAAGTGACTGGTGGTCAGCGAGTGGATTTATTTGGTGCGCGAGTCGATCAACTGCCTCCTATCTGGAAAGAACTGATTGATGCTGGTTTTGAATCAGGTCACGCTTATGGTAAATCCTTAAGGACCGTTAAATCCTGTGTCGGTAGTACTTGGTGTCGTTTTGGTGTTGATGATAGTGTGGGTTTAGCCGTCGAATTGGAAAATCGCTATAAGGGCTTACGCTCACCGCATAAAATTAAATTCGCCGTGTCTGGTTGTACGCGTGAGTGTGCCGAAGCACAAAGCAAAGATATAGGTATTATTGCTACCGAAGGTGGTTGGAATCTTTATGTCTGTGGTAATGGGGGGATGAAGCCGCGCCATGGTGATTTATTTGCCACTGATTTAGATAAAGAAACATTGATTAAATATATTGATCGTGTATTAACCTTTTATTCACGTACTGCTGATCGTTTACAGAGAACTTCGGTCTGGATGGAAAATATGGAAGGTGGTTTGGATTATCTAAAATCAGTTGTGATTGATGACAAGTTAGGTGTTTGCGCCGACTTAGAGGCACAAATGCAACATGTCGTAGATACCTATCAATGTGAGTGGAAAACCACTATTGCTGATGAAGGAAAATTGAAACGTTTCCGTCACTTTATTAACAGCGATAAAACGGATGAGAATATTCTTTTTGTCGAAGAGCGCGGCCAAATCCGACCAGCAAATGAAGAAGAGCGTCAGCACATGGCAGTAACGGAGGAAGCATAATGAGTAACTGGATTGATATTTGCCCACTAGATGATTTACAACCTGATTCAGGGGTGTGCGCTTTAGTTGAAGATAAGCAAGTGGCTATTTTTTATATGCCGAAAGACAATGCCGTATTTGCAGTGAATAATTACGACCCATTTGGCAAAGTTCACGTGTTATCACGCGGCTTATTAGGTGACATTAAAGGCGAACCGATGATCGCTTCACCTCTCTATAAACAGCATTTCAGCTTACTGACTGGACAGTGTTTTGAAGATGAAAGCGTCTGTATACCGGTCTATGCAGTCCGTATTGAAGATAAGCGCGTATCAGTCAGCCTAGGGGAATAACAGAATGAATTACACTTATTATATTGCCGATGTTTTTACTAACCAGATTTTTAGCGGTGCGCAAATTGCGGTTTTTCCTAGTGCTGAAGGATTAAGCCTCGTACAAATGGGATTGGTCGCTCGTGAATTAAATTTATCAGAAACCGTTTTTTTGGCGCAAAAAGAAGGTGTAGAGAGTCACTACATCATGAAAATATTCACTCCACGAGGTGAAATAGATTTTGCGGGGCAAACAATTATTGCGGCTGGATATGTTTTAGCAGCCTGCGGCAACAAGCTTCCTGCCGATGAGGCGCACACAACGGTTATTTTTGAACAAAATACCGGAAAAATACAAGCTAGCATTAGTCACTCTGAGGGTAAGGCTAGCTTTATTCAGTTTGCACGAACCGTTTCACCTGTTGTGGATTACTACGTCCCTACTGACAATGAACTTGCAGGATTCTTGGGCATAAATCAAGCTCATATTGATACCAAAAAATATGCTACACGTCTTGTTTCCTGTGATGTCCCTTATTTAGTTGTCCCTGTTTATTATTATGAGGCTGTACGCGATGCTGCCTTTAATTTTTCTGCATGGAGTCAATCCAGCGCACCACAAACAGCCGCTCAAGAAATTTTAATTGTTTCACCAAAAACACCCTACCAAGACTCAGATTTTGCTGCGCGTTTAGTTGGACCCAATATTGGTGCTCATGAGGATCCGCCAGTAGGTTCAGCAATACCGGCCTTAGCCGCTTATTTATGTTCTTTCGATCATATGCAAAAGGGGACTTATACGTTTGCAGTACAACGAGGTGATGACAAAATGCGCCGTAGTATTTTAAACCTAGAAATGGATCACAAAGGGGAAGATACCTTGAATTTACGTGTTGGTGGCGAAGCAGTAATGGCTGCCGAGGGAACTATGTTTATTCCTAAAATCTAATTTTTATTTAGGTTAACTTAGGAATGGGGATTTTATAACTTGTTGATTCTGATTTGTCTTTTTGTTCGTCTTCCGCATTGCAGCTACATAGCCCGCTATACGCCTGTTCCTGCGCCCCGCATCAAGTACGGGGCGGGCTTTGAAGACAAACAAAAATCCTACGCCATAATGCACACAAATTTCATTCCTATTCCTTAATATAAAAAATCGTTGAAATATTATGCTATTTGGTCGTAACAAAAAAAATCCCATTACTATTGCTGATAAAAAAGTTGAAAAATGGACTTACTCAACTTGTGGCTACTGTTCTACAGGGTGCTCTATTGAGATTGGTACCAATAAAGAAGGCATTCCGGTTTCTTCTCGCGGTGTTGGTGGCGCAGATGTTAATCAGGGTAAGCTGTGTTTAAAAGGTATTTTTGAACATGAGTTATTTGAATCTGCTGGACGAGGTAAAACACCACTTATCCGAAGTGATTTTCATGAGCCTTGGCAGAATTCTGATTGGGATGGTGCAACCGCTAAATTGGCCTCTGAAATTAAACGTATCCAGTCCACTTATGGGCGGGATGCTTTTGCGATTGTTTCAACAGGACAGATTCTTACCGAAGGTTTCTATACTTTAGGTAAATTAGCCCGTGGTGTTATTGGTACTAATAATTATGATGGTAATACGACCTTATGTATGGCTTCAGCGGTATCGGGCTATAAGCGTTCGTTTGGTTCCGATGGCCCACCTGGATGTTATGAAGATTTTGAACATACGGAATGTTTAATTGCCTGGGGTTCCAACCTGCCTGAGCAACACCCCATTATTTATTGGCGTATGAAGGAAGCGCAAGAAAAACGGCCGTTCCCTTTAATTGTTGTTGATCCGCGTGTGACTATGCTAGCGCAAAATGCGGATATGCATTTAGCGATCACTCCAGGTACCGACGTGGTTTTACAAAATGCGTTAATGCATGTCATTCTTGCTGAAAGTTTAGAAGATCGAGAATATATAGAAGCCAATACCAATGGTTTCGAACAATTAGAAAAAGAAGTCCAAAAATACGATCCTGCCAGCGCATCAAAGATTTGTGGTATTGATGAGGATACTATTCGTCATGTGGCACGGCTTTATGCCAAAGCTGGTGCTGCGATGAATATCTGGACCATGGGTATCAATCAAAGTACCCACGGCTCTGATGGAGTGGTCGGTTTAAATAACTTAAGCTTGCTCACCGGTAATATTGGTAAAAAAGGCGGCACTAGCTTATCTATTACCGGTCAGTGTAATGCTATGGGAACACGAGAATGGTCTTCTTGTTCGGGTTTACCTGCTTATCGTGCGCTTGAAAATAAAGATGACCGTGAAGAAATCGGTAAATTTTGGAATGTTGATCCCGAGTTTTTCCCTAAACAACGCGGTCTGGCGCAAACGGATATTTTTCCTGCCATTGAAACAGGAGCAATTAAAGGCTTGTGGTTGGTAGGTACGAACCCGATGACTTCTATGCCTAATACGGCGCGTATTCGTAAAACGCTGGAAAAATTGGAATGCTTGGTCATTCAGGATTCGTATTTAGATGTAGAAACCACAGAGTATGCACATATTTTCTTACCTGCTGCTATCTGGGCGGAAAAAGAAGGTTGTTTTACCAATACAGAAAGGCGAGTCAATATTGTTCGTAAGGTTAAAGAACCTTACGAAAACACCAAAACTGATCTGCATATTTTTAATGAAATTGCCAAGCAATTTGAGCAATCAGAAAAAATGAACTTCCCTTATAAGCCGGCTGAAGTCTTCGACGAAATGCGTTATTTATCTAAAGGCCGCTTAGTCGATATATCAGGTATGACACATGATTTAATTGAAAAAAATCGTGGTATTCAATGGCCTTACACCGAAGAACAAGCAAAAAATGGTGAAGAGCCACCCAAAGGTGGTAAACGTTTATATACAGAGTCAGGTACCTTCCGCTATGCAGATGGTATGGCTAAATTAATCCCTCTACCATTCATTGATAATAACGAAGTCCCAGACGAACAATATCCTTTCTGGTTAAATTCTGGTCGTTTAGTAGAGCATTTTCATACGCGCACGAGAACAGGAAAAATAGGGAATAACAATAAGTACAGCCCTACCCCGTTTATGGAAATGAATCCTGATGCAGCGGCTGAGATGGGCATTTTACATCAAACCTATGTGCGTGTTGTTTCGCGGCGCAGTGATGCGGTGGTTATGGTGATGTTAACGCACCGAGTACCCAGTAATATGGTGTTTATCCCGTTCCACTTTTTTGATTGTGTTAATCGTTTAACACTAGGACTATTAGATCCGCATTCGCGGCAACCCGCTTTTAAACAGTCTGCTGTACGTATTGAACACATCAATCAGGAAGAAGCAGCCAAGATTAACAAAGAATCACGCAGCTTTTAGTTTTATCTGTGGCTCCCTTTCCGATTCCGAGGCTGTAAAAGTATTATGCGTAGGTTGGGGGTGAAGTATGAACCCCAACAACTGAGACTAGGTAAGCCACTAATTGTTGGGGTTCGCAAGCTCATCCCAACCTACATAATCTGTCTTTTTAGGTATATTATTAATATACTTTTACAGCCTCTCCGCGTGGAACCTCATAACACCAAGCATCTAAATATACACATCCATGCAGAGCGTGGGAACAAGAATAACCAAGAAATATTATGATAAAAGTAAGAAGTGACGAACCAGAATATGCCTACCTTTGGGACAAAGAAACCAAAGAGAAAAACCGTTATGGTAAAGATATTGAGCTCACCGAGGAGGGGGATGAGCGCAGGGATAAAAGTCTCAATATTAATGGTGATGATGGCATAGGCGACAACCCTAACCGTAATAAACAACATGGGTTTTTTCTTAATGCGGATAACTGTATAGGCTGTCATGCCTGTGAAGCCGCTTGTAGTGAAAAAAATGATAATCCGGCGCATATCGCGTTTCGGTCGGTCGGTTATGTTGAAGGGGGATCTTATCCAGATTACCAACGTCTGAATATCTCTATGGCTTGTAATCATTGTGATGACCCAGTTTGTTTAACAGGCTGCCCAACACGCGCATACACTAAATTCACTGAATACGGTGCGGTACTACAAGACCCAGATATTTGTTTTGGTTGTGGTTACTGTACTTGGGTTTGCCCCTATAATGCCCCGCAACTAGACCCTGTTAAAGGTGAAGTAAGCAAATGTAATATGTGTGTGGATCGATTAGAAGTCGGTTTAAAACCCTCTTGTGTGAGTGCTTGTTTAGGAAATGCTTTAGATTTTGGTGTGATTGAAAATATTCCTGAAAAGCGTGATCAGGCAATTACAGAAATTCCTGGATTCCCGACCACTGACATTACCAACCCGAATATTCGTTTTCAGCAAAAAAAGCAGAATCATCGTGAAATGACGCGTCCAGATTCAATGCCTATTAAGTATCATAAGGATGATGCTGAAGGTAAATATAAGCCTGTTGTTGATGAAAAAATGGGGCGGGAAAAGCACTGGAATTTTCGTCAACTGTTAACCAGCCATGAAAGTGCCCATGTTATTTTCACTTTATTTACTCAAGCGACTGTCGGCGCTTTTTTAATGCTGATATTAGGCCCTGTATTTGGCTTAGCAGGTTTCAGCTTGTTACAAGAATACTCATTACATATGAGCCTAGTTTCCACTATTTTTGTCTTAAGTACTATCGGCCTCTACAAATTGAATATGCATTTGGGTAAACCGCACCGTTTTTACCGTGGCTTTAATAACTTGAGATTATCACCTGTTAGTCGTGAAATAGCAGGGGTCTCTATGTTTTACACCGGGCTGCTTGGCTATGTCTTTTTTGCCTTTTTTGATAATGCCTTTATGGGATTTTTCGCTGATATCTTTGCTTATTTGGCGATTATCAGTGGCCCGATCGGCTTATTCTTTATGTATAAGCTTTACCGTATTCCAGCACGTCCTTTTTGGGATCACTTACAAACAGGCACTGCTTTTGTTGGATCTATGCTAAGTTTAGGGGCATTAATTATTGCTGCGGTGAGTCTAGTTTTATTACCTTTATCAGCCTTAGTGGAATTGATTCCATCATTGGCAGTGCTGATCACTACGGGCCTTGCACTTGAGGCTATTGGTCATATCGTACATGCCCGTGATATGAAGGTGATTAATAATGAAGGCGCTGCTTCTTACTACCGTCAAACGACGCAATATGGTAAATCTTATTTACTACGCAATGCTTTATTGGCTTTTAGTTTAGTGCTTTCTGGCATCATTATCGTGATGGGTTTATCAGGTCTATTAGGCTTAGCAACTGCGTGCGTATTAGCGCTTAGCATGTTGATTATGTCTGCTTTTAGCCGTTCATTATTTTTCGTACTGGTGATTCCAACCACCATGCCGGGTGCTTTTTTCTGGAAAAATGATGGTTTTGTGGATCATGCACGTGAAACTGGTTTAGCCAAGTCTCCACAAGTTGGTGTGGTTTATGAACGGCATCATGCCTTTAAAGTCGATGAACTGATACAAACCATTAAAGAAAATTCGCTGAACGATATGCTTGAACATGTTAAGTGGATTTTTGGTAAGAAATAAATCACATAACTCTCTAGTCCCACGATCTAAGGCTGTAGAAGTATATGTGTAGGTTGGGGTTTTCAAGCTCACCCCAACCTACGAAACCGGTATTTTTAGGTCTATTATTGAATACTTTCATAGTCTCGCAGAGCATGGGGCCAAGGTTTATCCTAGATAGAATTTATGAAACAACGTATACAAGCCATTCTTGAGCAACTTAATACAGGTTTAATCGAAAGAAAAGAGCCTATTCGTTTAGCTTTATTATCAGCTTTATCGGGTGAGCATTTATTGTTGATTGGTCAGCCAGGTACCGCTAAAAGCGTGCTTGCTAGAAAACTGCATTTAGCCTTTAAAGGCGGTGAATATTTTGAGCGATTGCTAACTAAATTCTCAGTACCTGAAGAATTATTTGGGCCGTTATCTATTAAAGCTTTGGAGAATGATAGTTATTTACGCTTAACGGATCGTTATCTCCCTGCTGCTAGTATTGCTTTTATCGATGAAATTTTTAAAGCGAATAGCGCTATTCTTAATGCCTTATTAACAATCCTTAATGAGCGTGAATTCGATAATGGAGATGCTAGGGTTAAAGTGCCGCTTATTTCTGTTATTGCTGCCAGTAATGAGTTACCGGATGATGAAAGTTTAGCCGCCTTATATGATCGGTTTTTGTGCCGTTATCAGGTCGCGCCAGTTTCTGCTCAGAATTTCTCTAACCTATTACAATTACAAGACGAGCCAGTAACGCTAGCTGATCATCTGTTATTCACTGAACAAGAGCTAGAACATATTCAAACGCAGGCGGATAAAATAAAACTTCCTGATGAGGTACTGACGTTTTTGGCTGACTTGCGTGATTTTATGCAACAGCAGCAGATTTATGTGTCTGACCGCCGCTGGCGTAAAGTGATAAAGCTATTAAAAGTGGCTGCTTTCACCAATGCTCAGTCCGCTGTTTCTATTTGGGATTGTTATTTATTACAGCATTGTTTGTGGCAGACCCCCGAACAACGGCAATTGATTATTAACTGGTATCACACGCAAGTTGGCATGAGTGGTGCTGTCAACCTGAAAACCCTGAATAAACTGACCCTGACCTGGGAGCGTGTTTTAGAGCAAGATCAAGACAGTAAAATTCAACAAGTCGATAGCAATAATCAGTTGCTTTTTGTTAATCGGCAAGGCGAAGTTAGTGCCGATAAAATAACCCAAGTTACGCGTACACGCGAAGGGAATTCACTCTATTTAGCTCCCCCAGATCAAGAAGACCGAAGCAATAACAGCTTAGGTTATAAACAAGACGAATTAAAACAGCTGTTCTTTGATGATCGTTATCAACAAACGCATATTAATGGCCGGTGGGTACATTTTAATCAGTATATTGCAGACCCAGAAAATTGTTATAGAGAGGAATATACCAACGAGCCTTGTATGGAAGCCAAAAAACATAGCATTGCTTTTATTGAAAGCCGTATAAAAGAAACTAGTAACTTGGCCAAAGATATAGTGGAATTACAGCAAAACTTACATCAGCAACATGCGACGCTTGAGCAAGTTATCGGACAACATTTATGGCTATTAGATGATTTTTCTAAGCTAGCCTCATCGAGTTTAAATAAAGCGATAGAACAGACTGAAAAACTTTTTTCTCGTTTACAAACGGTTATGAACAGCTACCATCAACTGCCTAGATTATAATGTTTTTTCAGGAAATCGAGGCTAAATTTGCACTTCTTGATGATATTCCTGAAACGCTTTATGCGGATCTCGTTACCCATACTCATGGAGAACTTATGCCAAGAGTCAAAGCCGTATTACACTGGCGACAATGTTTATTAAACGGGGTTTTACCTGAAGAAAGTGATCTGGACTGGCCCGAGGCTTTTATCAAACGTACTATTTTAATGCGTTTAGAAACGTTAGATATTGCTCCATTTTGTCGTGAACAAGAAACCTTAACAAATAGTGTGTTAAAGGATGTTTTGGAGGGTATCAGCAGTGCCGAAGATTACTTTGCATTAAAGCCCGGAGGCTTTGTTGATAAGTTAGCACAACGACAAAAAATCAACAATAAAGATTCATCTTTTGAAGATCAAGGCGGCCTGGCAGATCATGTACCGCCAACAAATAATAATGAACTGCCAGATCCCCCTTCTGAAACGCAAAGCCAATCCAATCAACAACAAGAAAGTCAAAGCTCATCAGCTCAAATAAACCAGAGCCCTACACAAGAGACAAATTTTACAGAGCAAACAGCTTCCCATTATAGCGAACCAGATCCAACCTCACCTTTTACTGATCAACAAAACCCTACTTCTATTCATAGCGCAGAGCCCACAACAGAAGATAATATGAGTGATACTCAAGCAAGTATCATGATTACTGAACAATTGGATAAAAACTGGCAGGAACTAGCCGGTAGCTGGCACGAGCTTTCTTCTGTCTATACTGAGTTTGCAGGTTTATTAGGAAAAGGTTGGGATTTAAGTCAGGGGATATTATCTGCGGAAGGCTGGCGCGATATTATTCGTTACCGAAAGCTGTTGCAAGAACTCCCCGAATTACAGCGGTTGATGGCGGCTTTAGGACGTTTACGTGATGTTGCTGGCGAAGATGCGATAAGTTCTCTTAGTGAACAAGTTTTTAACCCAATCATCAGGCAAGTGACGGTAAAACAAGAGACTTGGACAGATAGAGCCGCTATGGAGACGGGCGGTATTGTGTTAAGTGATGAATTGAGCCGTTTATTGCCTAACGAACTAGCGATGCTGGGACACCCTAAATTAAAAATGCTCTGGTATGCAAAACGAGCAGAAAGAAAGTTACTGACTTATTGTCATTGCGGTTTAATGCCTGACCCTAGGCTGGTTGATCAAGAACTGGACATTAGTGGCCCACCTACAGAGCACCAAAGCAGTAAGGCCTATGGCCCCATTATCATTTGCTTGGATACTTCTGCTTCCATGCAAGGGATGCCCGAGACGATAGCTAAAGCCTTAGTTTTAGAAGGCTTACGTATTGCTTTTAATGAACAGAGACCTTGTTTTGTTTATGCTTTCGGCGGCTTAGAACAAGTGCTTGAACATGAACTAGATTTAACGCAAGGTGGATTAACGAAATTATTAAAATTTTTGCAGCAGTCTTTTAATGGCGGTACTGATGTAGTGCATCCCTTATTAATAGCCTTAGAAAAGCAAAAAACTGAAGGTTGGCAAGGCGCGGATATTTTATTAATTTCAGATGGTCGCTTTCCTGTGCAAACTTCCTTATTTAATAAGGTGGAAAAATTAAAAAAACAACAGAATCTACGTTTACATGGATTATTATTAGGCAACTGGAAAAGTACCGCGATTAATCAATTATGCGACCCACTGCATTATTACTCTGCATGGAATACTGACAAACAAATTCAGGTGTAATTTAAGAAACTGACACCGATTTTGATATAAATTTTTTTATATCATAGATCATCAGTGTTCCCCTAAGTAATAGCCCCTCGGAACTAATTTAGCCGTCAGCGCACTAATAAAGCAAGTGAGCGGTTTTCTGGTTATTATTGCATTTTGAATTGATCGAATAGTATTCGAGCTTATAC